>MUGD01000167.1 GCA_002900555.1 Thermoplasmata archaeon M9B2D | reverse complement strand
ATTGTTAGGGATAATATAATCAGTGATTGCGATACAGGTATTCTAACATGGGGTTCTGGAAACAATTTAATTGAAAATAATATCGTTCAGAATTGCGTAAGTTATGGTATGGACATCGGGAACAGTGATAACGTAGTCCGGTATAACACTATTAAAAATAATACAATTGGAATTCAATTGATGAGTATAAGAACTATCGTTTCCAACAATAATTTCATTAACAATGAGAAATACCATGCGACTGCCTATAATAGCAGATTAAGCTGGTTGATTTCAAACAAATGGGTTGGTAACTTTTGGGACCGAGGAAGGATTCTACCATATCCTATATTATGCCAGTTTTTTATATTCCCATGGATAGAGTTTGATTGGACTCCTGCTAAAGTACCCAATTCTATGTCTTAATATTTGAAATACTATTTTGCATCAATTCATCAAAACACTACTTATGTAGACTAAGCGATAAAATCCGATTAAGGTTGACGCGTTTCTAGATGGAAATCAGATAATTCCGGCCTGGCCCACTCCTCTCCCTTTATTTGCAATTGAAAAAAAAATAAAATGGGATGGGAGTGAACGCTCACTCCGTTTTCTGTCGTTGTTATTATCCTTGGAGATACTGTATATACAGAATCGTGTAAGGGTAATAGCTTTGTTGCTGGCTGCTAAATTCAATGGAACTTGCGACCTCACTCATCGCCGAATTCCCCGCAGCATCATACGCGATCGCCTGCGACGACGTCTCTGGCTTCCCCTCAAACAGGAACTCCCAAGGAGCAGACGTCACATTCCCGACCAACGCATCATCCACGTAGAACTCCACCAGCACAACACCACTGTCCGCATCCTCAACATCCGCGACACACAACCACTTATTCTTCAACGCATTCTGCGCCGTGAACGTATAGGAATTGAACACCGGACCGGTCTTATCGATCTTAAAGCTAAACGGACCGTTCTCATCCTCGATGTTGCCCGCGTTATCGACCGAATAATACCAGAACTCATGCGTTCCATCTGTGCATATCTCCATTGGTTCGGTGTACTCGACATAGTCCCCGTCGTCTACCTTTAAGAAAATGGCATCGATGCCAGAGGTATCATCGGTCGCCTCGATCGTAATAGTCACGCAGCTGATGTACCAGTCGTCATTCCCCATGGTTCCTGCTAGTTCATGAGTACTGGTCGGTGGTACCGTGTCTGTTACCGTGGAGAATTCCCAGATTGGTCCTTCTGTGGAAAGTCCTCCATTATCCCATGCGACGATCTTCCAATAGTACTGCTCGTTGTATGTCATTCCGGCAGGAGTGTAGGAGGTTGTTGTCTGATTATTGACGATTTTTGGCGGTGGGCTTGTGGTCCCGAAATAGACGTCATAGGCGACAATATCGCCAGGGTCTGGGTCGCCGCCAGTCCAGCTGAGGATTTTGTCTAACGGAACGTTGGTTGTCCCATTAGCCGGGTTAGGGTCGCTTGGTGTGTACGGAGGTTGGTTCGCCCCGGTTGCAAATAACTCAATAAACCGTCCTGATCCTGTTTTTTCTGTTTGGATAATTGTACCAGTCCCCGGTTGTATCTCTTGGATTCCAGCGCCTGAGGTCGCAAGAATGTTTCCATTGCCAAGACGATATACCCCTCGTCCACCGCTATACGGCGTAGTCTGAACGATGGTACCGTTCAGCTCAAAATCTTGGATTACATTTGCTGAAAATGCAGCGGTCAAGAATGCACCTGGTGCCAAGCTGTCAAATTGGATTTGTTCAGGGAAACTTACTACGAAGAGTACTTGCTGCAGGGTACCATTTGCATAGTAGAGACGGATGTTGTCCGTGGTTCCTTCGATATCAGCGACCAAGCATCTGCCATCTGGCAAAAACAGAATGTCAAAGGGGTCGATACCACTAGTACTTGGGATGAAATCAGGTAGACGGACATGAGGGCCAGAGAACCTGGCGATACATTTACCACCTGTTCCTCCCGTGCCACCCTTTGAAACGAATAGCTCGCCTTGGCGGAAGTCAATGCCACGGATATTATCAAGTCCATCGGTTGCGTCTGCATAGGTGTACAGATAGGTTCCGTTAGGTGCATATACAAACACTGAATCAGCGACTTGATCAGAAACATAGATGTTCCCATCAGGTCCTTTCACTGCATTAATTGGTGTTGAGAAGTGAGTCGTATCCACGATGATGTCACCTAGGTATGTACCATCAGCAGGATTGTACATGCCGACAGATTTTGCTAGGGAATCCGGGATCATAAAAAAACCTCGGTTTGGTGAGAGTGGTTCACTTTTTGGTGGTTGGGTAATGCTAAACGCGGCGGGGATGACACTTGCTCCAAAAAACAGGACGAGAAGTCCTACGACGATACCTTTTTTATATATTTGTTTCTTCATTTTTAAAGCCCCCTCAAAATTATGAGCTAAGTAAAATATATTACTCTCGTTTATATATCTTTCTAGCATTTACTATGGAAGCGTAGATTTCTGTCGAAAATGTTCAATGTACATACGATAACATTTGAACCATTCTTACAACCTCGCTTTCTTTTTATTACAATCAACAGACAGGGTCAGGGGGTAAACAGGCGAAGCTGTTTTCCTTGTCGTACTAAAAGATTCATTGTTGTCAAAAACAACGCTGGATTAATCTTTTGAAGCACAAGGTTCATCCTGATAAATGTCGATCCAATCATGTTCCAGTGTGTGAATTCCTTACGGATGATATGTGGATATTTTTTTAGGTTGTTTTGTGCGATACAGCATCCTGCGATATCACCGCTTAATAATGCTCGATAAATCCCTTGTCCGGTCAGAGGGAACGCCCCGACACCGGCATCACCCACAAAAAGGATATTTCTAAACAAGAACGGTGGTTGAAGTCCAAGTGGAATCAATCCGCCTACCATGTAGGTGACCGTTCCAGTTATCTGATGTTCCTCTTTAAACGTGTTAAGGATTTTCCGCAGGTCATAATGAAACGTACCAAAGAATCCAACACCGACGTTCACCTCTTTTTTCTGCGGGTTCCGTGGGAAAATCCAGAAATATCCACCAGAAGGAACAAAGACAATCTGTATGGTATCAGAGGTAAAACAGTTCGCATTCTCAATGCTCTGTTGATAGGTCGTACCGATGTATCCTGTCCCGAGGTTTAGTTCCCGTTTCACCGTACTTGGACATCCTGAAGCATCGACAATAACGTCCCCATCGAGATTCTCAATCGATTGTATTTTATCGCTTGTCTGAATAATAACCCCTCGTTTCTCCGCATCCCGTGCCAGTTGACAGATGAACTCCTGACGGTTAAGGATAAAGGCAACATTCGCAGGCCGCTGGGCAGTATATCGATGCTTTCCGATGGTGACATCCGCATGAAGGATTGTGTTGAAGATGCTTGTATCAGTTGGTTTCCATTTTGTCCACTCACGCTCAACCGAGTGTGCCTCCCCGCACCGTCGCCCTTCATGGTTATACCCGATCTCCTTGTATTTTTCATGAACCACGACCTCAATTGATGGGTTATGGTCTTTTATTGAGAGTGCGGTGCTTAGGCCACCGATGCCTCCACCAATAATATCAACGTGTATACGTCACACCAACCAAACCGTACATAAGTAATTTTCTAGGTAGATAAATATTTTTTTAGAAGAAAGAGAAAATTTCATAAAGAACGACAAATTCCCTCCACTCACATACGACATACAACAAAAGAAAAACAAGTCTCATAGCCCCGTAGTGTAGCGGTCAATCATACGAGACTCTGGCTCTCGTGACATCGGTTCGAATCCGTTCGGGGCTACTCCATTTTATTTCAGAGAATATTAATCAAGGATGGTGACCGTGACCGTCTTGTCTATCTCCACGATCGCCCCCTCTGTTCGTTTCCCCAGGCTGCAGTTCACAACGGTCGTTTTCTCTGTCTGTATCACCCCAGGGTCCTCATGGATATGACCGCAGAGGACAACGAGCGGCTTGCTGGTATCAATAAGGCTACGCAGCTCCTTACTTCCCCCATGGGTTCCTATGAAGATCTTATCCTGAAGCTTGAACGGTGGATAATGGGTCACGAGCACGCTTGTCGAATCAACAATCTTCTGTAAAGGTTTCTGCGTCTCCCCATCGACAATCATCATGTCCTTGAGAGGTGTTGGGATCTCTCGTCCGATTCCAATGAACGGTATCCCCTGGACGACGACTCGTCTTTGGTGAAGATTCGTCGCGTTGCTATTCGTAATGCCTTCATCAACATCAAATGTATCTATATTGCCTGGTACCGCAAGGGTCTGAACCGGTATCTGGTTAAGCAGTGTTGTCGCAAGCTCCCCTGGCCCGAACTGAGTGATATCCCCACACAGAACAACCAGGTCAGGATGATAGGTTGTAACGTTTTTTAAGACAAGATTCATCCGATATTGAGACCCATGGATATCAGCGATTGCTAGAACCTTCATATGACTCGAAATAAGGCCATTGATTAAAAATATTGCCACCTCAAAATGCATTATGATTAAAAAATAAGAAGAGAGGTATTATTGGCTATCCTCGTTCATTTTGAAAAAGTCAGCCATGGTGTCTTTTAAAAAT
>MUGD01000166.1 GCA_002900555.1 Thermoplasmata archaeon M9B2D | reverse complement strand
AAAGTGACTGAGAATTTTGTGTATGAATTTAGCCTTTTCTGCCCATCCGATGACATTTTCAACAGTACCCGTAAGATACCCATCGCTATGGATGAGTTTGTTAGTTAAGACATAATCAATCCCAACACGGCGGGCAATATCATCAGCCATAATGTCAAGCCCGCCTGAGAGGATGGCTGTCTTGATACCATGCTCTCTAAGGATTTGGATCGTCTCTTCTGCCCCTTCAACAAGTTTCGTATTGTTAACTACCTCCATTACACGATCAAGAGGTTGGTCTTTCCACAATGCTGCATCATAATCAGCCCACTGTTGATATGTGATCTCACCCGAGAAGTACTGATCGAAATAGACACGACCTTCTTCAGTGGTACCGAATAGCTCATGAAGTCTCCACCAAACACTACTATGCTGTGTGAGTGTTCCATCTACATCGAAGACTACCAGTTTTATTTCCAAAGCTATTTGCACCTGTAGAATAGATTGAATAATAGAATTGATTAGCCCTCTGCCTCTCTTTCGCGTTCCTCACGAGCTTCTTTCTCTAAATCGGCCAAGAGGTCATCAATTCGTTTTTCTCCAGCTTTTTCTGCCGCTGCTTCCTTTGGTCTTTTTCCACCTTCTACTTCGAGTGGAGGAAGTACACCTTCTTTCTCAAGAAGAAGCTCGGCTTCCATGGAATCAAGTTCACGATCAACTCTCTCCTCCATTTCGATTGTCGAGTCAGCTCCTGTGAGGTCCTCTGATAATAATTCACCAGCTATTGAGATATGCTCAAAGGACTCAGAAAGTCTATCAAGCTGTGTTTGAATTTCTTCTGGCTTTAGCATAGAACGAGCTTCGGTTAATGCATCGTTGGCAATACTAAATGCTCTCAGGACCTCTGATTGCGTCTTAGCTTCCTCAAGATTCAGAAGAGCTGTTTCTAACGTCAAGTATTGCTGTTGGTAGCGGGCTTTCCGGTTCTCTAAATCTACCACGATACTAAGATGGGATCTTGCCATGGAACGGTTGCCTTTTGACATTGCCTCCTTTGCTGATTGTTGTTCTTCAGCCATTCTTGTTTCTAATCTTCGAACTCTTAGGGTCAATGCATTCATTGTACCCTTCATCTCTAGAATACCACGTTCAGTATCGACTTTCTTTTTGCCGCTTAGGAAGCCCATGAAAACCACCATGAAGTACCGTACATTCTTATTTCAGGTCTTGAACCATTTAAGGTATTGTCTTATTGTCAAACCACACAAGTGATATAGAGCACGCCACTAATTCGAGCAGTGGCAATAAATGACCGCACTCAAGACTCTCAAAAAAGCTATTGATGCCGCAAAATCATGCATACTTGACAACCTCGATCAGGCCATGGCGGATACAGGACAAGTAAATCCGTACGGTGACAAGACGCTGCTACTTGATAAAAAAGCAGAGGATGCGATAATTGAGGTACTCCTAGGCTCTGAAATTTCCTTTGATATTCTATCAGAAGAAAAGGGATTACTCCAGACATCTGGGAAGCCTGAATATCTTGCACTTGTTGACCCAATTGATGGATCAGCGAACCTAAAGAGAGGGATTCCACTTGTATCACTAGGAATTGCAATCGTTCCATACAAGAACAATATGACCTCTGATGATGCAGAACTCAGTATCATCGATTCAGTATTCAATAATGAAAGATTCATCGCAATCAAGGGAAAAGGAGTTACAAGAAATGGGAAGAGGGTTCAAGTTGCAAAACCAATCGAATTAGAGAATGCGATTATATCGTACGATATCAAGAAAACCTTCGATTCTGCTTTTCTCAAGAGTTCTATGAGGACAATCAAAGCAGTTCATGACATACGCAGAACTGCAAGCAATCTTCTAGATCTTTGTTGGACTGCAGCAGGCTTTTTGGATGGCATGGTTGACCTTAGAAATCTCTTTCCCATCATTCATCTCTGCGGCACACATATGGTCTTCGAAGCTGGTGGTTATGTTATTGGTCTTGACGGGAAGCGGTTTGTCAGTTCTCTTGAACCGGATGCAATGATGAATTTCGTTGCAGCATCAAATGAAGAGCTGGCAAGGCAAATTCTCAATAAATATCAACAAAGAACATTATGAATCATGGTTCATATCCGATGCTTTATTAGAAATTGGCATGTGTGCTTTCCTCGATTGCAATGACTAAGCCAATGATACCTCCTGATGTTGCTGAAAACATGAAGGGAATCAAACACAAGATTGTTATCCTTTCAGGAAAAGGAGGAGTTGGAAAGACAACTGTCGCAACTAACCTTGCGGTTTCGTTTGCCCAGAGAGGGAAGAAATCAGGGATACTTGATGTTGATATCTATGGTCCTAATGTTCCCAAGCTGTTGGGTTTAGAAGGTCAACATCCTATTGCTGAGGGCGAATTCATCAATCCGATTCTGGGTCCGCTTGATATTAAGGTAATGAGTATGGCATTTCTTCTAAGGAAGGATGATGATGCTGTTGCTTGGAGAGGTCCGCTTGTAGCAAAAGCTATCAGCCAGTTTCTATCTAATGTGAAGTGGGAAGATTTGGATATCCTAATCGTGGACCTTCCGCCCGGAACAGGCGATGAGATACTGAGTATTTTGCAATCTATTCCGGATTTGGATGGGGTCGTGATTGTGTCAACACCTCAGGAAGTAGCAGTTCTTGATGCTCGAAGAGCAATTCAATTAGTTGAGAAAATGGGTGTACCAATTCTCGGCATTGTTGAAAACATGGCTGAGTTCATCTGTCCTAAATGCGGTGAGTCATACAAAATCTTTGGAGAAGGAGCTGCGAAGACCGCTGCAGAGGAATACAAAATTGACCACCTAGGCACTCTCCCTCTAGATCCAAGAGTAATCGCACTTAGTGACAAGGGTACTCCGTTTGTAATAGAGGATCCTGAGTCGAATTCCGCTAAGGCTTTCAAAACACTTGTTGATCGTCTTGCCCAAAAAGTGCAACTAGATTAGTAAGATTAGGAGAGATACAAGGACCTAATAGTCCTATACATCCTCCTCCTCTTCTTCTTCTTCCATATCCTCAAGGCTGGTTTCAATCTCATCTAAGTCGATGTGCTCTTCATCTTCCTCTTGGTCTTCAGCTGCTATCTCCTCTTCTTCTTGATCCTCAGCTGCTATCTCCTCTTCTTCCTCAACATCTTCATCTTCAAAAGCCACCTCTTCTTTGTCGGAGTATTCTACTTCTTCATCAACTTCCTTTTCATCCGTCGTTGAGGTGATCCCTGGCTTCATTTTGAGTATGTAGATATAGCTCAGAGAGAAGCTGACCAAACCGAGTAAGAGTGTTACCCATAAAGCTCCATCATAGCCAAACCAAGCTACAAGATTGATTGTTAGTTCAGATCTTGGCGTGCCTAATAGAACATGCTGAAGCCACATAGGAATAGTGATTGACAATGGTATACAAATCATCACTAGCAGTATGATTGACATGATAATCTCAGCTGTGTA
The DNA here is from genome assembly GCA_002900555.1 of Thermoplasmata archaeon M9B2D. The sequence continues at coordinate 4,849 of MUGD01000166.1, read as the reverse complement.
GTTCAATAATCGTCGAAAGGTGCTGTCAATTGTTCTTCTTGCTGTGGACACAGTTACTCGCCTTGGCTTGGCACCTGAGACTACTCCTTTAAAACTTGCTGGCTAAGAAACAAATGTACCAGAGAAACTTAGGAGTACATCAACATCTGTTACGTCAATAATTAGAAGAGTAGGGAGGGGGTCCTTGAACAGACGAAGTTCGTCGCTCGGGTCGGACATTTGGGAGGGAGAGAGAGAGGAGAGGAGTGAAGGTCGCGACGGACCCCCTATCCAAGATTTAATAATACATAATATAATATAAGGATACCTATAATATAGTATTCTAAAGCAGATTCACTGCAAACCAAAACGAGTAATATGCCACTGATCCTTACACCGAGGAAATTCCTATTCATCATAGAGCAAAACGAATTGATATCGAAAAGACTCCTTACAGGATTTTGTTTGCAAGATAATATTTGTAAAATAGAGAGAGGGGGCCGTAGAGAACATGGAAGGAGGAGAGAAACTGCTTCTGAGAGAGAAAGGCCCCCTGGCCCTTGTGGTATAATGGTCTAGAATACATTTAAGCAAATGTCTGATAGCGGATACCTTTACTAGCTTTCTAGTCTAAGATCTTACGTTTCATGAAATAAAGCACAACCATCATACCGATTCATCTATCATTTCGAGAAATATCGTAATATTCTGAAACATTATTTGCGAAAATCGGCAAAGATGACTATAAGGTTTGCGAATATTCCACAATTCTTATATATATTATTGGATTAAAAAGCAAATGATGGGTGTTGAGGAACGCAAACCCTCCTGAAATCATACACACACATCCTCTCCTCTCAAGCAAGCAACCATGCAACCTTATTTCTCTAGCGCTCCTCACACCTTCAAAATCATCATTCATTTTGTGCAAGCGGATAGCAATTCTAATCATCTGATACTAAATAGTTGGAGTCATATTCATAATTATGGGAGCATATCCATGTGAGAAAACCTCGACAACAAATGGATCATTCGCTTCAGCAACTTTGGTCCATGTTTCATTATCACGTCTGTAGTACGCGTAGTGAGCATTACTATGACGTATCTCGATAATCGATTTTGTTGGAAGTTTATTGAGATCCGCTGTTTCTAATCTTTGAGGGAGTTCTACACCCTTCTCTTCAGGCTTGGAGAGGAAGACAGAGAAGATACCCTTCGTATCAGGCAGAAGAAGAGCAACATGAGGTCGGTCTAATGGATTCCAGTTTCGTGGAACAGGAGGGTATCTGCATGTGAATGCACCCGAAGCTGAACGTAGAACTAAATATGTTCCTTCATCTATTGTCATTTGGTCTTTGACCTCAAGCGTGCTATTTACTTCTTCAAGGATAGGAATACTGCCTGTCACAGTAAACATATTCCCGAACATGTATATAACCTTCAGTTTGATATAAGACAAAAACTGGACCCTCAAGAGATGTGTTCTAATTGAACTAGACGCCAAATCTGCACTGGAAGCTCAGCCATTTGGATATGTCTTAAGATTGCGAATAATCTTACTAGAAGCCAAAACATCAATGCGTCAGTTAAAGAATTCATGACTTAACAAATGGCCAAATTCGGTTTACGGTTTCACACCTCGATTGCGAACTTCATTTACAACACCCTCAAGGGTATGAAATACGATAGAGGCACCTGCATCACGAAGAACATCTGCGGGAGTCTCGCCTGTCGCAACACCCCAAAATTCAATTCCTGCCCGTTTTGCTGCAGTTGCATCAATCAAAGCATCGCCAACATACACCATCTCATCAGGAGTAACCCCTAGTTGTAATCCCAATTTCAGAAGGCCATCAGGGTAGGGTTTTGGTTGCGGAGATTCATGTCTGGTTTGGATGATATCAAAATACTCAGCAAGGGGTAGTTGTTGCATTATCTTATCAACAGCCAATCGGCCATTATTCGTCAGAATAGCTGTGAATATTCCAAAGTGTCTTATTTCACTAACAATGTCTAGAGTTCCCTCTATGAGAACTGCATTCGCGGCTGCAAATCCTTCATGTTGACTCAAGATATAATCAACTTCAGCCTCTATCCGTTCCCATTCAGACAATTGCATCCCATTAGAAAGGAAGTACTCCTTCGCTTTTGCTGTTGAACTGGAGATCCCATCTGCATCCTCAAGCATTTCTGCGGGAAATCCTCGTTCAACATAGAAATTCTTCGTGTCTTGCCTCATTGCTTCTAAAGGTAAGGTCAGCTTTGTTATGGTCCCATCCATATCAAAAACCATAGCCTTGAGCAATGTTAACCACCATTTTGATTTTCAGAAAAAGAGCGCTACTTAAGGATAGCTTTGAAGGGTCGTTCAGCTGAATATGGTAGAAATGAATGAGCTTATTTCATTCAAGACTTCTGGTAATGCATATTGATAGAAATGATTCTCGTTTTTCAGAGATACCATTTTGATCTCAGAAATGAAGGATGAGAATGTCTTCAAGTCTGCATACGGGACCATATTATCGGACATGCCATGGAACATAAGCACAGGGCAGCTAATTTTCGTTAATTGTGATTCTTGATAGCTTCCTTCAAGGAATAGCTGGAATGATGCACTCAATGTCACAAGAAAACTCAGGGATCGCGTTGTTGCTACCCTTAAAGCAGTCGAACCACCAAAGGAATAGCCAACAAGACCTAGTGAATTCACATCACATCTTTCAATATATTCTATTGCTCTATAAGTGTCCTCTACTGCGCCTGATAATCCATTGTATCTCAGGTGAGTATTGGATGCACCTCTGAAATCAAAGCGCATTGTAATGAATCCCATTTCAAGGAATAGCTGCTCAAGCTCTTTCACAACATGATTGTCTTTGTCTCCGCCATAAAGTGGATGCGGATGCAAAAGCAGAACAGCATTGTTTGATGTTGTAGAAGGTCTTATCAAAATACCATTGAGTGAATCACCATCAACAGAGAAATTGAGTTCTTCCTGCTTCAACTTAGCCAATTTCCTTAGAAGGAACATAAAGTGCTTTGATACAAGTCGAATTCTCATCTGCAGCTCGTACTATATCCATCTTTACACCTTCGCCAACATTCTCAGCAATTGCACCGACATATGGTAAGCAAGCGTCAGTACAAAAGAGATTTCCACGTTTTAGAAATTCTTCGTGCTGTGGACAATAGCTGTGATTAACTTCCACTCGGTTTTCTGAAACCCAGTTAGGCTCCATTTTTGAACCCATGATGTGACCAATAACAAACCATGCATCAAGAGCATCTTTCAGTGTATTTCCAAATCCTAGCCGTTCTTTCATTGTTTTGGCGTCTTCCTCACCAAGTCTGTGAAATATCTCTGACACAGCTTCGAGACCTGCGGCTCCAAACCGTTCGTTGAGAACGATTGAAGTCTCAGTGATTAAACGGAAAAGATTGGTTCTTAGTTCATTGACCTTGTTTCCTGCAGGAATTATTCCTTTCACAGCTGCTGTTTTCATCACACCCAAGCCAAGACCTCCAGCTTCTGAGGAACTGCATGAAACTTGTCCCCTTACTTTAGTCTTACTCTTTTGAAGGAGGATGACACTACTGATACGATTATCTTTAAACAAAGACAATCAATATTTGAACCATGAAAAAGCTTCCTGAGACAATGCGACTTGATGATATGAGAAGCATGGTCTTTCATTTTCCCCAGATGCTGAGAAATTCGCGCCCAAATCACGAGTTAATCCAAGTGTGCAGAAATTACTACGAGGAGGGAATTGAAGGGCTTTGTTTCTTAGGCATGGGAGGTAGTTCTATAGTTGGTTCCTATACCAGAGAAATTCTAAGTCAGCATTCACCTATACCCATTAGCATCGTAAGAAACTACTTTCTTCCGAAATGGATATCGAAAGACTGGTTTGTTATAGCAGTCAGCTATTCTGGAAATACAGAAGAAACACTTGCTTCTCTTGCGCAAGCAGAAGAGAGAGGGTCTAAGATTCTGACTGTTACTTCAGGAGGGCAGATAGCTAATGAATTTGGCCATTTTCCCCAAATCCTTATTCAAGAAGGAGTTCAACCGAGGGCTGCACTACCTCTATTACTATCTGAGGTGTTGCCAATTTCGGAAACGCTTGTAGGAGCGCCTATGACTGATTTGATTGACATTAGTGAAAGCCTAGCCTCCGCATCAAAGAAATGGGGGAAGGCAATCCCTACACCTTCTGTTATAGTTGAGAAAATCCACAATAGAATTCCCCTTTTCATTGGGGCTCAGCACCTTGGTCCAGTTGCATATCGAGCCAAGTGCCAAATCAATGAGAACTCGAAAGCAGAAGCATTCAACTCAGAGATACCAGAAGCGACCCATAACGAAATCGAGGGATTTCCAGAAAGTAAAGCGAGTGCAATCATTCCAGTTTTTTTGAGGAGTAGTGATGAAGATACTCGGATAAGTCAAAAAATGGAAGTTGCTTTTGATCTCTATAACGAAATAGGTCTAAACCCCATAAACTTACACTCGTTTGGCAATTCGAAAATAGAAAGCATGCTCACACTCACGCATTATCTTGATATGGTATCTGTAGAGCTTGCTGAAAAAAAAGGCATCGATGCTGTCAATGTAACAAGAATAAAAGAGTTGAAGACGAGGCTAGCCTCCAAGGACTAGCCATCGTATTAAGTCAAAGTAAAATCAGTTGTATAGTAGTCGAGATATGTAAACATGATTGTATCTGGTTCATCAAAAACTATGATAGAATATCGTAGAGTGATGTTCCACGCCCATGTAGAAGCAAGATATGCATCAATGATTGTTTGACGATCTGTGAACGAATCAATTGTCCGTCCCATGACAATGTCTCTATCAAAGTTCGAA
>MUGD01000165.1 GCA_002900555.1 Thermoplasmata archaeon M9B2D | reverse complement strand
ATTATCTCAGAAGGACCCCCCAAAGCCGCTGGGGTTAAGCACCTCTAGCTCGCTTGGCTGTTTCATCGTCGCCTTAGTAGCACTTCTTCCTATCACGCTTACTCTCACGTTGCTTGTCCTTTTTTTCACCCTAAGAATCCTTACCTGCATGAACGTAAATGATTGTGCAAACGTTATCGCAAAAGGAATCTGGGATCAACTAATTCAGGGATTAACTCAGGAATAGAGAATAGAACAGGGTGCAATACAACGTTTATTCAAAATCATCTCCTCAAAGGACGCGTTGAAAATCATATCCATCAATGAGAAGGGAGGTAGGATTACTTTTATATAACATCGATGGATGTCTTCTCCATATATATAAGGGGGTCGTACGTATCTGTAAACCATCTATAGGAAGAATAGCAGCCTTGATGACATGTATGTGTTTTTTGGTGTTCTGTCTCGCACCATCACCGATAGCTTTTTGGCAACAACAAGCAGAAATCGATACAGCGCAACACAACGCAAGCATGCTTGTATATAGGGAACAAGGACCGATTCAACAAAGCATCCTGTACTCCGATGGCCAAGTTCTCGACCTACAGACCGAATCAATCACCTGGCCGATACTAGAAAACGAAACCATCGACATGACTATAGATCAATTCAAAGACATCATGAAAAACGCGAAAAACAACTTCGACACCGACCCAAAGAAGGTCATCATTAGTTCCGGAGACTCGCGTGGACTGGACATCCAGTTTATCGTGTCCTCACCGCCCAGTGGTGCTCAGACAGCAATCAATGCCGTGGCAGCATATATCGAAAGTCTGTTTACTGACCCAATCACGGTGGTCATCACCCTAGGTTTTCAATCGATGAGCCCCGGGGTGCTTGGGGGGACAACGTGTGCGTACGCGGGATCTGTCACATGGACCAATACGCGAACAGGTCTTATCACCGGCATGGACGCTGATGATATGATCCAGACCTATCTTCCCTCGACAAGCACCATTCCCGTCCGCTACAATGGGGATAGCGCAACGATTACAAATGAAGACAGATGCTACTTTACGAAGGCAAATTATCGTGCGACGATCGGCAGTGTTACCGGCTATGCAGCAGATATGACGATTAACTCTGATTTCAGCTGGGATTACGACCCAAGCAACGGGATTAGCTCTGGACAATTCTGTTTCCAATCCGTCCTTGCGCATGAGGTAGGCCATGTCCTTGGTTTTACCTCAGGTGCCGATTTCCGCTATATCCTTAAAGACATCGAGACGTTAGACGTCTATCGTTTCCAGTTCTCCGACGGCGCAGCAAACTACAACCCTGAAACCTATACGCAGTTCCTGACCACACCACGTCTAGTCTGTAAAAACGCACCGGGGACAAGCGATGACGTCATCTCGGATGTCATCACCGTGGAGTATCGGATGTCTGACGGTGACCCGTATCAATGCTCGCATTTCAGCCAGGGGAACGTCTATGCACTCATGCAACCAGCGATAAGCATGGGTCTGACGTATTACCCTCACTTCTACAAGACCCCTGATATCACCATGGTTGATGCCATCGGATGGGATTATATCAAGCCGCCTGACACCACGCCACCGGTGACCACCTGCGTGCTTTCAGGGACCGCAGGGCAGAACGGGTGGTACCTTAGTTCTGTGACCGTCACGCTTACCGCAACCGACCCACCAGAAGACCGAAATATTGGTGATGGTGGTTTAAAGGAACCATCTGGTGTTAACAATACCTACTATAAAGTTGATAGCGGCTCCTTTACAAAATATACCACGCCGTTTGTAATCTCTGCGGAAGGCATCCATACGGTCGTGTACTACTCTGATGATTATGCAGGGAACGTCGAAACACCGAAATCGGTCAGCATTAAGATAGACAAGACGAAACCATCATTGTCCTTCACAAAAGAGCAGATTGATTATTTCACGGTCAAATTCATGGTAGATGCTACTGATACGATGAGCGGGATGGATCGTGTGGAGTTTGCGTTGGACGGATCAGTGCGGTTTAGCGACACCCAACCACCCTATGAATGGACCTGGATGGGAATAGGAGACCATACGGTGACTATCACGGCATATGACACCGCTGGTAACGCACAGAGCCAGTCGACAAACAGTCCTGTTGTGTTTCGTCAAACGATGACATTGGTTCAATGGCCGTTTCTGCAGCGGTTATTACAGCGCAACCTGATTAATAGCTTTTGGACCTAATCGTTTTTTTCTCGTTTGAGAGACTTACAAAAAACCTACCAAAAGAAAACCATGGTGCTGATTCTAAGAAAAATTCTGATAGGTTTATATACCGTCAGCGAATTGTCAACTACCAAGAAACACGAAAGGGAAATCAGGTGGACAGATAGATGAAATATCGAGATGTTCTGACGGCTTTTCTTGTCATTGGTTTTTTGCTTTCTCTTGCATACACCCTTGGCGTGGCTACCTCTGTATGGTGGTGGATCGCCCCAATCGGGTTTGGGATCGCACTTGCATGGGCGCTGTACTACCTCTGGTTGACCTAAATACCATAGATGGACCAAGTAATTTTTTCTGTTACATTATCGAATGTCAAAAAGGAAACCTTTATAGAACTTCGCTTATTCAGCACCTTTAATGGAGCCGCACACACTCAGACAAACAGAACAATTCCTATCAAGGCATCCTCTCTGCGATGCCTGCGTTGGCAGGTTATTTCGAAAAGAGTTCACCAAAGGGACTAACGCAGAGAGAGGACAAGCCATAAAAAAACAACTCCATACCAAAAAGAACATAACACCAAAGGATTGTTGGGTATGCGAAGGACTCATTGATGAAATCTCTCATTTTGTGGATCTAATCACCCAAGCGCTTGCAGGATATGAGTTCGAAACCTTTCTAATTGGATCGAAAATCGATGAGGATATTCAAGAAAGAGAACATCACCTCTGGGAGGAGCTCCAGCTTCAAGACGCTGAACCGATAAAAATGGAAATCAACAGGGAGATTGGGAAAATCCTTGAACCCAAGCTAAAGAAGACCGTCGACATCCCAAACCCTGACATCATGGCGATTATCGATACAGCCTATGATGTGGTAAGCCTTCAGATAAGCTCGTTGTTCATCTACGGGAGGTATAAGAAACTACAGCGAGGAATCCCCCAGACAAAATGGCCGTGTCAGGTCTGTCGGGGGAAAGGCTGTAAGAACTGTAACTACACGGGACGGTTGTATGACACCACGGTCGAAGAGCTCATCGCGTCAAAGGCATTGGAACTAACAAGCGGGACTGATGAATCATTCCATGGGAGTGGACGAGAGGACATTGATGCACTCATGCTTGGGTCAGGACGGCCGTTTATCCTGGAAGTCAAAAACCCAAAAAAAAGAGCGATAAACCTTTCTATGCTTGAGGAAGAGACAAACAAAGCTTTAGAAAACAAAATCGAAATCAGCTCGTTACGGTTTTCCAACCGAGAGGAGATTGCCCGTATCAAGGCAGCAGAGTTCAGAAAAACCTATCGCGTCACCCTTGAGGCAGCCCGACCGTTGAATAAAGAAAAACTTATAAAGGTGGCTCAGGCATTACAGGGTAAACTCATAAAGCAGTTGACACCAACTCGAGTCGCCCATCGTCGGGCAAACAAGGTTAGAGAACGAATCATCCACAACTGCACCATTGAATCGGTAGAGGGCATCATAGCCAGATTGACTCTTGAAACGGAATCCGGTACATACATCAAGGAGTTCATCTCTGGGGATGATCAGAAAACCCAACCGAACCTCAGTGAGCTCATCGGTATTCCCTGCAAGGTAAAGGAACTTGATGTCATCGACGTGAAGGGGGAATAAAAAAATATGGTAAAACGATCAAAAGGAACCAGAAGTAAAAGCAGATACATCATGAGGAAAAAACCACGGACCCGTGGTGTTACCTCTTCAACAAAAGCATTACAACACTTTGAAATCGGTGCAAACGTAAGTATTAACATCGACTCGTCGGTTCAAAAAGGCATGCCGCACCCCCGATTCCAGGGACGCACTGGGAAAATCGAAGGCATGCAAGGGGACGCGTACCTCGTCGGTGTCACCGTTGGTAGCAAACACAAAACACTCATTATTCTACCAGAACATTTGGGGAGAGTACAATAAATGGAAACCTCAACAGAAGAGACAGGAAAACAAATCTCCCTTGCAGAAGCTAAGAATATTCTAAAAAAGATAAGTAAGGAACGAACGGAAATGAACTATGAGCAGAAGATCGCCTTGGAGCATGCAGAGACGTTTGCGAAACTTTCCGCAAAGCAAACCAAGGAGTTGATCACTGAATTGCGAAAACTTGATCATGTCGAAGAACTACAGGCCTTCAAAATAGCTGATATTCTCCCGAAAAACGAGGATGATGTCAAAGCTATTTTTGCAAAAGAACGATACACGCCAAATGACAAAGACGTAAAAAACATACTAGAAATTGTGAATAAATATTCTCTTGAATAGTGGTGGGGGTTGGTAAACATGGAAGATTATGTCTATGTCCTGGATTATTTGGCAAAAGGACGGGGGGATCTCCCAGCCTTTAAGCGAAATCCGATCGTCTACGGCATCGGGGAAAGCCAGT
>MUGD01000164.1 GCA_002900555.1 Thermoplasmata archaeon M9B2D | reverse complement strand
TGTTTTTAATGAATAATAATTTACACAAGAAGATCAATTACTGTAAAAAAGAAAACCGCCAGACTTATATATCCGTTCATGTTGAAAAAGGCAATATCCAGTCTGCTCAAATCATCCTTTTTCACAAGTGAATGTTCATAAAGAAGCAAGCCCCCAACAAGGAACATGCCAACGTAATAGAATATGCTAAGATCAAAGATAATGCCATTCATAAGAAGCATTAAAAACGTTATCAGATGAAAGCTTCTCGAAATCAACAGGGCCTTCGGTACACCATATTTTCGAGGAATTGAAAAGAGCCCGTATCTTCTGTCAAACTCAACATCCTGAAGAGCGTACAACACATCAAATCCGGCAAGCCAAAAAATAACCGCAAGCGTTAAAGGGACAATAACCATATCCACGCTGCCTCTTACAGCGATCCATGCACCGAGCGTTGCCCCTGATATGGATATGCCGAGCACGACGTGAGAGAATACGGTAAATCTCTTGGTCAGAGAATATCCCGTTAAAATGACAATGGCAATTGGTGAGAGCCTAAAACATAATGGATTGAGCATATAGGCCGCAAAAACCATTATGCCAAATGAAAGAAGAGAAAAAAGGACGGCGTCCCTTACTTTTATCTTGCCTGCCGGGATCTCTCTTTCAGCAGTTCGAGGATTAGCAGCATCTATTTTCCGGTCAATGATCCTGTTCATGCCCATCGCCGCCGAGCGCGCACCGATCATGGCGAGGATAATGAAGAAGGCCTGCCTCAGAGTCGGAAAACCATCGGCAGCGAGAAAGGCCGCCGTAAGGGCAAAAGGCAGGGCAAAAACCGAGTGGGCAACCTTTATCATCCTTAGATACAATCTGATTCTTTCCATATTTTCCCCTTACCGACCTTACTTTCTATCCTTAAGACAAGATTTATTATATCTTATTTATCAATCACATTGGCTTGGATGCCCCCCTTGGTCGTTTGACTCCAGCATGTAATTGATATGATAATGTGGTATGGAGAATGAGTTTCTAGATATTGTCGATAGTAAGGGAAACACAACTGGAACCGCGAGCAGGGAGGACGTTCACAGGAATAGACTTCTTCACAAGGTGGTTCATTTGCTTGTCTTTAACAGTTCTGGGGAACTCCTCCTTCAAAAAAGATCCCGTTCCAAAGAAATCGAACCTGGAAAATGGGACACTTCAGTGGGTGGACATGTTCACAGCGGTGAAACGGTCCGATCGGCGCTTTTTCGCGAAATGCAAGAAGAACTGGGGCTCACTTCATGCAGTACGGAATTTCTCTACTCTTATCTCTATTCAGGTTCAGTAGAGAAGGAAATGGTACACTCTTTCCGATGCACGTTCGATGGAGAGTTTTCCTTTAACAAAACGGAGATAGATGAAATCAAGTTCTGGCGTCCCGACGATATCAGCGAACAGCTGCAAAGCGATGTCTTCAGTGATCATTTCCGGGAAGAATTCAACCACTACCGGGAGCATTTAAAGCGCTGATTTATCAGGAGTCTGGTTCCTTCACTGCCATCCCAAGATACCTGAGCACCATTACCGCGTCTTCCCATGTCAACCATTTATCTTTCGGATTCCTGAGCAGATATGAAGGATGAAATGTAGGCATTACTTTAATGCCTTTATACTCCATGAACTTCCCCCTCGCAGCCGTGATCCGCAGCCTGCTCCCCATCAGATGCTGAAGAGCGACATTTCCGAGGAGAACTATCACCTTCGGTGAAATGATATCGATCTGCTTCTTCAAAAAAGGAATGCAGCTATTCACCTCATCCTGTTCCGGATTTCTGTTCCCCGGAGGCCTGCATTTAACGACATTTGCGATATATACATCCTTCTCCGCAAATCCCATCTTCTTGATAAGACTCCTCAATACCTGGCCAGCCCTCCCAACAAAAGGTCTTCCCTGTCTGTCCTCATCCTCTCCAGGTCCTTCTCCAATAAACATGATATCACTTTCCGGATTCCCCTCACCGAACACAATATTGGTCCGCTTTTCTGAAAGCCTGCATTTTGTACACTCACCGATCTCCTCAATCCGCAGATTCTCAAGGAGATGCTTCTTATCAGCCGTCTCCGTCAGTACCGGTTTCACAGGGATGGCGGTCTTCTCGTGCAGAAAGATCCCGCTCACACCGGCTGTTCTGTAGAAATCGAGTAATTGTATCAGATCTCCACTTGATATCTGCTTGCTCATCTCTCGCCCCACTTTAGCTTCGTACGGAGAATATTGAAATAATCCTTGTCGCACGGTATCAGGAGCTTGGCCGTGTGCTCCGATTTCTGTATCTCGATCCGATCACCTCTTTGAAGCGATACCCCTACCTGACCGTCAAGCGTCAGATATACATCTTCGCTTTCCGAGAGGAGAACGATCTCTACCAGTGATCTCTTGCCGATAACAATAGGCCTGTTCGCAAGCGTATGAGGACAGATGGGTGTTATGAGCATGACGCCAAGGGTTGGATACACAATTGGGCCACCGGCAGAAAGAGAGTAAGCCGTTGATCCGGTCGGTGTTGCAACGATAAGACCATCAGCCTTATACGTGGTAACGTACTTGTGCTCGATAAACATTTCCAGGTCGATAATACGGGCAAGCGCCCCTTTGTTTATGACAATATCGTTCAGTACGGAATATTCTCCGGTCCGCCTTCCCTCGCGGTAAATGCTCACATCCAGCATCAATCTTTCCTCGACAGAACATTCGCCACCGATCATTTTATCTACCGCTTCCTTGATCTCTTCCCTGCTTACTTCCGTTATAAATCCGAGACTTCCGAGATTGATCCCCATAATAGGGATATCATTTCCAGCCACGAGCCTGGCAACGGAAAGCATGGTACCATCGCCGCCCAGAACCATTACAGCATCCACCAGGCCCGGGATATCCGGAAGAGGATGCCCCTCAACACCAAGTTCCCGTGCAGCGAACTCGTCGAGAATGACCGTATGGCCCTTTTCCCTCAGATAGGGAAGAATTTCGACAAGGATTTCTTTCGGCTCTTTTTTACCTCTCTTACAAATGATCCCAATTCTTTTCATCAAGTCCCTCTACAGTTATCTCTCTTTCATGCTCTGATACTATTTCCAATGTTATCCTGACAGCATTTTCCGGTGTTTCCGGAAGCCTCTCCGCCCATTCAATGACCGTTACATGATTGGTATCAAAATATTCATAAAGACCGGTCTCAAGGACATCGTCCTCTCTCTCCAACCTATACAGGTCCACGTGATTAAAAGGAGGATCCGTCGGGTATTCAGCTATTATGGTAAAACTGGCACTTGTTATATCGTGACTGCCTATACCAAAGGCCGAGGCAATTCCCTTTATCATTGTCGTTTTTCCCGACCCGACTTCCCCATAGAGGCAAACAATAGATCCGGCAGATAGAAGTTTTCCGATCCTGCTGCCGATCCTGTAAGTCTCATCAGGGCTACTGCTCTTCAGAGATCTTTGAGACACCCTTGATAACATCCTTCTTTCCGATAATTCCCACGATCCTGTCATCTTTCATAACGGGAATGAGATGGATCTTCTTGTCGGCCATGATCGTAGCAACCTCTGAGAGAGGGGTCTCTTCCTTGACCGTGATCACCTCTTTCGTACATATCTCAGCAGCGGTCGAAGCTGTCATTTTTTTTATCTCTTTTTCCACCTTCGATGACGACTCCATCGGGATAAATGCGTCAAATATCCGCAGTATGGTCGGTATGTGAAACTTCTTGTTCTGGCTGATCAGATCATTTTCGGTTACAATCCCCAACAGTGAACCGTTCTGCAATACCACCGGGGCCCCACTGATGCCCTTTTCGATAAAAAGTCTACCAATCTCCTCAACGGATGTTTCCGGCGTGATAGTGACAACATCTTGCTTCATAATATCTTTTGCTTTGATCATGTATCCCCCATCATAATGTATTTTTCGCAATTCAAGTATAAACGGCATTTGACAATCCGATAAAACCTCCCTGGTTTCCAAAAACGCGCTTTGAAAACCGGTAAGAGAAAAATCTCTCATGATAGCAATAAGTACATTCGTTACTCATCCAAATGTTAGATGCCGGAACCCCTTTTCTTATAGCCTGCACCCAATTTGCGGTAGGAAGATCAAGGCACAGATGATCGTCTGTCCGGATAGAATACTCACCCGGTCCGGTCGCCTGAGTAACGGCCTGTAACACTTCCTGTCCGACAGCATAGCAACACCAACGAATCGAGGGACCAATCGATATCAGCAAGTCCTCAGGTTTTGAATAATATCGTCCGCACATCAGTTCAATGGTACGGGTCAGGATGTTATCAGCGGTCCCTCTCCATCCTGCATGGACCGCTCCGCACGCATCAGAGCTTCTATCATACAGGAGAACGGGTACACAATCGGCAACCTTTACCCCGAGCAGGATATTTTTTTCTCGTGTCACTACAGCATCTGCTGTTTTCAGCGGATCGTACTTTCTCAAAATATGCACCCTGCTCGTATGTCTCTGAACGGGAAAATAAATCTTTTCAACAGAAAAATTTACATGTCGAGCTATCACGAAAGGGTCCGTTCCCACATGTTTTGTTGTAAAAAAGGCTTTCACCCTCTCCCTTTTAAAAATGGAAGGCTC
>MUGD01000163.1 GCA_002900555.1 Thermoplasmata archaeon M9B2D | reverse complement strand
CTTTTAGCACGCACAAGTGAGTCTCTGATAAGTTAAGAGATTTATGAAATGGAACAATTCTCTACAAATTCAAGATGTGGCTAAGTTATTCTCTTTCGTGGACTCCAAGCGGTATTGCTGGATACAAGTGAAAATCATGATAGTCAAACCAGAGTAATACAGGAATTGTAATGATATCAAGAATTCAGTAAGTACTATTGCGCCAGTAAGCAAAGTTGCAATGATGAATATGTAGTTGAGAACCTTACTTGGCTTGATGACAATTAGCATAGATCCGAGTCCAGTTAAGAGGAGAAATAGAACATCCAAGGAAAAGTAGAATAGAGGTAAGAATAGTGCAGATATCCCGAACGCAAGACCAGATAGAATAAGGACTAGTCCTAGTACAAGAGTCATATTTCTATTATCCTTGAATTTTCGTCTTAATGATTCACCAAGAGAAAGCGTACAGAACAAACATAGAGTCAAGCTCGTTATTGTGAGTGCAAGCCCAGCATATTCGAGAGTCGCTTCCATGGGTAACAAATATGCCATTGTAAATATGTAGAAACCGATAACAGCCAGTTCTGCACCAATAATCATTCCAATAGTCATGTTGGTAGGATTGCTGATTCTCAAAGCTCTCAATGAAATTAAGATAATCATGATTATAGCAAATACTCGAAAAACACTATATGGAAACGAGTCTCCACCAAAAAGGGTCTCAAGAAAGAACCAGGTTGCAGCTGTGATATAGAGTCCGCTCTCTGGAATCGCTTTGTACGAAGTAGAACTCGCACTTAGTGGGACTGCGAAAAGGATTAGGAGTATAGTCCCAAAGATTCGGAGATAAAAGCCCAACAGGAAGGCATCAAGACTACTCGCACGAGTCAGTATTAATAAACCACCCAAAGTTACACCTAGGCCAACGGTGAAAAAGAATATCGACATGACTTGCCTTCTCGGAATGAAATTGCTTGTTGTTAAAATCAACGCGATATAGAAAAGGAGTTCAATGCCTGGAATGGAGGCTACAAAAGTGGCTGCATATGCTTCGGGGAGAATCATGAGCGTCGCTAAGCCAATCCAGCCGAGTAGAATTACAGCTGATATAATTGGAGCACCATATTTTACTTCTTTTCGATCAGGATCAAGGCGAGTATTTGATAACCAAAGACCAAGTGAAACTGCGCCGAATAGGCTGATAGTCGCACCAATGGTGTTCAAGAGAGCGAGGCTTACTCGGATTTCATACTCAAGCAGGAGAGTTATTGGAAGTCCATAAAAAATAATGATTGAACCAAAATACATACAAAAGCCAATTGCTAGACTATAGAGACCTAGGTTCTCATTCCCATTTTTCAATGCAATTGAGGACAGTACAATAATAAAAGCAGAAAATGTAACTCGCATCATCATGTAATCGTGAATTTCTATGAATAGATTAGACTCAAATAGGCACCACAGACCAGCAATGATAATAACTGGAAGAAATGGCATTAGATCTCTGGTATAAAATTGGACACGTCGAGCAGAACTATTCTCACTTAACGACATTTACACTCCCTAAACGAAGAATCACGCTGTTCCATGATAAAAAACTTGTTAGATGCGTAATATTCCTTTGAGGATTTCTTCAAATTGAAAAAACGTACAAGTTGGTATGGCAAATAGACCATTCTTTGAGTAAACGATAATTCAGCCGCTTTATTTGCAAATCAAGGGACCAGCTGAGGCTAATGCTTATTTTGTTGGAATGTACTATGTAGGCACATGTCTGAAATCCAGAAGGACTACACTCTCAGAAGTATTCTACAAGACTCAATCAAGACAGGAGAGCGCCTTCGATTCTATGGTCCCGGGATGATGATAGTCGCTGAAGGACGCGTCGCTTTTGTTGGCAAAGAGATTGTTGCACTCAAACATAATGAAGGTGATAAGCCAGACGAGTATGTCAATCTCAGTTGTATAATCAAGGTTCAAGTGCTTGGAGAGTATCGCCACTATTGATGTATTCTGTGTAAGTGAAGTCCTTATCATATTCCTCCATAAACAAGTAGAAGATAGAGCATCATCACAAATACTGCAATCATAGCCACAGACTCCAATGCATTGATTTTTGCATCGTCAGTTATCATTACCCTCAGTATGAACATAGTCGGGAATGCAAATAGTAACAATACAACTGAGTAGAGTTCGATAGGGAGTATCTCAAGGCCAAGCTTCGTTGGATCAAAAAAGCCTAGAACACCTGAAGCGATCATTGTAAAACCAAAGATTACAAAGAAGACTTGAACAATACCTCCAAACGCATTGCTCAGTGCAATCTCTAGTTCATTCTTTCTGTGGCTACTAGCCACAATAATATACTCAGGAGTGCCACCAAAAATTACCAGAAGTAAAGCTGCATGAATGATTGGTAATCCGGCTTCGTTGATTGCAAAATGTGCAAAAGAGGATAATGCTTCACCACCCAATAAAGCACCAATTGAGGCTAGTATTAGATAGATGCCAACAGCTGATTTTGATAATGGCTCATGCTTCACATCACAAGCAAGATAGGGATCATCTGATGATGGATCACAGCGACCATAGTATTTTGTTATACGATAAAGATATGCAATAAAGACTACAACTAAGCAAGAACCAAAAAGAATCAATTCGCCACTATCAAGAAACTGAGGTATCAAAACATTACTTGATGTCATAGGGAAAAGATGAACAAGCATCATCGAGAGACCTACTGAAAGTGAAATGACAGCGCCCATGCTGAGTAGATCGGAACCCACATGTTGAATCGCATCGGGAAGCCTGTAATTGCCGTGTTCATCTTTCGGTAGGACTAATGTATAGAGAGCGAATACTAATGAATTCATGAAAATCGTTGCAAGTGCAAGAATCCAAGCCATTTCATACTGGCCTGCAAGAATCAGAAATGCAAGAACAGACAACTCTGGGATGGTGCTAGCAATACTTGCATAGATTCCAGATACGTAGTCTGTCAGGTGCATGTTGTGAGCAATACCTTCTACTGATAGTACGAATGCCTCGCAGGCTCCTGCAATTACCATAATGCCTCCAACTAGTTCCATGTAGGGCATGACAGATTCAGGAATGATATGCAGTCCAAGTACGTCAAGAAGGAGCAATGGGACCACGATCAGCATTCCGATAATGTACGACAGTTGCCAGAGCTTCAATTTCACAAGTGAGCACCATCTATGGTGCGGGTATGATACCCAATTAAACTTCGCCCTTATTTAGAAGAGAACCTATCTATCTTCTGCGAGGACCTTGTTTATGATTGTAGTAGCAGTTCTTCCAATGATGATGAGCACAATCTGAGTCAAGAACGACATTACCAGAATACCCAATGATAGTGAAACACCTAAGAAACTCAAAGATGTGAGTGCTATAGGAGCAAAGAAGTATTTGTACACGAGCCAATAGCCATACACTCCAATGATGAGTATAAGCCCTACAGCAAGTCCATAGATTATGACTACTGTCTTGACTCCAGGTCGGTTGAGATCTACTTCTCCAATCCCATCTCCAATGACCGATCGACCAATCTTTCTATTGAATCTGACAAAGAAACTGATTGCAGCGAGGAATAGGAATAATGTGACCATCGCGCCGCCTAGAAGAAGAAAGATTGCCACATCAAATTCAATCTCTTCTATGAGACCAGAGCGACTGATCACATAGGCAGTGGCAGAACCTAGCAGCATGATTGCTGCGATAATCTCAGCAACTAATGTGATAGTCGCAGTTCCTTTGAAGAGAGAGCCAACGTCCAATAGTTCTGCTTTATCATCAGGATGCGTTTCAGGCTCAGAATCAGACACTATTCTTACCCTCCGTATAAGCGTGACACTCAAATGATGCACGAGAGGCTCATAAAAGCTTGTGGTGTGATTAATTGACAGCCATAATACAGGTCGAATGATATTTGTAGGATGACATGTATGACATGTTATGACCAATTACCTCCATGATATTCCATCCGGGCCAGATCCACCTAGCGAAATCTATGTAGTCGTTGAAATGACTCGTGCTAGTAAGAACAAGTATGAGTATGACTCTGAGAATAATATGTTTAGATTGGACAGAGTCTTGTATACTTTTGCACCGTTTGATTATGGTTTTATCCCTAAGACCTTAGACCATGATGATGACCCTCTCGATGTGATTTTGTTAATCAGTGTGCCCACATTTACTGGATGTCTAGTTAAGGCAAGACCTATTGGCATTATGGAGATGGATGATGCAGGTCATATCGATGACAAGATAATTGCAGTTCCGGTCAACGATCCTTACTATCGGGATGTGAAGAGTCTCATTGATGTACCTCGAAGCAATATAGACGAACTCAAGCATTTCTATGCTACATATAAAATTCAGGAAGGTGGGCATACGGAGATTAAGGAGTTCAGAGAGCTCTCTGAAGCATTTTCAACAATAAAGAGATGCATCGACGACTATAGGAAGAAGCAGAGGTAACCACTCTAAGGACACACCGCAATTCTCTAATGTGTGACAATCGAGTCGCAATGAATGGAAAGGAATCAGTGATACTCCATGACAGATAAGATATCTTGTAAGGCAATCATTTTTGATTTTGATGGCACGCTCGCAGATAGTATGCCCTTTCTTGAGAGCATAGGAGTCGAG
>MUGD01000162.1 GCA_002900555.1 Thermoplasmata archaeon M9B2D | reverse complement strand
ACAGACAAGTTCCCGGTCAGCATCTGGACCACCGATGGTTCGACAGCAAGGAACTTTTTACAATTCTCATAATGCTGCTGCACCAAGGGTTTGGTCGGGGCGAGAAACAGGATCTTCTTCGGGAACATCTCAGCCATGACCAAAAACGCGATGATGGTCTTCCCCAGGCCTGTTGGCAGAATCACGGCGGTGTTTTCCAACACCGCGTTCTTTGCGATGTCGATCTGGTATTGCTTCATCACAATGGTTTGCGGTCTGATATACACATGGTCGACATAGCGTTCACCTGCCGTAGGGACAGCGGCTTCCTGTGGGATAAAAGAGGAGAGTGTGGTCTGTACCATATTTTCTAGCCCCAGAAGAACATCTCTATATGGTTCAACTCCTCTGTCTCATCGTTTCTTTCTTGCGACATGCACTGGCCTTCTCCCCACTTTCAATCAACGTGATTCCATATATGCTACATCATCTTACCGTATCGAAAGGTCCAAACCCCTTCTTATACTCCTCTATCAATTGAACATTTCAATGATCCATAGGTGTACAGTTAAATTTCGCACGGAGGATTCCTTTGTTTTTACATCTGCGATGCCGTGTATCAGTATGCCATAGAGGTCATCAACAGTATCATGCGACTTTCGTATCGTGAGGGGGCGCAAAGTCGTTTCTACCAGCCTTATCTCCTTTTTGCACGCTCCCTTCATCGGAACTGTCAAGTTTTTTCACTCATATCTCCTAAAACACGGATATCATGATGTGGTCAGGTCCTTTGCACAAAGGACTCATTGACATCCTTGGTGTTAGGCGGGTATGGCAACACCTTATACACAGACACGTTGTATGATTCTTCATCCTCGTCTTCGACATCTTCAAAGAGTCCAAACAAAGACGATAAAGTACGTTTTCGTCTCATTTTTTTAAAAAATTCTTCAATGTCTTGTAACTCCACAGGCTGTATCTTCACTCCCTCTTTCCTTTTTTTTTCTGTTAGGTACTCCATCTCAACCAACCGTCCTTATTATTTAGTTGGTATAATATATAAATATTTTCATGCAGCGACGGACAATGCAGACGCCGTTCAGAATAGTTACTGTTACAGTGACGTAATCATACCTCGCTCGTACATGATGGTCGCATCTAGGATCTCACCGCGTGCCTGGGAAAGATGCTGCAAGGTCTGATTCAGAACCTCCATCATATGGTCTTTCTCCAAAGGCAGCATCCCATGGATCCCCTGATAGACTATGGTGGTGTCCACCCAGATGGTGTTCGTATGATGATCCGAGGCAAGTGTACAGTCCTGCACATCCAGATGCTCAAGAAACAGTTTCACCTCGCTGAGTTTTTCAGAAGGAGCCGTCGGTCGGTACTGTCCTGCTTTCATTTTCTCCTCAAGAAGTGAGCCGTGCTGCACAATCAGGGTCCGAAGGCGGATGAAATCCGGGTTAACCGCATTGCATACCAACGCAGAGCCTACCGCATGCTCAGTGAGCCTGTCCTTGCCACCAGCACCGATGAGTACGTAAAACGAAAGCTCAAGACCTGCGTCCTTTGCTGCTGTTCCTCCCGCAATCATATCATGAGGGGTGGCTCCCTTCCTTAAGAATGCGAGGGTTTCAGCATCGCCGGACTCAAGGCCGACATGCACCCGTGTCAAGCCTGCCTGACGTAGCTTTGCTAGACGGGCAGCGCCAAGGCGCATCAGCGTCGTTGCCCTCGCATAGGATGTTATCCGCTCTGCATGGGGAAAACGTGTTCTGATATGCCTGATGATCTGCTCACTGTCCTTCATGGCAAGGCTGTCTGAGTCAGCGATGAAGACGGTGCGTGCCCTCGGATAGATGTGGACAGCGGTATCGATGTCCTTTTTCACTTCTTTGAGAGGCCGTGGCTGGAACGAAAGCGTCTTATACATGGTACAGAAGAGGCAGCGGTTCCACGGGCACCCTCGTGTGACGCGGATCAGGGCAGAGGACGCCTCGTTGGGTGGTCGGAAAGGTGGGAAATCGTACTCAACCATGTACCTTAGCACAGGAGGCAGGATGATTTTAATCTTTCCCTTCCCTAGCAAGCCACGCCTCCCTTCAGGTGGTTCGCAGACACCTACGTGTTTCACTGTATGTTTGTCTAAAAAACCCGCGAGAACATTTATATAAGAAAGAAGAGTTTTTTTAAAAAGGATCATCGCAAACCAAGGAGCGTCTGCGGCATGGACCAAACCATCCAAACCCAACAACTCGGCATAAAAATCGTAGCAAAATCAGTCGGTATCCTACTTTTCTTCCTTCCAATAACCTTTGTCATCGCAAGGCGGCTTGATTACTGGCAGGGATGGGTGTTTAATGGGTTAAACATCTTTTTTATCCTGCTCACCTACGGTCTGCTTATCGATCGCAAGGATCTGATAAAGGAACGACTCAAACCAGGTGAGGGGATGAAGCGATGGGATAAGGTCTACTATGCAATCTCCACGCCGCTGTTCTTTGTCATGTTCATCCTCTCCATCCTGGACGCGACTTGGTTTTCCTGGAGTCCTTCGGTTCCTTTTCTCGTTGTTCTTCTCGGAATCCTATTATACTGTGTTGGGCAGATCATCGTCCTTTGGGCGAAGAGAACCAACCGGTTCTTCTCATCGGTCGTCAGAATACAGACCGATCGAAAACATGAGGTATGCAGCACCGGCCCCTATCGGTTCGTGAGGCACCCGGGGTACCTTGGTGGTCTTGTCTTTACCATTGGCACGCCGCTTTTGCTTGGGTCGTTTGGGGGGCTGCTGCCGGCTTTCTTTGCCATCATTCTCGTGTTCTGGAGAACATATATGGAGGACACCACCCTGAAAAAGGAACTTCCCGGGTACGAGGATTATTCAAAAAAAGTACGATACCGAATCATTCCTTTGCTTTGGTAACGATGCAGTGGAACCATCCAGTATCCGCGTATTTCATATGTATCCAGGTGTGAAGAGAACCTTTGCATTCCTATCAATTAGCCTAAAAAAGCATCTCACAGATTTAATATAAAAACTCGTTTTTATAGCCCTGATAGGGGTAAAAACGCGGTTTATGGCGGCTGTATGATAGACTGCTCCTCTACAAAGTCTAATGGAGTAGTGTGGCTCCTACCGGGAAATCTTTACGATGATTGGTTTATGTAAAGAAGTATGATTCCTTCCAATAGATGGAACCCTATTGTAACGATAGTATATTGTATCTATTGGCTTGGGTAATTCTCACAGACCCTGGCAAGTATATACGGATTTAGTTAGGAAGGGTGACATACTTCTTCGTCAGCGGATTGATCGCTGTTTTCTCTCCAGTAATCTGTGCATCGTACCCAGGGAAACCAAAATCCCCGAGGGCCGGGTCACAAATCACGCAGTCTTTTCCTTCGATGTCATAGGCTGTCAGCGTGTCTTTGTTGTAGGTGGTGTAAAACGATGGTTGAAACGTAAATTCAAAGTCAAGGGTTACGGTTGCAGTCTGGTTTCCTAGATAGAGAAGGACGATGCCTCCAAACGTGGTCATCTGGGGGACTGTCCCTGTCTTACTGGTGATGTTGTGTTCTGAATATGTGACGTTCGAGTAATCTCCTTCGTTTAGTTCATAGAACACGGTCTGTGTCGGAACCACGAATAGATGGAGCGGCAGGTCTGATTGAAAACTGTAGTCAATGGTCATGGAGTCGATAAGTCCATCAAACGTCTTATTTGCCTCCCCGCCAGCATACAATGCGTTACCCAGCGAGGAT
This sequence comes from Thermoplasmata archaeon M9B2D, assembly GCA_002900555.1. The sequence continues at coordinate 1,796 of MUGD01000162.1, read as the reverse complement.
AGATAATAGGTGCCTTCAAGATGCTGGTACATTGATTCGTTGAAATACTCTTCGGACTCGACAAGACGGATCAATGCCTGCTCTGCACAATCCCAAAGCGTCTCTGTGTTGATGTCATAGGCCATGCAATACACATGATCATCGGTGAACACCAGATACGATGGAATGCCGATGTTGATAAAAAGCGACCCAAGTAGGATGGAAAGATCCTCGCAGGTCCCCTGTTTCCTTTGGATGGTCTCCTGGGGCGTCTGCAACGGTGTGCTGCCTAAAGGATCAGTAAGACAGGTGTAATTCATCAGAATGTCCCGGTACAGCACGTTCACGCGGCATTCCCGAACGGTCGCATCAAAGTCACTGAAAAGCCCATACGCATAGGAGTATAGCTCGCTGTCGTCATTCACAAGCATCTGAATGTACGGTTCTGCATAGGTGACGAACGGATCGTCTACCGGTGGCTCCCATTTGGTCGGATCATCCGGGTAATAGTCAGCGGTATCGCCAACCCCGTCGCCATCGGAGTCCTGCCATTCGGTCGGGTCGGAAGGGAACGCATCTGCATTGTCGCCTACGCCGTCGCCATCGGAGTCCTGCCATTCGCTTGGGTCGGAAGGGAACGCATCTGCATTGTCACCCACGCCATCACCATCCGAATCTGCCCATTCGGTCGGGTCAGACGGGAACGCATCAAGGGAATCAATGTATCCATCGCCATCCGTGTCGATATCATCAGCGTGTTGGTTGTTTTCCGTACATCCGCTCATCAGATAAGGAGAAATCCAATGAGCATGACAATAATTTTTCTCACTTCACCATCTCCATATACTGTAGTATCGCATGGCTTGATTCTTTAAAAAGATACCTTTTTGACATTCACAGACAATCCTAAGAGACACGTGTTCGCTTTCCCAGATCTCCACAGACCCGTACACTACCGTTCTATGGCTGCAGCAGTGTTCTTTTATTTATGTACGTCATCTGTACGTCTAACCGTCCGTCGATCTCTCTTCTTTTCCCTTAAAGCTCTATAGGTTTTTTTTTATAACAGACATCGGTTTGACACTCGTTCGATCGGGACGGGCAGAAGGGCGCATGAGGGAATGTCGCCCATATCCTTATAGACAACAACCAGGGTTCTTTTGAACCGGTGGTCCATCCATGAAGGCTCGTGTAGTCGAACTAAAAAAAACAAAGTGCGATGGTCTTTGCTTTTTGTATGGCTTCTCGTGGGTTCATCCCCTCTTGGATATTCTCAAAGTAGGCCTCAATGAAAATCTTTTTTATCTCTTGCATTTTTTTCTCGTCGTTGATTTTGTTAAGGCAAACACCAAATTCAATCAACCAGTCTTGGTCAAGCTGTTGTGATGTTATTCGAGAACGCCTCACCCGCATCAATGTTATACTTTGTTTATTCGTCTATTTTAATATACTGCAGTATATTTTCAAAATGACATAATACCATCATATGTATGGAAAAAATAGTGCTCCTGATAATGATCCTGGTTTTTTTAGAAAGACGTCGCAGAGGCGGTTTTTCACTTGGTTCATGGTCCCATTCGCCTCTTTGGTATCTACGTCTGGTTTTTCCTCTGGACAGGTTGTACATCCGATCCTTTTTCTTTATTTCTTTTGAGGAAACACTCCTTGCGGGACTCTCTTGGTCAGATGTCGACTAGATGATTATTGAAATAAAAGTTACGTATACTATCAAGATACATGGGAAAATCGACCTCTTTATGACTCATTTTTCCCGTCATTTGACCATGCAAGCAGAAACTTTATGTACTAGTTTATCA
>MUGD01000161.1 GCA_002900555.1 Thermoplasmata archaeon M9B2D | reverse complement strand
AGATTGAACGAAAGCCTCTGGAAATTGAAGCACTCGGCAGGACCGAGTAATGTTCTTAACTAAACTCGGACCGTACATAGTTTGTCCGGAGTAATGGGGAACGCGTATGGATGATGATACTTCTTTCATAGGGCGACGACTAAAGCAAACAGGGGACCTGCTACTTGGTGGGGCTCAGAAGCAGGTTAGGGACTACAGAGGTAAATTTGAAAGTCTAAAGGGGTCTTATGATGAATTTGCATCAAAGCTATTGATATCATACGATTCCAAAAAGTTCAGTACCAAATTTGTCGATGAGTTTTTTGGAACTAGAAGACTCAAGTTTGCGGGAATAGATGGCACTGTTCTAAAACACGATGTTTTCGATTTATTGATTTTCTTTGCTGGCGCATATCCAGCATTTGGTGAATTAGAGATTAGTGACTCCGGAAAAGCGAAAATAACCTATGATGAGAAGTATCTCGAACATGGTGTGGGAGTATCGAGTGTTCTTCCTGTTTATATCAGTGAAGTGCCTCAAATCGACCAAACACTTCTAGTCAGATCTGAAGATGGAGAGATTGACCATTCTACAAGTTATACTGATTCATGGGTCGTGGATAATTCAGCATTTGCAGATTTTATGATGGGATTATCTGAGTTCTATCTTTCCTATCAGCTTGTTAGTTCGGAGAATCCAGTAAATATCCTACTTATAGATAGAGTCTTTTCATCAGAAGTGGCTTCTTTCTATGCAGAAACATCTAACTTCAGAATAGACCTTGATCATGAGTGTGGTCTAATCGGGTACAAAATCAATGGGAGACCATTCACCAAGACAGAATGGATCTATGCGCGAAAACTCTTTGGAAATTTATCCTCAGGAACTCCTCCAGCAAGAGGCGAATTTCTCCTTCCACGGATCATATTCGAACTCATGCACGCTGAAGGCAACAGCCTCAATCGAGAGGAACTAATCCAAAAACTTGGTCTGGACAATGAGTTTAGGCAAGCAAGGCTCGATAACGAGCTGAAGAATGGTATCAAGGGTTCAGAAGATTCCGAGGGTATCATTGTGAGGAACAAGGAGTACTTCGTCCTTAAGCCCCAATACAGAGATTTGAAGCCACGGCTGAAACAATTAGTAGACGAAGTATGCGGGCGCATCTTTTCAGCGGATTCAAACGTAGGATATGAAGACCGGTTCAAGATTAGTGGTCGTTGGCTAACAACCAATGACCTTGCGTTCCTTAGCTTAGTATGTCTACACCTAGCAGTAGAAGAGTGCTGGAAAAAACGAATTCTTCTTGTCGGGGTGGCTAAGGACACTTCTGCTAGAGACCTCAAACGTCAAGTCCTACCGGTTCTAAATCATGTCGGTCGATTTAAAGGCGGATTCACTGATAAGCGCGAGGATACACCCGATACGGATAGGATGATTCTACAATGGATCTCTCTTCATGAGAGAGCACAACTCAAAGTTCCTTGGTCATCAGTTGAATATGATACAGCTTTCAAAACAATTGTCCCGCATTTTGACAGAGAACCGGGTCTAGTTTCTGGCGCACGTAGAAATCAAATCGCTCTTGAAAAGACGTTTCTCAAGGCATATTTCCAGCTCTGTCAAGCAAGTTCAGAACCTAAACTTCGAAGCAATGTCCTACTCTATGACCGCTTAGTGTATCCCGATTTTGAAACGGACAAAGGAATATGTGTCACACTCAAGCACGACTACGAGAAACGTCCAGATTTTCCTGAACCAGTTGAGGTCGTCTTCTTCGAAGGACAAGAAAATCCTGTACAAGCATTCATTATTCCATTATTCAGCAGCATGACAAGTATGAGTATTCCTGAACTATTCGGTCATCTCAAGCCGTTGTATGTTGCAGACAAAGTGGCAAAGTATCACTTTACAGAAGTTAAAGGAATGATTGAAAGCACAGGCAATTGGTTGATGAACCGCCCGGATTTACGTGAGTTCCTATTCTACCTGAGTAGCTTTAGAGAAAGGAGGTCAAGTGTTGAGCAGTCAAGAAGAACTTCATAAGAAATACTTCACAGATTTTGAAGGTACCTTCGAGGGAAGGTTAGCAAGGGTTATCCCAGTAGCTGCAAACTACACATCAGAATGGTCTGGTTCAGCGGCACGGTATGATTGTAGGATAAAGATACGTTACAATAAGGAGTTGATGGCTCAACTTGAGGAAGGTATGCTCCTTGCTGTAAAGAATTTCAAAGGACAATCAAAGAAATCAGCAAAGGAAAAAGTGGAACGCTATACTGTGATGGTAATAAGTAAGGTATGGCCGTTACACTTCGGTTTGGGCGGAGTTAGTGATAGTCATTATTATCCAATGCAAATGGAAATCATAGAGCAATCGGTTTCCGATTGGTCTACAGACGATCAAGCAACAATGATGGTTCATATGACAGCGATTCCTATCAATTACGACCTCATTGTTGATTCTAAGGGAGAAATCAGTTTCAAGAAAGGATTCTCATATCCATTAATTGGCGAAAAGGTCTTTGTTATCAATATGGAAACAGTTGATTTCATCTATAATCATAAGGTGAAGGAATCCATGGGATTTACAAAGAAACAGACATCAGCTGATCCAAGAAAAGATCCTCGCGTTGGAGTTCTGAGAATGTTCATGGAATCTGACCATGAAGTTCCAATCTATGTAGATCTCCCCAAACTACTAAGATATCATTTTGGTGTGTTTAGCTTTACTGGTGGCGGAAAGAGCAATTTACTATCCAATCTCTTCCGCCGGATTCTCTACCACTCTGATGACACAAAACTGGTAATCTTCGATATCAGTTGCGAGTATCCATTTCTTCTAAGCGATGTCTTCATGGATTCGAAAATTCACACTCTAATTGTCTTGGAGGATGAGGCCAAGACTGCAGATCACTTTTCAAGGTCAATCGTCAAACCGAGAGACTTCGAGGAAGACAATCGAGCAAATGAAATCTTAAAGAAAATTTACGAGCGAGGTAATGTTACCTTCTTCAATAGACCACAGACACAGGTACCGACATTTGGAAGTATTATCCAAGAGATGAGAGGGCTCCGTACCGAGAATTCTACGAAACCAACATACGTTCAGGCAATCGATGAGATAATTGATGCTGTGACTCAGTACATAGGAGTGACAAATAGGTCCGAACATGAAGAGATTGATGATTTATTCGTAGACCTTCTTGACACAGAGGCCAAAAAGGCGGTGGCAACTTTTCAGGTTCATGACAAGTCTACTCTTTACGCTTGGGCGACAACAAGGAATACACTAAAGGCAGTCATTGCGAGAGCCAAAAAAGCGACGACGAAAGGGGTCACTATCAAGGATCTTCTGAAAAAACTATCAGGTCCAGAGAGAGTGATTTGTATTTCAATTGCAGACCCTGATACACTCAGGGACTTAGTCATCAAGCTTACGAGCGATGCATTGAGGTATCGTAAAAGGAGCTTTGAAATCAAACCTCAGATTCTCTTTGTCTTTGATGAAGCCCAAGAGTTTATTCCTTCGGGAGCAAGTGGTCACCTTGCGCAGACTAGCTACGCAGTAGAACGTCTTCTTAGGCAGGGGAGAAAGTATGGTTTAGGCGGTGCAATAGCTACTCAACGAATAGCATACTTGAATACAAATATCCTCCAGCAGCTGCACACATTCTTTGTGGGCACACTTCCACGGCCCTATGATAGAACTGTTGTTAGCAGCTCATTCCAAATTGACCTGAGTATTCTGGATAAAACACTAGAGTTTCCTCCTGGGTCTTGGCTTTTATCGAGTTATATAGCTACAGGGCTTGATAGCGTTCCAGTTTTCGTCAAGGCGGACAATTCGGAGGATGCTCTTAGGCAGCATATTGATACTGTCCTCAAGGCTGAAAGTGTCAAGTGAGAGGCTTCTTAGCAAGCAGTTGTTCGCAGGCTATTACTCTAGATGATGAGCAATGCTCTGAATCTCCTGAACATCTCTAGTATCAGCATACTTCCCAAACAGGTGACCCGATTTAGCGGCCTTAGTTTCAAGGTATGCACGACTGTATTCAGATGGCTCCATAATCAATGGTAATCGTTCATCAATCTGAATCCCGGCGGCTGTTAGTTGTTCAATTTTTTGAGGATTATTTGTGAGAAGCTTGATTGAAAGGATTTGCAGATTCTTGAGTATGTTTGCAGCAATTCCGTAGTCACGTTCGTCAGGCTTGTAGCCGAGATGAATATTAGCATCGATTGTGTCCAAACCTTGGTCTTGAAGTGCGTACGCTTTAATCTTCTCAGTAAGACCAATATTCCGCCCTTCCTGTCGGAGGTACAATACAACTCCAGTGCCCTCTTCCTCAATAATCTTCAAAGATGTGAGAAGTTGATCTCTACAGTCACATCTTTTGCTACCCATAACATCTCCAGTCAAGCATTCTGAGTGAACACGAGTCACTACGCCTTTCTTACCAATAACATCACCTTTGATGATAGCAGTGTGTTCCTTTCCATCACATGGACTGATGAAACCACAAATCTGAAAATCACCAAACCTACTTGGTAGATCTGCTATTGCCACAAGCTGTACACAGCATTCATCAGTTGTGCAGACCTGCTTTTCGCTAGTTTCAAGAAGATGAGAGATTTGCTCTTCTGACAATTTCATTTTTGTTCGACTCGGTTTTTTCGTTTTCAACTCAAATATAGAGATTTTCATCTGAACTCGGACATCACTAAAT
>MUGD01000160.1 GCA_002900555.1 Thermoplasmata archaeon M9B2D | reverse complement strand
GAGAAATATTTTGATTTTCCCTACTATCACCCGTAATGCTCATCATCCTTCAATAACATCATCGACCCAACTTAAGGCAGCAGCAACAGCAGGAAATCCGATGGTACTCGTAAGGAGGATAACGGCATGTCTTATTTCATCCGGACTGAGACCTATTTTGAGAGCCCTGCGGGTATGGCTGTGTACTGAACCTTCTGCACGCACTGCTACCGCAGCCGCAAGCTGGACAAGTAAAGAGACTTTTTCCTGTAATGGACCAGTCTTTCTAACAACTTTGCCAAGCTTCTCAACAGCTTCAATAAAATCAGGATGTTTTTCTTTAATTTTCTCAAAATGCCCAGGGAAAATATCTTTCTCTTTTTTCATATGATTCCTCACATTTCAAATAAATTCTCGTCAATTATTACTTTAAATATTATACATAATTATTTATTAGTTGTACATAGGTAATTTGTTAGTGTTTATGAGCTTAAGATTATGAAAAGTTTAATCATTTATGTTATGGCCATATAATATTCCTGTTAAATGTTACCTGACTTCTTATTTCATATTTCGTTGACAGTTTTTGGCACAGTCCTATCTTGAGCACAGCATTATCACCTATACATCAATCTGAATTCCGGTTTTTCTCAAGTCTTCAATTGTATCGATATCAGAGAGAGACTCTACAAAACCAATTTTGAGACCACATGCTTGTGCTTTTGTAATGCTCTCGCTCAATGTTGAGGGACTGGACCATTCAATTCCATTGAAAATGTCAGAATAATTCTTTTTCATTCCTATCAGATAATATCCGCCGTCCAGGGCCGGCCCAAAGACAACATCATCTCTTTCCAGCAAATATAAAGCGTTCATCACAATCCTTTTCGTTAGGGTTGGGACATCCGTCCCTACAAGAACAGCTTTTTGATACCCAATATTAAATACAGACCGAAAAGCCTCAAACATTCTCATCCCAAGATCCCCATCAGACTGTGGGAACAGTCTTAAGCCATATCTCAGAAAATAGTCTTCTTTTTGTCGTGGTGTGAAACAAAGGTACACGTCCACACCCGCGCAAGTATTTAACTTCTTGACCGTTGAACTAAGAAGAAACTCATACAGGATTATCCTCTTCTGTTCGCTCAAGAATCCTTTTAAACGTGTCTTAACGCTTTTATCAGGAAACTTAGCAAATATAATGAGGGCGTTAGTATCCATCATCGAACATCATGATAATAGTTCCTGAGCTTACGGGGTGAAACTCTGAATACAGAAAACGAAATAGCCAGAGACCAGTCTCTTAAAGTCGTATATATGAGTCCTTCCGCAAGCCATCTCCGTGGCGAAGTGAGTACCGGCTCATCGAGAAAATGGATCTTGCCTGATTTCCTTAGTTTATCAGCTATAGAAATATCTTCCATGAGTGGAATATCGTTAAAACCGCCGATTTCCTCAAATAGATCTCTTGAAACAAAAAGGGCTTGGTCACCATAAGGAGTGGATGTAATCCTTGACCTGAAATTAGCACCTTTTTCAATTATTCGAAAACAAATTGATGGATGATCGATAGAGATATCAAATGCTCCTGCAGAAACACCGTTTTGGGACAGAGTATCCATAATGAGACGGAAAGCGTTTGCAGGAGGAATGCAGTCTGCATGAAGAAATAAAAGAAATCTTCCATTAGATTTGCTGACACCGTAGTTCATCTGTCTTCCTCGACCACATTCTGTTTGGAATACCTGTGAGGTAAATTGCCTAGCAATTTCACAAGTCCTGTCAGAACTTCCTCCATCAACAACAATAAGCTCTTCATTTCTACCAATTGCAAGGCTTGACAGAGTTTTGGCCAAATGCCTCTCTTCATTAAGAACAGGAACTATTACTGATATCATCGTTTGATGTTCCATTTCATCTCCGTAAAACAATATCGTCATAGTAGGCCACTGCTTCTTCTCCTGTATTGTCTGTATCTGTCATTATCGCGATCGCTTCCGGGGTTGCAGGATCCTCTCCAAATATAGCCTTATAATCTTCCAGAACGTTTCGCTTTTCACTGATCCATTCGCCGGTCATTTCCGTGCCACTTTCAACGGCTACCATTACAACTCTTGAATAAAAAGAATTGGGAATTGTATCACCTTTTTTTAATTTATTAGCCCAGATATAGTTTATACTTTTAGTAAAAACAGGAATCCAGTGAGGAAATATGACATATATCCTTGCCGCATAATCATCCCCCGCCTTTTTGGTTGCATCGCCCGTTGATATGATATTCATCACTTTCCATTTCCACGTAAGGAATGGGAACTCCTTCAAATCGTACGATATCTTATAGATGAGTGCTGAGGCTGTATCACGACTGTACGCTTTCAATGACTTGTTCCCATTTTCTTCATGAATCGAATATACAGTCATGCCCTTGAATTCCTTCACGCTCCAGTGGGAGGAAAGTCCATCTTCAAAGTCATCAATAACTATCTTATCCGCAGCGAACAGCTCTTGGGAAATTATTAACAAAAACGGTAAAAGGATGACAATTACGATGTTCGCTGAGCATGAAAGAAGGCATTTAGACATAAAAAGGTTCTTTTTCGAGAGAGCAGATTCAAGCAGTGGACTTAACATGTTCCAATAAATCCAAGAAACAGGAGTAAATGAATGTACCACTTTTTTTGAACAAATGCCAACTATCAAGATATAAGTTTCATACCGGCCTTATAAACGTCACTGAGAGCGGTGGGATGTTTTAATATTTCTCCCTTGGAATCAATTTTCTCGAACCTAAGCGTTTCATGGGTATTTACATTAATTGTTCTGAAAAAAGCAGTGGCTGTAGCATCTCCACACTTATATCCGATCTCTTTCTTCATGCCTCCCACAAGGAGAAGCAAGCCCTTTCTTCCATGCGGTCCTTCGGGAATAGGTTTTTTCAGGAGATACTTTTCGCACCAGAAAGCTTGACATCTGTCAATTACGGCCTTGATCTGGGCAGTAAGGCCAAAGAAGAATATTGGTGAAGAAAGGATAACCCTGTCAGACCGTCTTATTGATTCGTAAACTTCTCCCATATCGTCCTGGACAACACATATTCCGCTTTCGTCGCATCCCCCACAATTAAGGCAAGGAGATAAGTTCATCTCGCTTGGCCGAAAAAACCGAACAAAATGGCCTCTCTCCTGGACGGCATTTAAACACTCATTGAGAAGAATCTCCGAATTCCCTTCTTTTCTCGGACTCCCAAGAAACGCTACTACATTCATTCTTCCCTCTCTATTTATGCGTTCAACTATTACCTACATAGTAACAAAAAAAATGGAGGAGGCGAAGCCTCCTCCTTATTCAGTCTATTCTTTTAAACATCTCTTTCTTAGCACCGCATATTGGGCAAACGTCCGGTGCTTCGTTTTCTACTGTATTACCGCATACCCCGCACACATAGTAGTCCACCTTCTCAAGATCGCTAAAATATTTGTGTGCCTTTTCGAATAGAGCCGCATGAATCTTTTCAACTTCATTTGCATAATTAAAACTCATCTTTGCCGATTCATTACCTTCCTCTTCCGCCTCTTTGATCATTTTAGGATACATGTTCTGAAATTCATGAGTCTCTCCTCCAATAGCAGTCTCAAGATTCTCCTTTGTTCCCTTTATCCCACCCAATTCGCGAAGATGGTTGTGCGCGTGAACTGTTTCGGCTTCAGCTGCAGCACGAAAGAGCTTAGCAACCTGTGCAAATCCTTCACTTTCAGCTTTTTTTGCAAAAGCTAGATATTTCCTGTTGGCCTGTGACTCTCCGGCAAAAGCCTCATTAAGATTCTGCGAGCTTTTAGACATAACTCCTCCTTCAATAATTTAAGCGATCATTTCCATTGGTTTTCCGCAGCACACAAGCTGTCCGCCTCCGGCCTTTGTGACAACAACTTCATTTCCACAAATATTACAACGGTACTTTTCTCCCTCATTCTTTACTGGCATCATATCCTCCTATGAAATTGACCTCATTCCACAATTACACCGGCTCAAACGCATCTTTAGGGGCATTACAAACGGGGCATGTCCAGTCATCCGGTAGATCATTAAAAGGTGTTCCTTCGGCATCTTCATCATAGATGTATCCACATACGGTGCATTTGTACTGCATAAAAAAGCCTCCTTATTGATATTTTTTATGAAACTCCCTCATACTCCGTGCGAATTCGCGACCAAACTCATAGCAGCGGTTCTGGTCATCCACTGATGGTCTATATTCAACCTGTACTCCTGGCTCAACTACCTCTAGCTTCATATTTTTAAATTCGTTATACAGCCACTTTACTGCGCCACCACCCCAACCATAGCTTCCAAAAGCTCCAACTAAGCGATCTTTTGGCCTTAACCCTCTTAAATGAGTTATAAATTCTGCAACTGAAGGAAACACTTCATTATTGAGAGTGGGGGAACCAACAAGGCACGCTCTGGATTTCCAGAATTCCTTTATAGCAATGCTCATCGGAGTTGCTCTCAGCTTAACGACTTTACATTCAAAACCTTCATCCATAACTCCCTGCATGAGAGGAATAGTCATCATTTCAGTACTGTGCCACATAGTATCGTAAATTATGGTGATACGTTCCTTTGCTTTTCCTTGCGCCATATTCATATACATCTCAAGAACCCTTCCGGGATCTTTCCTCCAAATAACTCCATGGTCCGGCGCAATCATATCAATTTCAAGGCCAAGCTTTTGCAATTGCGTTATCTTTGATTTGA
>MUGD01000024.1 GCA_002900555.1 Thermoplasmata archaeon M9B2D | reverse complement strand
TGCACAGCACTCCATCCCTTACATATGAATCCACACCCACTACGTATGACCCGATAGATTTCTACAAACCACACACCGACTACCCATCCACACCATGCATTTCTACACCAATTAGGATTCTTAAATATGACCCTCAAAAACAAGAAGAAAAAAAAAGTTGCTCTCCAAATATAAAACCAAAGAGGAGGAAGTTCTATGAAAAACAAAAAAAAAAAACAGGACATGCTCCATCGCATCCTATCATAATATTTAAATCCTACTTTCCATTAATAATTCTTTACCCGTGTTTTCAGGGGAGGAACAAATATTATGAGAACAAGAATAAAAACAAAAAGTATTGTCTTTGGAATAGCTCTTTTATTTGGTATAAGTATTGGAACAGGGATTTTTGGTGAGAGCGGAGAAAAAACTCTCCCTACAGCACATGGTAAGCAGATATTCATGCACATGAACGAATCCGATACTCGATGTCATGATGCATATGTACCAAGACAATCCTGTCTGATGCCTCAGAGGTGTCCCTGGGGTGATGACGCAAATGAAGATAGAAATACTCAGAAGGCTTTAGTAATGTGTAAAGGCTGGAGTGTGACTGAGGTGGTAAGCACAGAAAGCATAGGGAATTGTTATACTCCTTCCGTTGTAGTTGACAATGAGGGTACGGTGCATATCGCCTGGAGCGATAGGTCGGATTACGGCGGCAGTGGCTATGATGAGGACATTTTTTATAAAAAAAAACCAGTTAACGGCAGCTGGACGACAACAGAGGTGGTAAGCACAGAAAGCTCAGACCATAGCTATAATCCTTCCTTGGCCGTGGACGCCTTAGGTACACTGCATCTCGCCTGGTATGACGGCACGGATTATGGTGGATGTGGCAGTGACTGGGATATCTTTTATAAACAAAAACCAAGTGGAGGCAGCTGGACAACAACAGAGGTGGTAAGCACAGAAAGCACAGAATATAGTTCGCACCCGTCTTTGTCTGTAGACGCTGCAGGCTCGGTACATGTCACATGGTTTGATGAAACGAATTATGGCGGCAGCGGTAGCGACCAGGATATTTTCTACAAGCAAAAACCCAGTGGAGGCAGCTGGACAACAACCGAGGTGGTAAGCACCGAGAGCACAGGCTTAAGCTGGAATCCGTCATTGTCTGTAGACGCTGCAGGCACTGTACATGTCGCCTGGTATGACGGGACCAACTATGGCGGCAGTGGCAGCGATCCTGATGTTTTCTACAAACGGAAACCTAGCGGTGGCAGCTGGACAACAACAGAGGTAGTAAGCACCGAGAGCACAGGCTTAAGCTGGAATCCGTCATTGTCTGTAGACTCTGTAGGCACTGTACATGTCGCCTGGGCGGATAGGACGTATTATAGTGGTAGTGGCGAGGATGAAGATATTTTCTACAAGCAAAAACCAAGTGGAGGCAGCTGGACAACAACAGAGGTAGTAAGTACCGAGAGCACAGCCTTTAGCAGCAACCCTTCAATATCTGTGGATTACGAAGGCACAGTACATGTCACCTGGGACGATCTTACGGAGTATGGTGGCAGCGGCAGCGACCGGGATATTTTCTATAAGCAAAAACCCAGTGGAGGCAGCTGGATAGCAGCGGAGGTGGTAAGCACTGAAAGTACAAGCTTAAGTAAATATCCTACATCGTTTGTGGATAGCAAGGGTGTAGTACATGTCGCCTGGGAGGACGGAACTGAATATGGTGGCAGCGGCACGGACTACGATATTTTTTATAAATACAGGGAAAATTTTCCACCAAACACCCCTGAAAAACCTACCGGTCCAACAGACGGAAAAACCGGCAGAATGTATAATTACTCTGTTGTCACAACCGATCCAGATGATGACGAGGTCTATTATTGGTTTGACTGGGGTGATAACTCACCAGGGAACTGGCTTGGTCCATATCCTTCCGGTCATACCATCACTGCAACACATGTATGGTCTGACCAAGGCGTATATGCCATCCAAGTGAAAGCAAAGGACGCCTACGGAGCAGAAAGCCCGTTGTCTGATCCGTTAAACGTAACTATCAAAGGACCGGTCCTTTGGATTGGTGAAATCGTCGGTGGAATAGGTGTATCAGCGGTTGTTAAGAACAACGGTACTGCAGAAGCAACGAAGGTTTCCTGGACCATCGTCCTTGACGGTACATTGATCTTCATTGGAAAATCATCAGGGGGCGTAGAAACAAGTATCGCAGAAGGAACTCAAATATCCATTAAAACAGGTTTTGTCTTTGGGATTGGTAAAACAACCATCAAGGTATCGGCAAGCTGCGACGAGGGAAAAACCGCAGAGAAAACCGCATCTGCATTCGTCTTTGGACCCTTCGTCCTGAACGTAAGCTAAGACGTTCTATTTTTTTCCTTTTTTTTAATCCTTTGATTTTGATAGGTCCTGAAAAACCACGTATCAACATCCTCTTGATTCTACACATACGTTTTTAAAGAAACACTCACTACATTTTTTTCACCAGACATGGCCAGAAAGAAACGACGATTCAACCATGTTCAACGAAAGGCAAATGCAAAGAAACGAAACCTAGGGTATCTGCCTCTTTTTGACAATCCGTTCCCAAAAGGTGATGTCCGAAGCATCGACATGCATCATGTAAACAGCATCATCGTCGTCCCCCTCCCCCACAGAACTCATAAGAAAATGACTGACCATGACACCTATTGCAAAAAATGGATAAAAAAACTGTTTCTCCTTGATATCGACACTTTACTAAGCCCTGACATCTCAACAGTAGACCAAGCAAGACCGTTCACACAAGACCTGATGGAATTGGACCCGATCAGGGACTACGAGACTGCTTCCTTTGACTCAATGCTACTGTTTTCCCCTATCGACGGAGAAAACGAAGAAGACATTACAGAGTAATGACTAAAAAAGATGATGGAAACACGGGAGAGAAGGGATCATCACATCCCAAAAGCTTATATAAATGTTCATTAATATAAATAATGGGGAATGTTTTTTTGAAAGCTACTATGTATGTGAAATGTACAGACTGCGGTCTCCTGCGGCCAAAAAAAGGGAGTTTACAAAAAATGGGAATCCTGGATGGGAACAACTGTCCAAACTGCGGTGGCGAAGTCATCCTCATACCCACAATCCCATAAAGCATCTAACATCCTATAAAAGAAAAAACTCCTTTATGGATACTGTTCATTAGTACATTTATAGATACTATTACGGGTGATGTGGCTCCTGTTCTTTTTCGAATTCAATGATTGATTCAATGGTTCAAAAAAGGAGGCGTAAAGAGAAAAAAAGATGTACCCAGCTTTATCGGAAGAGAGCCATGGATACATATCTTGTGGAATTTTACCCTCTTATTAGGGGAACTCCCCTGGATATAAGTCACTGATCGTCGGGGTTTGTTGATGCCCTGTCCAGAAAAACACAAACAGTTCGACCCATGGTTTGGCATACGAAAAAGCCTCCTCCGCTGAGTTAATACCATCGTGATTGCCATTGGAATCTGCCCATCCGTTAAACCCACTGATAAGAAAATCTGAGAAGAACGAGCCATACGACACCTGATTCTCCTGAGAGGACATAAGGACCACTCGACCCTGGCCTGCGACGCTTTGCACAAACCCCTCGCTATAACTCTCTGCAGTGTACGTCACCTGTCGATCCTGACGAGTGGTGCCGAACATCGGGGGGTCATTAAACCCGCCACTATAGCAGGAGTCAACGATAAGACACAGGCCTTGACAGCGGATCATGCTTAAGAAGAAATTCAGCAGATCATCCGTGATAAACCCATACCATTTGTTAAATCCGTTATACATGATAAGAACCTCGTCTGAGCCATCAGCCTCGTCCTTTGGAGGCAGATCCCATGGTTGACCATTAAAGGGGCTGTAGAGGTGATTCCCATGCGTCGTGATGTAGACGACAACGTGATCCTCACTTTGTGAATTCTTCCGTAACCAAAGAAGTCCTTTAATCAGGTTCTGAAGCGTTGCATCACTCCCTTTGACCACCCGAATATTTTCTTCGTTCCAATACTGAGGTGAATCAAGAAGACATGCAGTCAGGTTATCGCATGCTTCAAGCATGGAGGGGCGATTCTGGTCAGGAGCATTCAGATACACTCCCACCGCAAATAGCAGCGCCCAATAATTGGATTCCGACGTTCCCTGGGACGCTTCGCTTTCTTTATTGTGTTGCCCTACATTGACTGCTGTAGCCCATGCAGGTGACAGCAGCAACACAACAGCAACACAACGCAGATGAATGATGCGCAGCCTATGAATGTGTTTCTACCTACTTTCATAATGTACCCCCTATCATCTTGTTATAATAAGAACATCATTTATATAAATTTCTCAGGAATCCTCCCGCTATTCAACGAAACATCATAAAGACGAGAAAAAAATGCAATCAACGAATCTCTTTTAAATTTTTTTTTCATTGATGTTTCATCAGTCAATATAATTCCGTTTACTCTAGATTTTACCTTGTTGTGAAGGAACATCCTTTTATAGTACGGCTCCCGATACAAAAACATCACCTACGAAGGTACGATAGCGTATCAGAGAAAAACATGATGATATCAAGAGGATGCCACCACATCAGTTGTCTCATTGCAACAGCAGACCACAACTTCCTCAAATACAAACAACCCCATCGCCACATCGGGAACAAGAATCGTAATCGTACCAGACGCATTGGCAGTGTTTCCCGCAGCATCAGTGACGGGTAGGTATAGACGCCTGGGTCTGTGTACACATGTGTTGGGTTTAACTTTGTTGAGGTTCCCTGATCGCCAAACTCCCACAGATAACTGTAGGGTGGTAGCCCTGTGAGCGGCTGCACGCTTGCGTTAAACTGAATGGTCTCACCAACGTACCCGACATGTGGCGCCCAGATTTCAGAAATCTCAAGCGGGGGGTTTGGAGCGATATCTATAAAATACAGAAACGTTGAAGCCGGATGGGAAAAATTAATTTTTACGTATGCAGCATAGACACTAAGAGATTCATATTGTTCCGTAGGACGTTCCAAATAAAACGTAAAGGAAAGGGTTTCGGCAACAACCATGAAATCCTCTGAGGTGAGGTTTCGTACCACAGCGCCATAGCACAGCGTACCGGTCCTATTGCAGTAACTCACAAAATAATCTTGTTCGGAGGTCGACATCTGAAATCCATATTCGACCATGTCTATATACCATGTAAAATTAGAGTCATTTCTGAATGTCCCCCTGTTTTCAATATTGCCCACAACATGTAAACAAACGGTACACACCATTCCTTGTTGGATATAGGTTGCCCGTTCGATATCAAGATTCTCCACACAAATCTCTGTGGAATTGGTCACAATCGTCGTCTCACCAGTCAGATAATCAAAGGAACAGATATCCCCAACATAATCGGTGATGGTAACCGTAGCAGGACGGAGAATGCGAATCTGCTGTATGATTACGTCCTCAACCGGCCAGTTCTCCATAGACCCGTATTTTGTTGTCGTCTGAACTTTGGCTATGGCACGCACCACTTCAATACCGTTTACCACCCTGCCAAACGCGGCATACCCATAGGAATCCACCCCACCGGGTTCCAGTTGCCGCTGCCTGCCATCGTCGATAAAAAACTGACTGGTCGCACTGTTCGGGTCACTGGTCCGCGCCATCCCAATCGTACCATCAAGATGACGCACCTCAGGATGAACCTCCAGATCAATCGGGCCATATGGGCTTTCCTTTAAAGTTCCGTTTGGGTAATATCCACCACCCTGAATAACAAAGTTATTAATCACCCGATGAAACACCAACCCATCATAAAATCCATCCGTTGCAAGTCGGATGAAGTTTGCAGTGGTGTTCGGCATCCTATCCTCAAACAGCTCCACAACCATCGTTCCCTTCGTCGTATTTATCACTGCGATACTATTTTTATTACACGGCAGAACCACCGTAAAACCACCAAGGAGAAATACATCCCTAAGGATTATTCCTCTATCCTGATTTAGAAACGTGATCTGTTCCCCGTTGGTGTAATGAAGGAATTGAATGGGTTTGAAGAATACGATGTACACATTCACCGCCATAACAGTCGAGTACCTCTCATCGGTCATCAGTGTATGAACCCGACCAAGCAGAAACATCCGCTTATACAACTCTTCATCTGAGAAGACCTCTGCAGTCTCCTCTGCACTAGCTTCATAACTACTCTTTTCAACGCCTGCTGCCAGCACCGAGACGCTGCTAAGCAGGAGCAATACCATAAAGACATCGGTCAGTTTGATGATGCTCATAGGAAAGAATCCTTCTTTTTCCAACCAGAGTATGATTAATTATCCTATGAATCCATATAAATGTTTTGGGTTGAAAAAATACAGAATAGTACAAACAAAAACGATAACGACTCATAAAAAAAAGCAATCATCAACACAGAGTTCCCTATGCAGACAACATGTATCTTACAAAAAATCCATACAAACGTCTCTCTGCCTCGGATCAAAAGAGAGAAAAAAAATGGAAGGGTGTTTCTATTTATTCTTCCTCATCCCACCCAGGTCCATCATGGATTCCATCACCTGAGTTAGGGGCAGGACCAAGATGTCCGTATCCGTTAAGCTCCCCATTAGGACCAGGACGGACTTCAAACCCGCTGCCGTCAGAATCTCCGTCACCTGAGTTAGGGGCAGGTCCTGCACTATTTGATGCGATCGCTGTGCTAGCGATACTGACAAACCCTACGATCACACATACTGCTACTATCATAGTTTTCCTTTTCATAAATCATCTCCTTATCTATAATCTATGGTCCGTTTTCCTTTAAATAGGTTCTTGGAACTTTATCGAAGAGACATAGAGTGATCACTATCGTTTACGAAAGTATGCCACTGACACGAAGCAGCAGATCTTCGATGCGTCCTATCCATACCCTAGAAAGAAAATTGTTACATACTATCAAAGCTACCTTTACTGTTTCACTCGTGAACCACCATGTTACTAACGCCTCATGTGCATGAGTTGATAAAGGTAATGGAAACTAGAAAAAGAAAAACGCTGGTGTTTCGTATGCGACCCTCTGCCGCGGTGTTTAAAGACTACGAGAAAAAAAGATATGATTGTTTTACCAGGGGTTCCACGTTCCGATAATAGACAATAGGAAAGTATGTCTCATCGCAGACATCATAAAAGAACGCCTTGTTCTTTGTTTAGGATCATTGCATACATAACTCCAGCGATAAACCGTGGTGCCATCATACCTCTGAACTCATCAAAAACAATGAGGACCTGCATCGAAAAATACCTTTCCATGGCAAAGGGGTTTCCGCTGATAATCACTACACGAGACATCTCAAAGATACTGCATATCCCGCTTTGGTTTACAACACTCTGTATGATTCCACCAAGCAATACCTTTGACGTGATATCGATAGGAAATGGCTCTGACCAGTTTCCTTCCGCACCGGTACTGTTCTTCAGTTTCACGGTTATTATATATGACCCTTGGTTGCTCCACGCATGGGATGTCTCCACGACATCCCCAGAGTCATACGGACCAAGCCAATCACTCTGAGTCCCATCACCCCAGTCCCACATACAATACAGGTGGTCTTCCTCCGGGCAAGTGACCGTATCAATCGAGAATATGTACACTGTGTTTCTTTTACCACAATGTGGCCCGTGTATAGATGGTGGGTATGGTGGGTGTATCCATCCATTTGGTTCCATGAACGGATAATGGTCTTGATTATCCCCGCCAGGAATATCATATGGCGTGTCCCCGATTCCATCACCATCAGTATCTCCTCCAGTGTAATCCGACCAATAATTCCCTTCATGACGTAATGGGTCATCCCAGGTGTTACTCAGCGAGTCAAATGCATTAAGGGTGTTGTGGAGAAGATTGTTATGGTACAGACGATTGCCAACAGAGTCTTTGAGCAGTATGCCGTACTCGTTGTCCCTGATGGTGTTCCCATAGAGGGTGTTGTACCACCCGTTCAGCCATACACCATACAGGCTGTCTCCGATGATGTTCCCCGAGACGACACAGGCTGAGGACCGTAACACCTGGATACCGACCGTCGTGTTGAAGAGTGCGTGATTATGCACGGTGATGTTGATGCACTCGACAAGAATTATTTGCCCTGCATCGGAAGAAACTATCCTATCAGATGTGTTGGAGAGATAGATAAGAGGCTTGCCGTTCACCGTGTTGTTTGTCACAAGAGTATTGCACGGTGAGTCATCGGAAAGAAATAACCCACAGGAAAGAAACGTGTTATGGGTAATGATATTGTCCTCTGCATCTGTAAGGTAGATCCCATGGACGGCATTCGTGATAGAGTTCCCAGTGATGATATTGCCTTGTCCCCCTAGATAGATCGTGTCGCAAGAAATGATGTTTGCTGTGATGGTGTTGTGATCTCCAGCGATCCGTATGTTGTCATAGGGGAATTCAATGATGGTATCAAAAAACATGTTATGGGAGGAGTCGATTCGAATCCCCTCACCGAGACGCCCACTGTTTTGAATGGTGAACCTGCCCATCGTCACCCAATCAGAAATAAATGAAATGGTAAATGCAACATATCCAAGTATAAACGTTGTATTTTTATCCTCACCAAGAAGAGTGATGGATTTATTGATGTTGAGATGACCGACATATGTTCCACTAAACACAAACACGGTATCTCCATCACTTGCATTGTCAATCGCCTGCTGAATCTCTGAAAAATTCCCTGGCCCAGACCCACCCACATACAACCAGTCCCCTTGTGACGCGAGATGATATGGTGTTGCCCCCTCGTATGCAGTTAGAGGAATAACACCTGCTCCAAGTACTAAAAGAACCACTCCAGCGGTCAATCCTTTCTGATTCAGAGACGATATCCCCCTATGTACTATGTTATTATCCTGCTCCCCTTTAAGAATATATCCTGAGAAACAAGAAGAAACCGTAATAGTTGGACGATGCATTGTTGTTTTATTTTTAACATTTTGATTATGCATCACAACATCCATTATGAAAAAACCCCTATCAATGCGCCCCTGGTTTCTGAAGATATGTTTTTAAGTGAAGAATCGTTATAAGCATAACTAAGCTTGGGAGTAAGCAGGGTATGGCAAAATACGCTAACCAACAGAAAAAAGAAGATGAACGAAAAGTCCTTAGGGAGCTGCGGAAAAACTCAAACCAGCAGATGGATACGATAGCGGCACACTGTAGGTTCTCTCGGCAGAAAGTCTGCAGAATTATAAAAGCACTAGAAGAGAAAAAGATGATTTGGGGATATACAACCGTGTTTGATGAAACACAGATAGGACTGCAACATTTCATGTTGATGATAAAAAGAACCGCCAAAGAATTAGAAAAAGCAACAGCGGAACGAATCATATCAAGACAACTCATAGGACGAGGCGGGGAATACGACGCCACTATTGAAAGCAGCGCCTATGTCCATGGCGAGTACGACTGGATAGTGACGTTTACCGCACCAGACATTTCACAAGCAAAAAAATTCTCCGATTCATTGGTCAGACTCTACCCGGGTTTAATCGAAAAAATAACAATTGTCCAAACATTGCTATTTATACGAAAAAATTATATCGTTAATCCAAACCTTCAAAGGTTAAAAGAGATCTTGTAAGCCAGAACACCCTGTGTTTCACAAACCTAGAGAAGAAAAAAAAAGAGTGTATGGTCTGTGGGTTACAGATAATAGTACTCCTCGTCCTCGGGAAATCTCCATAGTCGAACAAGTTTTTGAATAACTTTATTAGGTTTTGTCTTTTTTTTCGTATAGGGACATGGTTGGTTCTCCATCAGGTCCCACCTCAGTGTTGTATGTGACGGTGACGCTATTTAAACATATGGTGGTATTTTTCCACATTGGAGAAATGAGGCATCATCAAGAATACCGTACTGTATGAATGATAAGGGGACGGTGGACCTAAAAAAACCACTGCATATACCCTATCCTGCTACAAAAACAGGTCATCCATGGCATCATGTGTTCTGTGTTTTCTGAAATTTAAGCTTTAGCATAAAGTTTTAAAGTACTTTTCAGTTTGTTGAAATGAGGTGTAGAGAAATGACAGCATATAAAACAAAAGCTCACCAGTATAATGATGATGAAGTCAAAAGCGTGATTCAGAAGACGATACGACGGGGGGATGAAACCGGGGCGTTGTTCTTTGCATTGGAACTTGCCCATGAGAGTGAATCCTCGTTTTGGTGGTTACGGAATCGGTTAAAACTCCTTGCTTATGAGGACATCGGGCTTGCGAACCCGGAGGCAGTCCTGCGTGTGTCAAAAGCTGTCGATGACATGACGGTCCTGTACGAAAGCAAGACCCACGACTGGGAAGCCCCTCTCGCGTACGTCATATTGCTCCTCTGTCGAAGCCAAAAATCCCGCATCGCAGAGCATTTCAAGGTGTATGTGAAGAGCTGTTGGGAGGATGAGTCTGGTAAATTCAACATAGAAATCCCTGACTATGCGCTTGACTATACCACCTCGCAGGGAAACCAGCTCGGACGACTGAAACATAGCAGGATGGGCGTTGATCATTTCATCAGAGCTGGGGAGAAACTAGTAAACGAAACTGTCGAGATTGAAGACATCTACCGGAAAAAAGCACATAAGGTTTGGAGAGAAACCGTACCTTCGGAAACCGAGATGACCATCCCCTAGGAAAAAGATTAGGAGCATCTGCATAAAAGAAACCACCAAAAAAATGTTTCAGAGGACAGGATATCTATCGTACGTTCTCTATGAAATTGAACAAATGGTACCCGTTTTACAGAACCGGTCGACCGCCATCACTTAAGGCTCTCACCACCCTGCTGTACTGATACCACACGGTAGCTTTCGAGCCAGACATGCACAGTACATGCAACTACATCAGGGATGAAGCCCAAAAAAAAAAGGGAAAGAGGAAACAACCCTAGTATAGAACCATGGTTTCTGCAGCAAGGTCCTCTGCCGATGCCTTCCGTGGGTTGAAACTGGTTAGGTCCATGTCCGCCCAGTCATTAAAATCCATACGCCCATGGGACCCATCAGAATAATCCACCAGATCCGAGTAGATGTACCGGTAGTTCATGACGCTTTTATATGACGCGAATCGATAGAATCCCAGCTGCCAAGGCCACACCGCACGACGGTTATCCACGCCACGATTCCAGATGGAAAGCGTATGGCCAGTTTCATGCATGATCGCTCCAGCATAGATGAACGCCCGCTGTTTCTCGCTATCAAAGGTTTTTCTGATGATGCTGTCGATCAACGGGAGGTTTTTCACTCGTGAGTCATGATACTTTGTCGAAAGGAAGAAACAATCCCGGGCAGAGGAGTTGTTGATATCTGAAGAAAAACAGAACCCTTTGGCCCATGTCCAATTATACGCAATCAGTCCCCAGCGAAAGACCCCACGCCGCCAGTTGTTCTCATCTTCATGCATGAAGTATTTCCAATACCATTCAGCGTGGTCCCCTTCATCGATAACCTCCTTGTAGGGTATTGTCTCACCGCCACCAAGGCGACCGTCATCGACATGCCAGACGATGTTATACTTCGAATGGGAGTCACGGATTAGATCAAACGCTCCAACGGGAATGAAACTTCCCTCGTCATTGGGACCTGCCTCCATCTGATCAAACTCAATGAAGATATCCTGCCTGAACGGGTCTGAACCCCACTGCCAGGTCTTGTACTCCTCAACATTGGTTAATCCATCCACATCGTCATCCATATCGGAATGATTCTCCCAGGTGAACGGGTCATAGACCATGTAGTATCCCGAATCATAGCCCCAGTCGATGTAGGTGATTCCAAAGGTGTATTCCCATTCGATGGGGATCTTGTCGTCGTCTGCATCCTCACCGCGATTATCAACTGTCGGACTGGTGTTATACATATTCGTCTCAAGCCAATAGGGGAACCCATCTCCATCAAAATCGTTCTGGGTGATATCAAACCACATCTCGCAATCCCGATCTTCCTGATAGATGGTGGTGTCATCGCATCCATTCAACCGACCATATCCACTTGCATCCCCCAGGCAATCATCCCCCCACCAGACACCGGTGGCGATGCTGTAGGTCAGCGTGGCGATATACTGATGCGCTTGATCCCCTGTGCTTTTCGGGCTGATGTCACAGAGACGATCGATGATTAGATTATTGTCCCACAGCGCAAGAGTGATCTCAACAAACTCTGTATCCTTTGGGACCTGCACAGCAGCAGACCAGTTCGGATGCTCCACGTACTTCATGTTCTGCCATACAGGGCTGGTAAACTCCTTTTCGTTGATCGTGACTTGTACAGAAAAATCAGGGTCTGAGAGTACATCAATGGTTTTCAACGCACGGATCTCATGGACCGTTACCGTGACAACAATCTCATCAACCAGTGGATCGAAATCTGTCACGCCTGTTGGGGCATAAAGTGTGTGTGGTAGCCCAGGGTTGACTGTCTGTGCTGACAGAACCGTAAAGAGTGGTGGTTGAGGTTGCTGTGCAAGAACAGCAATCGGGCTGACCATAAGCAGCAACAGGACAATCATACATTGTAGGGGTACAGAATTCTTTTTCATAGTATTTTTCATAGAAATCTCCTTTCAAAGACATGTTTTTTATTATTCATCCATATAATAACCGTCCCTATATATATTTTTTTCACAAACTCTGTTCATTGCAAAAAAGAGATGACTAGAGCCACTGCTGACAAAGAACATCCGAGATGTTCGTATGCCATAAGGACAGCATCAATTCCTATGACACTAGAGCATATACGAGCAGCGGATGTATGTGGTTCTCTTGGTGACACCACCAGAAATAACAATGAAAAAAAGTTAGAGGGAAAACAAGACATACTATACGAACACAATGTGTAATTCTCTTGTATACCTGTAGAGTCTGCCTGTGGCCTGATACTGCAATCGAAGGATGGTGTTATTCTCAGTAAACTCATAGTCAAACAGATGCTGCGTCTGCATACCATCTAGAGGCATATGAACAATCAGATAGTTCCCAGCATCGACCTCAAACGTCCCCCGGACATCAGATTGGAATGTAACCGTCCCATCTGAAAAAAACACAAGTGTGTCCCCAAGGTCCTCCCATGCGATTTGGTCATCGGTCACCCAGGTCCCAACAAACTTGCGTTCTTCAGGGCTAAGAGTACGGTCAACCTGATTGCAGCCGCTCAACAACACAGAAACAAGAAGAGCCGCCAGTCCAGTTACAACAAGTTGTCTTTTCATAGCATGGTCCCTCACAGTCGTCCCAAGGTGGTCTATGTTTTATTCTCTCCCTGTTTAAAAACTTATTTCTAAGAACAGTAGTTCAGCAATTAAACATGCAGAAAAACCATGGTGTAATGTTCTATTGGCAATAGTCGAAGAAGATATCAAGACTTGACTATGAAAAACAGTCTAGTTTTTCATCTTCTCCTAAAACACTCCGTTATACATCTTCTACAAACTGACTTGCTGAACTACTGGTACAGAATCTTGAAAACCACGTAGGCTCATCACGATTGAACTAAATTTAGTAATTCTGATGAGACGAGGATAGTTTTATGTGTAACCAATCCAAAAGAAAAAAAATCGTACTATTTGTTTTTTTGCGTCTTCCTAGAATTTGATTGCTCATGTTCCCGTAGAATTTTACAAACGATTTGATAGACTTCATCCCGGTTAGAGAGATATTCAGGATGTCGCTCTATAAACTGACTGACCAGGATCTTTACGTTTTTTCCTTTTTTATGTGCCATAAAATCAGATAGTTTTGCAGTAAGTGTTTTCAGACCAATGTTTTTTTGATAATTCGTATGAATTTCGCTAAGGACAATCAATATCTCGGTAACCGATAAAGAAAAAAGAACCGAGGTAAAAAAAATGATGTACTGCTCGTTTATCCGGACCGCATGTTCGATTAGGACGATATCGATAATTAGCACTAACACAGGGAGGAGAAGCGAGAGTTTTTCTACAACTGGGGAGGTGGACAGTTCACAGAGAAGTGACCTGCATCGACTAAATCGTGGCATATCCAGATAAGAGACATACGGACATATCATATAATAATTACGATAAATACTAAGAAAAATGGAAACATTTTTTGCACGAATTGATATAGATAACAGAATTCGCCTTATGTTTTTCTACCGTAGTTCGACAATTAGACATTGAGAAGAACCACGGTTAGACGTACTATCGACTCTATTTAATGACTATATCAGGACCCGACTATGAAAAACAGTCTTACTTTTTCCCCTTCTCTTAAAGCGCTTCTTTATATTTGATAGAGCTACCGCACCATTATTACGAACTGCGACACCGGAATCTACATATCATTCCAAAACAGCCATCGTATATCTAACAATACGAAGACCAATGACAAGCTTGAGATATGGCTCTTTCGCACGGTTCGTACGAAGATAAACCAAAACACCTTCATCGACAATGAAAGATACAAGACTAATGACGAGTGGTATTGTTTGTGGTATCTTGCCTGATACAAAAAAATGGAGGGACGATTGCGGGATTAGAGATACTTTGTTAATTCCTTGATCTTAGGATTCTTCAAACCCTGTTTCCGAATTGGAACCAGGGTCTCGATAAGAAAATATTCATCAATATATTGATGATATCGATTGGCAGTTTTCTCAACGAACTTCTTTGCAGCGATGATGTCAGTGGCATAAAACGTAAACACCATGTCAGCAACCCCATGTGTGTGATAGATATTCTCAATGGTCACTAATCCGGGGGTGTGGCGATCGATTTTATCTTCAATCATCTCTTTTCGTATCGCATCATCGAATGGGACGTTTGACCGTTTCAACAGTGCGATGAAATGCTTTAGGTTTTTGGCGTTCTCGTCGGTAACCGCGGTATATCCCCAAATTGTTTTCTGCGTCTCCAGGTCCTTAATTATACGCCATACCTTCTGACGGGAGAACCCACAGTTCTTCGCTATCGTGTCAATGCTTTCCTGTGAATTTTGCTCTAAGGATGTTAATACTTTTAGTTCATCCTGTTTTATCGTTTCCCTACTGTTTTTCACCATGTTCTTCTCCCGTAATTCTTTTTTTGTATGAAGCTTTGTAGAGAGACACCCCAGACGTTATCTGAGACGCTAGTGTGTCTTGTTTGTTTCAAAACCGGTAATGCTATTACCTTTAAATACCATATGCTTCGAAATAAGGGAGCAGCCCTGTATTGGAAATCCCTATGGTTTTTTTGCTAAGACGAAGGAAAAAGAAAAGATAACAGACAGTCCGCCTGAAAATTCTCAGACGTCGAAGCACCAGCCCATGATTATATGTGGCATCAGGACCCCTCTGAACGACGCAGGGATTACAATCAGCCGGTCACCGTACCAAAAAACTAGTGACCCGCTGCCCCTGGCTTCTACCGATGTAATGAACAAAAAGACAACTAAATCCTATCAAAGCACCGCCATTTATCTCCCGTAATCCGAAGATAAATCCCTGAAGAGTAATCCAGCCAATATTATTTGATTGCGGGTCATGCAGTACGGTCATTGCTGCTGTGACAGGCACCATAATTAGTATCAGCATACATAAAACAATACCAACGATTTTCCCTTACATGATATGTCCCTCCCCATCCTCCCAAAAAAATTACGGGTTTTTTTAAAAAAAATGTCAAGATGATATTGATATTTTATCCTTCGATTTCAATCGTAACAAAATTTAGAAAAATTTACCTTCTGTGATCTTGACAAAACAGCGCAGATGATTCAAAAAAAAAAAAACAAGGCTCGGACGCCTCCATATATTTTATATACTAAGGATGATTTAATATCCTGCATGGACTTTGACCTCTCAAAAAACTTGGTCGTCACCTACACCCCCTTAGCAGGATACACCCTCCCAAACATGTTTCGCATGCTAGCGCAGAACCGTTTTCACATCAGCCCCAGGTACGCTGCACGGTTCGCCTACAGCATGGTCCTTAGCACCATCATGAGCCCGTTCTACATCCGAGAACGCATCAAGTACGATAAACTCATTAAAGAAACACCGATTAGCAAAGACCCGATTTTCATCATCGGCCACTGGCGCTGCGGGACGACACTGATGCACAACATCCTGACACGAGACCAGCAGTTCGGGTATTTCACCACCTACCAGACACTTATCCCCTCCATTTTCATCAGCGGTGAAAAACTCTTCAAACCCATCGTGGTCGCAAGCCTCCCAAAGAAACGGCCGATGGACGATGGGGACCTTGGCGCTGACCTTCCACAAGAGGATATCTACGCCCTGGGCGCACTATCCCCGTACTCCTACTACCACGGCTGGTGCTTCCCCCAGAACATGGCGCGTTACAACAACTACATCGATTTTCAGAACGCCTCATCACAGACCATCCAAGACTGGAAGACCACGTATCTTCATCTCCTGAAAAAAATCTCCATGTACCATCATGGTAAACAGCTGGTCCTAAAAAACCAAGACAACACTGGTAAAATCCCACAAATCCTGGAAATGTTCCCTGATGCGAAATTCATCTACATGTACCGCAACCCGTATAATCTCTATATGTCCATGCGTAAGTTTATGTATCGGGTCATCCCGCTGTACTGTGTGCAAACCCCACCACCACTAAAGGACGTAGAAGACCACATGATACGCCTCTTTACAACCATGACCAAGAAATACCTCCAGGATAAACCCCTAATCCCAAAGGAGAACCTCCTAGAAGTGCGTTACGAACCCTTCATCGCAGACCCCCTGCAGACTGTCAGCACCCTGTATAAGAAATTCAACCTTAGTGGATACCAGGAAATCGAGCCGACCTTCGACGCTTATCTTGCGACGCAGAAAACAGTCCAACAGGACCTGTACACCTTCACCGATTCAATAAAAAAGAAGGTCCAGAACCACTGGGGCTTCGCACTTACAGAATATGAGTACACATCCCCACAGGATGAGCTCCAAACATAGAGTTGAAACCTCCAGGGATCTGTTTTTTTCAAAAGATGCTAGTAGAGAGCCACTAAGCCACAGACCTCAAAGAAGAATCGGATACACAATCAAACAATCCATCCCATGCGACGTCAACTATTTACTAAAAAAAAGTATACACCTTATGACCTCAATGCTGCCAATTGCTTGTCTC
Organism: Thermoplasmata archaeon M9B2D; assembly: GCA_002900555.1. The sequence goes on along the minus strand of MUGD01000024.1, from coordinate 8,228 downwards.
AGAATTAGTACACGCTATGCAGATCTATCACCGTAACTCATGGGATATCAGCATTTTAAAAAAAGGAAAAAAAAGGAAAAAGATTATTCCTGTATTACAATGATGACTGGTTGAAAGATATATTCATAGATTCCATGGACTCCTTCCTGGAGCACTGATTCATAGACATCAAAATCCAATGTCAAGGTTGTCGTTTCACCTGCAGTCAACTCGAACTGGCTAACTAGCTTAATCGTCTCCGTTGGAAGCTTACACGTATATTCGGTTCCATTGACAGTAATAATACATGAGTCGATGATAAGACGTATCTGTGTATATATGCCCGCGGGAAGTTCTTCGCTGCCAAGGAATTCTTTGACATCCATAATTTCAATCAAATCAAAGGTCTTGGACTCATTGTAATTGACAACAGTATACCAATATGCAGTAATGTTTTCTTCACCCTCAACGTTCTTATGAACCTCAACACGAGATATCGTGACATTCGCATGAGTTATGTTTAAATCACCGGGAGCATCAGTAATCTGAAGAACCAATGTTCCTGTTTCATTTTGCATACATCCGCTCAACATGGTTGCGATGACGGCGGTCGTCACTATGCCTATTAAGAGGATTTTCTTCATTTTTTCATCTCCTACACGATTTTTCCACGTGTATTCATTATGGATTCTATTGTTTAAATACATTTTTGTAAATTCATCGAATATGATGGAGGTTCTCTAAATAGGATGCTTTGTTGTTCTCTTGTCTTACCATGTAAACCAAGTAAAAAAAAAATTCGAGACCCGGATGCCAGTGGGTCTCGAGAGCGGAGAGGAGAGTGTAAGACGGTTTTTTTATTTCCTACGACCATATGACCCCTGCTCTTTTCTGATTATGTTGACCAGGGAAGGTTCCATCGGGGAATGGATTTTTGTTATGCATTTCATAGTTCCCATTTTCCCCGTTGTTATATCGATTATTGTCTCCCCCAGCCTGCGAGCTTCCGATGAAGATCGCTCCAAAGATTAGGAGGGCAAGGACGATGAGAGCGATTTTTTTTCTCATGGACTTGCCTTCGAGTCATCTCTATGGTTGTGGTTGGTTATATTGGCGACCATATCGCCAGCGCCAGTGATGCTGTGCTGCCCAGATCGGTTGACCTGGTTCACGGTAGACTTCACCGTTGATGGTAAAAACGCTCATCCAGTCGTCTGCTTGGTAGTGGCCTTCGACGGTGACCGTGGTGTTGACCAGACCAAGGAGTTCATCTATCACTAGTTCAAGTTCTCCATCCTGGTCATAATCTACTGCAGATATAGCCGAGGTAATATACCAGTTTGGACCGAAATGGAGTTCAACAGATTCAATGTAGAAATTTGCTCCATCATAGGTCATTACACCAGTCAGTTCAGAAAGCACACATCCGCCTTGGCAGATTCCAAGCATGTCCCTGATTCGGTACATCAACCGTTGCATCACACCATCACCATTTGGCACTGTTTGGTATTGGTTTTTTTCCACTTGATGTTGAACGTTACCAGCCTGTTCTCCCGCAGCTGCGACAACCCCTGAGAAAAGGAGGAGGGCAGCGATTGCGACAATTAGTAGTTTCCCTTTCATGTTTTCATACCTGTACTTATTCTTATCAAAGGATACCCCCTCACGTTATATATGGTTTTACCAGAATTTTACCAGAATTTCACCCATATCTTGCTGGAGCAACTATATATAAAATCCGTGTACGGACGCTATCAAAGAGGATGAAAGAAAAAGAGAGCAGGCGCTCGCTTTAGAAAGACCTAGAGCGATACGAGTGATTATCAGGCAGAATTCATATGAAAAATTGTTACAAAACAACTCGTTTTTTATTTTTTCTTCTATGTGGTGTGTATACACCCAATACCACCTCCTGGTTTAAAAAAAATTAATCAATTAGACCTGTATATAATTTTTATTATGTACAAACATTTAAATGTAATGACATCATAATAATTCATTAAGAGAGTATGTTGTTGGGGGTCGTAAACGTATGAGAACAAATATTAGAAAAATAGGCTTGGTGTGTGGAATACTTTTTATACTGATTGGAACCCCGGCTGTCGCAAGCTTCATTGCAGTCGGACCAACACCTGCGAACGCTATCTCCATTAGCGGAACCATCTATGGTCTTCCACTCGATGGCACAGGAGCGTTCCCTGTAGAAGGAGCCCAGGTATTCCTAATCGGGGGAAAAATCATTGATGGGGTCACATTTGCCCTTGAGAAAAGCATTCCGACAAATGCAGAAGGTTACTACTCGTTTTCTGATATACCTATTGGAATTTTTTTCATATTGGCTCGTAAACCAGGTGAATATCTTGCAAGTTTCCGACTTGTCCGATTGACCTCATCCCAACCAACCAAACAAAACCAGGACATCAACATGATTCGCCTAGGTGGAGGAACAACTAGTTAGAACACCATTCTTAAATGCTTTAATGGATCTGTCGAGCAACCCGCTGCTAGGCGTTCCATCCATGTCACACTATCATTGTTCCAACGGATATGTTTTTAAAGCCACCACTGTTTTTTTTTATTTGGTTTGTTGGATGAGAATTATGAGGCAAAGTAGGAAAGATCACAGAGAAGAGGATGAAAAAAAGGTCCTATCCGAACTTATGAAAAACTCAAAAGAAAACATAGAAACGATTGCAAAACACTGTGGGTTCTCGCGACAGAAAGCGTGGAGAATCATCAAGCAACTGGAGACGGACCAAAAAATCTGGGGGTATTCCGTTGCTCTTGACAATGAAAAGCAAGATCTTGAAAAATTCATGTTGTTTGTGAAGCGTACAAAAACGCAGCATAACCAAAACGACATCGATGAGATTGTTCAGAATCTTCTTGCTGCTGTAAAAAAGGACTTAGGAGTGACGGTCATAAGTTCGTACTTTATCCATGGTGAATACGATTGGGTGCTGATTTTTACCGCAAAGGATATTCGAGATGCGAAAAAATTTTCTGAAACAATGATGCTGAAATTCCCTGGTAAGCAACTGGTGCATATCAGCCAGATTCTGTACACAGTGCGGGAAAACTATATTCGAAACCCAAATATCCTCACCATGAAGGAATTCATATAACCGTGTCCATGATGTGCGTCTTGGACATGTATTGTTTCCAAACATTTATATAAAATTAATATATAATTATAACTAACCTGTTTTTACACAGGGGAGATATGAACGATGCGAGACGCTCTGTTGACCACAGTACTACTCCTTGCGATACTCCCGCTTGGGATCATCACTCCTGTCGTCTTAGAAACCACAGGACCTGCCATGGCAGGCATTCATGACACATCAGTCAACGCGATTCATACCAACAAGACCACGGTCCAAGCAACCTACCAAATCACCGATGACGGTATCAGAGCAGCAACCATCAATTACTTCATACCACCCTTTAACTCAAGTGGTGGTGGGAAAAACCATACAGGGTCCGGGGAAAATTCATACCATGACGCGGAATGGGACGCCAACCATAGGTTTGGTGAATTATACCTAAAAGGTGAAACACATGCGGAAGGCCTAGACTGCACGGCAGATGTACAGGCATGGGCGTTTCTCACCGGACCAGAAGAAGGGACTGTAAAAACAGAGAACTCTGGCGATGCTATGATGGTGATGTTTTTTCTCTTAAACGGTGCAGCCGCGACGACGACAAAAGGATCTCAGAGCGAAACAGAATCACGTATAACCTTAAGTGGTCACCTGTATACCAACGAGACGAACGAATCAGCTGGATCTGCGACAAGAACAGTATACCATGGGTTCTCGACATTTAAACGATGGGTTCGTAAGTTATGCATCCTCATCATGCCCGTAACGCTTTCCACAAACCATTCATATTATTTCAAAACAGAACTCTCTATACGACATCGTGTGAAATCCGACACGATCTTTGGGATCGCTGACGCCCGTTCAAATCTAAACGCCATTCTGTTCCTGGTCTTGCTTATCGAATCATAACCAAGATAGATAAAAGCAAAAATATTCTTTCAAAATACATTTAAAGCAAAGCGCCGCTAACAAAAAAAGAGGACGTATCATAAAAGAAAAACCTATGCAAACGATCCGCACCTGCAGATATTTCTTTTCTAAAAACTATTGGTCCGATTCATAAAATTTATTGGAACGTAGGATACACGGTCTACCATGAATCGACTGTTTCTCGCTTTGATATTCTTCCACGAAAGCTTATTATAACCTGAAAAACAAAAATACATACGAGAAAGAACGGAGAGGACGATAGTGAAGTGGTTGGAATCATTAAAAGAAGAAAGATTAATGAAAAAACAGGAAGACAAAGAGTTACTTGATTTGTACGAGGAGATTATCTGGCGATTTTATCTCGGACCTGATGATAGTTAACGCCAGGGTAACATTTTCTTGATTCGAAGGATCTGTCTCGTATGGATGGAACAGGAATAATAACCCCCGGACAGGGGATTTTTATACAACAAACCCCTATGGAAGTGCAAAGCATCTGGATCGTCATTTGACTGTGTATAAAAAAATTATAGATCTATAACACCTTTCACCTGCCCCTCAACGGGGGAAACGGGGGAGCCTTGATTCAAAGGAAATGAGGAAGGCGCTATGCGGAAAATACTGGCGAGGATTAAACGAACTTATCTCTCTTGACTCCCCCATATTATTTTATCTTTCATTGTATAAATATTTTTTTATTATATTTGGATCAACCCATATATACCCATACCTTTTAGTCAAATAAATACGGATATACTTTTAAGTAAGAACTTGTTATAAAACCAAAGAATGGAGACAACACCATATGAGACGAAATCTAATCGTCATTGGCAGTCTGGTCTTGATCATATGCCTGATACTAAGTGGATGCAACCAAGAACCTAACACAGTACATTCCGAAAAGGAGAGATTCATAGGAACATGGCTGAATACAACACAAAGTTATTTTCTAACAATGAGTTTATTTTCAAATGGTTCCTGTATCTTTTGGAACTATGCTGGCACATGGGAGATAAAAGATGGACAATTAGTCATCAATATAGAAAGTATTTCCTTATCATCCACCTATGACTATGTATTTTCAAACAACGATAACACCCTTACGCTTACCTTTACTGAAAACAACTATGTGGAGGTCTGGGTAAGACAGTAATAAAACCCTATGCAGAATACCTACAAGAGGAATCATGCTGGTACCTTCGTTGACTAGCCTTCTAAACTAGAAATACGCATGACTGTTTCATTTCTCACCATCGAGGTAGCAATCGGACATTGATATAATGAATAATACACCCATACGTCACCTTCCGCTGATATAAATACACGTCATCATTGATTCCTTGGACGACAACCTCAAGGATGCACAGTCCCCGCGTGAATGTATGTCCGTCTACGAAAAACTCCCATCTTTCCTTAATTTCCTTTGTAACACTCCAGTTACATAGGACCTCGTAATGTTCTTTTTTTGTTACAACATACAGGTCCCGTAGTATATGCTTGAGACGGATGGAGATTGAGACATTCGCAGTATCCTGTTCATAGCCTTTGTTTTCAATAAGGATATACAATTGAGCTGGTCTGGATAAAAACGTACCATGAATCACGATATGTAAATCATCGTTTGTGAGAAATGGATTTAATCCAGCTATCGTTGAGATCGTTGCAAGCGTGAGGTTACAGACCTTTGTGAGGTAGGTGATGTTCATATGTTCAAGGGTATCTTCGCTTGTATGATAGAACGGATTGATTGCATATCTGACAAAATCCGTTCCATGGAATCCTTGTTCTACAAAGGAGACATGATCACTTGCTGGGTCCTGTGACCAGCGGAGGACCTCAAGGCCGATATACTGTTGATAGGTCTGTGCCATTTCACTGCTGATATCGACCATCCAATCCGACTCACTATTGGAATGATGCACCACCTTGCTTCCTTCATCAGCGGTATTCGCGTACCCGACCTTATCTAAAGCAAGCACACCGACAATATTATCTCCGTTTGTTTTCGCTGCTTTTGCATACGCGCTGCTGCCAAACTTCCCTTGTTCTTCTCCTGAGAATAGTATGAACGTAATGGTCGAATTAAAAACATACTTGCTCATGATTTCTGCAAGCTGTAACACAATGGCAACACCCGATGCATCATCATCGGCACCTGGTGAGATCTCAATCGAATCATAATGAGCACATACGATAACAATACCATCTGCCGTGCCTTCTCCTTGTAACGTCGCGACAATATTCTTCCCAGAAAGTTTCGTAGTGCTCCATTCCCAATATTCGACAGGCAACTGAATCGATGTTAATTCGTTGTAAATATATGCTGCAACACGTTCAAGGGCTTCTGACCCTGTTTTATGCGGGCCAATGTCTTGAATGGTCTGTACATGTCTTTTTAGAACAGAGCTATTGACCTGTTGTATCATTTCAATAATGTCCGGGGAGGTGGCCCGGGTGTTGGGAGGTTGTATTGTCTGAGCAGCGGTCTGGGTCATGACTAATACAGATAATATAGACATGAAAATCAGAAAGAGCGCCCATAACGAAACGATATTCGTCGTTCTTGACTTTTTGAACATAATAATAAAATTATTAATATTTATTTAAATTTATGCGTTAGAAGCCATTTCCGAAACAGTTGCTGTTTTTTTAAAAAAAAAGATAGCGGGAAAAAGAATGCAGAGAGCACCACCTCGCATTCTTAGGGACTATTTCCTTTCGCATGTGGTGGAATTGGGAAAGAAAGTGGACGTAAAAATGAGAAAAGTATGTAGTTAGGGAGACATAAGTAATGAGAATGAATACGATACTTCCTCATAGTTCCACGTCCTTGATTAACAATTGTTAATTATGGTTTATATTACTTTCGCTTTTTCGAGGGGTTAAAGGGGGAAAACCGACCTATAACCTGATAACCACAACCAAAATCCATAACATACGCTTAAGGGTCATAAAAAAAAAAAAAAACTAATGCAAAAACCAGTTCATCCGATGACCTCTTCTACGACGTCAGCATATGAGTAAAACTGCAACATCCCTTGTGCATCGACAACCCCCTCGGCAAATAAAACCCATTGCCGTGTCGTTTTTATCTTAGGCTGAGCAAAAACCTTTATTTCCCGTGCAAAGGGCTGATCCCTGTTCTCATTTGCTTTGTAGACAGACCAGTTCACCTTGACCGGATCAATCGGCGAATACCCGCCAACCAAGTCTATAAACTGCTTGGTCAGATTCGCATCATACCTATACTCGGGGACTATCCATTCGCTCTGTACGGCTGAGTTCCCACCGTTTGATTCTGGAAAAAAATTCATGTTATACTGGAAATGCCCGACAAACATCATTCCCCAGTCGTCTTGATCATACGGTGGACCATTCTCACCGGAAGAGAGGTCAAATGTTTTCAGACCGTTGGTATACATGTAGTTCATGATACTATGGTATTGCCCCCAGGTCGCCTTATACTGTTTATTGGGAAAAAGATAGAATCCATAGCTGATATTATCAATGCCTTCAAATTCACAGGTTTGCCGACTGATGCTACAGGTATGAGTGGTTTCATGTAATATTAATGACCCAACCGCAATCCGTTTTCCCCGCTGTGTCGGCACAAGACCCATTAACGCAAAATTAAAGAGTTGTAGCGCTGGTTTGTAGAACATCGAGGGCAAGTACGAGATTTCTACGGTATCCGGCATGTTATTTTTTGAGGGGGACGCAAAGCCGCCACCATGACCGATGACCAGGTACCGGAAAATCCCTTTTCGCTCATCAGGGAAGTAACTGTTGTAAAATCGCAGCATCATCCCAGAATCAAAGGATACCTTCTCATAATGTGGTACAAGCTGCCCACCGCCGTTTGCTGGGGTATCTGGCCACCCATCATCAAAAAAGCATTTGATGTTATGCTCTGCAAATCGCTCGATGACTCCTTGCTTGCTTTCTTCATAGAGGTAGTGTGGCGGGTCGAACAGTCCACCCTGCTCCATGACATCGACCTCGTAATAAATATTCTGAATGAATGGGTTGGCAAACCATTTCTCCATCTGGTATTCCTCGATGTTGGAGAGGCCATCAAGGTCAGGGTCGAGTCGTTCATGGTCATCCCAGGTGAAAGGGTCATAGTCCCATTTCCACTCCCATGCGGTCGGGATGCCGTCGTTGTCAGGATCGAGTTTGGAGTCGTCCACGGTCGGGTCCGTACCAAGGATGTTG
>MUGD01000159.1 GCA_002900555.1 Thermoplasmata archaeon M9B2D | reverse complement strand
TGAATACACTGAGATGGACCGCTATGCTAACTGGTGGGGTCCAACTAATCCGTACATTGGTCAACTACCAAGCATAACTGATCTAAGAATCGACGTGGTTGCAGGACAAGATGCGCGAATTCTTGCAATGCGAAATGGTGATGCAGATACTGAACGCTATGAAGTGTTTGGTGCCTACGTTAACACTATTCTCAACGCACCTGAACTCGACCTCATCACAGGTGTCGCTTCTCAGTGGGACTATTATCTTGGCTTTAACATGACCATTCCAGGATTAGATGATATCGATGTCAGAAGGGCAATTAGCCTAGCAATGGATCGACAGTACTTGGTAAACGTTGGTAGACTTGGTTTTGGAACTATTACAAATAGCACAATACCCGCTGCCTTCTTCCCGTCTTACTACAGTCCTGACGGAGCCTTTGTTGAGGATGTTGACCTTGCAAACGATATACTCGATGATGCAGGATATCTCGACATCGACAATGATGGCGTAAGAGAATTCCCAGGTGTAGCACCACCATCAGGCGGAATTGACATCGTCTTAATAATTGGAATTGGCGCAGGCGCACTTGTTGTAGGTGTGCTCATCTCGTATGTTCTACTACGGAAGAAGTAAAGGGTAGTCACTACCCTTTTCTCTTTTTTTGATTTTCATGCATTTCCTACTGAATTCGATAGCCTTTAATCAATGGAAAGCTAGAGTCTGCTGCATCATGAGTCGGGGAATGTCCAATGACTGATAAAGAGAGGAGTAAGCCTGGACAGTATATACTGAAGAGGATTGGTCAAACTATTCTCATCTGGTTTCTAATTGTAGTGGTTAATTTCTTTATTTTCAGAATAATGCCCGGAGACCCGCGAGGATCATTAATTTCTGATCACATGCCCCTTGAGGTAAGGCAAGCAATTGCAGCTCGATTTGGGCTTGATTTACCCCTCTTTAACCAGTTTGTGATTTATATCGTGAACATATTTAGAGGTGACTTTGGAGAATCGTTTTCACATTTTGGGGAAGATGTATTGTTTACGATTTTTGACGCAGCATTGGTTCTATCAATTGCAATTGGTATGGTTGCTGGAGTTATCGCGGCATCTCGTAGAGGTTCCAAGACTGATACTGGCTCCACCGTCTTCTTTCTAGTTGCATACAGCATCCCTGTATTTTGGATTGGCTTGCTTCTTATTTTGTTCTTTGGATTCTATTTTGACTTAATACCTATTGCAGGAACAATAACCCGTGGTCTTCGACACGCTAACTTCTTGGAATATTTGGTCGATTATGGATGGCATATGATTGCACCAACTATAGTCCTTACACTATCTTTCATTGGCGGATTTTATCTTATCATGAGAGATTCAGTCTTGGATGTATTTACTCAGGATTTCATGTTGGCTGCCAAAGCAAAAGGTCTGAAAGAAAAAACGATTCTATACAAGCATGCCATGAGGAATGCAATGCTTCCAATGGTGAGCGTAATAGCTACGAATATCCCATACCTGATTAGTGGTGCGACTATAACAGAATTTGTCTTTAGTTGGGAAGGCTTAGGTTTGTTGACATATAACGCAGTATTGACTAATGATTATCCAGTCCTCCAAGGACTCTTTCTGTTCCTCGCAACGATAACAGTGCTAGCTAATTTTGTAGCAGATCTTCTGTATCTGTATCTTGACCCAAGAATTCGTTATTAGGAGTATGATTCATAATGACTGAACAGGTTTCAATAGATATAGATTCAAAAGATAGAGAAAAGAAATCAATCAAGCAGAAACTTGCTATTGAAGGAAAACCACTCCACGTAAATATCATTTCTCTGGCTAGCTTCATTATTCTTTCAATGCTGATAATTTATGGAACAGATGCAGGAATATCTGCCTTAATGGACTGGTTATCTTTGTCCGTTATTGGATTTGATATTCCTACTACGGTTGGGTTTACAACAACAGTTAGAGCTCTTGGATTAATCATATTGATTATGACACTATGGATTGGATTTCTAGGAAAACCGCTGTATGAGAAGAAACCTGCTGAAATTGTCCTTATTGTTCTAAAAATATCCATCGTACTGCTCTTAATGATGGCTTTTAATATCGGAATGGCAATCATTGCAGCTTTCATCTTCTTTCTCTGGGATCCGCCTCAGTTGGTTGAATGGAATGTTAGTAAGATGACACTCTATCATACTTCCGTGATAGGAGTAGTTCTTGTTTGGATGTTGTTAGAGTCATTCCTAACAGTTGACTATGTGGGTGTTAACTTGCTGCCATCCATAATGACTGCCTCAGTTAGTGGACTACTTCATGGATTTGCGTGGATCGGGGCAGGGGCAGCATTCATTGTGATTCCATTATACATATTCATTCCGAGAATGGTTATGATTGTGTGGGGCATGAGAAAGGGCATTGAAACATTCTGGATGGAGTTTGTTCATGATAAGCTTGGGCTCTTTGGATTTTTCCTTATTTGCGGCATTATTGTCCTAGCAGTATTTGCTCCTTGGATTGCACCTTATCACTGGACATATGTTTCATTAGATCAAGCTGACTGGTTTTTGCCACCAAGTTTGCAGCATCCATTTGGCACTAATCATGATGGCTCAGATATCTTTAGTCGAGTTATTTGGGGATCACAGGTATCGCTTCTTGTCGGCTTCACTGCGAGTATAGTAGCAGTTGTTATTGGAACTTTAGTTGGCCTTCTTTCAGGATATTATGGTGGTTTTCTGGACTCTGTCCTAATGCGAATCACAGACTTGTTTCTCTGTCTTCCAACACTGCCTCTGATGCTGATATTTCTCATGATCTTCGGTCAGGGACTTCAGAATGTTATCATCGTTATCGCAATTCTCGGATGGACAGGCACTGCAAGGATGGTTAGAAGTGAAGCATTGAGTCTTAAAGAGCGCCCTCTAACTGAAGCAGCTCACGCAATTGGAGCCTCTGACAATTACATCCTGTTTCGCCATATTATGCCAAACACACTTCCTCTGATACTGGCAAACGTGATAATTGGAGTTGTGGGGTCAATTCTGAGCGAAGCGGGCATCTCATTTCTTGGATTCATGCCAATTCATGGCCAGCCAAGTTGGGGGATTATACTGTATTGGGCATCTCGAAAAGCGGCTCTTGTAAATGAGATGTGGTGGTGGATCATACCGCCAGGATTAATGATAATGCTGACAACAGTGGGATTTGCGTTCGTTAGTCATGCGTCTGACAAGGTTGTGAATCCAAGGCTACGGGGGAGGAGGGGATAGAATGCCAATGCTTGAAGTCAGCAACCTCTCAACCCATTATTATTTGGGGAAAGATCCTGTTCGAGCCGTCGAAAATGTCTCCTTTACTATTGATAAGCAGGAAACACTTGGAGTGGCAGGAGAATCAGGTTGTGGGAAAACAACCACTGCATATAGTATAATGAGGATTCTGCCAGAGAATGGAAAAATAATCGGCGGAAGCATCCACCTTGATGGGGATGAGTTAGTATCAAAAACAGAGGAAGAAATGCGACAATTGCGTTGGAGAAGCGCTTCCATCGTCTTTCAATATGCGATGAATGCATTTAATCCAGTGATCCGGATTGTCGATCAAATCACTGAAGTCATGATGGAAAAAGAAGAAATCACTGAAGAGGAAGCAGTGAAAACTGTTGGAGCTCTATTCAATGAAGTCGGTCTTGAACCATCACGGATGCGGGATTATCCTCATGAGTTTAGCGGAGGGATGCTTCAACGGGCAATTATCGCACAAGCGCTGTCCTGCGATCCAAAGTTAATAATCGCGGATGAACCTGTAACTGCACTCGATGTTATTGTACAAAATAAAATACTAGACCTCCTGCGAAAGTTGCAGAAAAAGTATGATCTTGGCGTGCTCTTCATAACTCATGATCTGTCCGTGGTTGCGGAAAACTGCCATAGTACTGCTATTATGTATGCTATAGGTGCATTCCCAAGTATCTCTGGTCCGAAGAAACGCCTTGAATTTATACCAGGAACACCTCCTAATCTTTTGAATCCGCCTTCAGGCTGCAAGTTCCATCCGCGATGCCCATTTGCGGAGGATGTCTGCAAGACTGATGAGCCAGAATATAGAGAGATTAGTCCGGGGCATTATGTAAGATGCCACTTTGCTGGAGAGCTAAACTTGGAGGATTAATACGATGAGTACTGCAGGAAATATCCTTGAAGTTCATGATTTACAGAAATGGTTCCCAGTAAGATCTGGTGTCTTTTCATTCTTCAGAAAGGGGAGATACGTGAAAGCTGTGGATAAGGTCAGCTTCAGTATTGCACCGGGAGATTCTCTCTGCATTGTTGGTGAATCAGGTTGTGGTAAGACAACTCTTGCGCGTACTATCTTGAGATTGATTGAACCAACTGGTGGCAGTATCTTCTATAAAGGCGAGGATGTCTTGACGAAGAATCGCGAGGAAATGAGACAATTGAGACTTAAGATGCAACTCATATTTCAGAATCCTTACGAGGTTCTGGATCCAAGATTGCAGATACGAACACTTGTCGGCGAAGCGCTTTCAATACACAATTTGGTTGAGGATGAGGATGAGCTAGAGAAGAGGGTTCTTAAAGTTCTGGAAGATGTCAGACTTATCCCCTCGGATGACTTCGCTGGAAGATACACTCATGAACTGAGTGGAGGGCAGTTACAACGAGTATGTATAGCTCGATCGCTCATTCTAAAGCCAGACTTAGTCATTGCGGATGAACCTGTATCAATGCTAGATGCCAGTATCAGAACTGAAATCATGAATCTGATGGAAGACCTCAAACGAGAGTACGGTCTAACATATATCTTCATCACTCACGATTTAGCCCAAGCAAGGTATATTGGAAATCAAATCATTGTAATGTATCTTGGGCGAATAGCTGAGATGGGTCCAATGGAAGATGTGATACAGAATCCAGTACACCCCTACACTAGAGCATTAGTATCAAATGTGCCTATCCCAAGTCCTGATGAGGAGAGACAAAGAATAATGCTCCCTGGGGAAACCCCGACACCGGTAGATCTGCCGCCTGGGTGTCGTTTCAAACCAAGATGTCAAGAGATTGGATTGGAGTGTGGTGATGAAGAGCCTGAACTTAGAGAAGTTTCACCAGGGCACTTCGTTTCATGCTGGAGATAAGTGATGTTTGGTAAAAAGGATGCAAAATTGCTTATTGAGGCAGATAAATTAGAGAAGGTAAACAAATACTAGCTGTGTTGGTATTGGATAGAATCCTAGGTGTTTTCGTATTTCTATTATTGATAATTCAGCCAACATACGGTATATTTGCCATGCCCCCTAATATTGGGGAAGTAAATGATACTGCACCATGGCCCACAAGCGAATGGAGTAAGACGACGCCTGAAGAACAAGGTATGAATTCTGCATATCTCGATTCAATGATCGAGTTTTATGCAACAAATGAGATTCAGATTGATAGCCTGCTAGTAATTAGAAATGGATGGGTTGTCTTTGAAGAGTACCCATCTACATTTGGACCAAATGACACTCACCATCTCTTTTCATGCACCAAGAGCATTATATCAACTCTTATTGGTATAGCATTGCGTTTGGGCTATCTAGAGTCAATCAACACCTCAGTCCTCGATTACTTTCCCGAAAGGGAATTCACCAATCCCAGCGAGAAAAAAGATAAGATTACTATTCAGAATCTCCTAGAGATGACATCGGGACTAGATTGGAATGAAGAACAACATGGCAACGTGATAAATGATTACAACAAAATGGTTCATTCAGAAGACTGGGTCAAATATGTCTTAGATAAGCCAATGGCTGCAGAACCAGGTTCAATATTTCTTTACAATTCTGGTGCATCTCATATCCTATCAGCAATAATACAAGAACGAACTCATAATACCACGCTGGAATTCGCGGTTGCTTATTTATTCCAGTATCTTGGTATTACAGAATTTGAGTGGATTCAAGATCCTCAAGGAGTTTATAGTGGTGCGTCGGGATTGAAAATGAAACCATTAGATATGGCAAAGATTGGTTATCTCTACATAAAGGATGGCCTATGGGATGGTGTTCAATTAATCCCTCAAGATTGGGTAGGGATGACGACAACCTCGCAAGTTCATGTTGATGAAACTTTAGGCTATTCATATCAATGGTGGGTTCTTTCAGAGTTAGGTGCATTTTATGCATTAGGTTGGGGTTATCAAAGTATCATAGTTGTTCCAAAGTATGACCTCGTTGTCGTGGTCACAGCTGTGACAATTGATCCTACAGTGCAAGTAGAGTATATCCTTAGAAAGTGGATTTTTCCTTCCTTAGGACTGAACTCCACAATTAGTAGTTCTTTTTCGATTTCGCCTCTGGTCATATTGATTGGAAGTAGTCCATTCATTGTCATGGCAATCGCGTTCTTTATGGACCGCAAAGGGCTCTGGAGAGAGGACGATAGTGGCAACTGATACATTGGAGAGATATTAGAAGTAGTTCTACAAGAAGACTTTTGTCCAGCTTACTCTTGATTTGATATTCGAGGTTACGCAATGAAGGCAATAATCAATGCCACAATTCTCTGTCCAGTGAATGGAAAAATCGATAGTGGAACATTGTTGTTTGATGATAAAATACGATCGATAGGCACTTCTGTAGAAATACCAAAGGGGACCAAGGTATTTGACGCAAAAGGCGGGTATGTTGTCCCAGGTTTCATAGATGCACATACACATCAGGGTCTATTTGATGGTTCGATTGGCTGGGCTGGGACAGATGGAAATGAGATGACAAATCCAGTTACACCAGATATGAGAGGTATAGATGGATTCAATCCTGATGAGCCATCTCTTACAGAGGTAATCAAAGGTGGTGTGACTTGCATTAATACAGGACCGGGTTCAGCAAATGTCATCTCTGGTGAGGCATTTGTAGTAAAGCCAATTGGTTCGGGTGTTGTTGATGAAATGATACTAATGGCACCATCTGGAATGAAGGTCGCATTTGGTGAAAATCCTAAGAGAGTACATGGAACTGAAAAACGAGCACCGTCCACGAGGATGGGAGTAGCGGCTGTTCTCAGGAAAGCGTTAGTCGATGGCCAGAATCACATCATTGAATTAGAGTCATATTTAGCAAAAGCTAAGGATGCTGTCGATAAAGGAGAAAATCCACCCAACCCACCAAAACGAGACCTCGGACTAGAAACAATCGTAAAGGTTCTCAGACGTGAAATTCCAATACATGCACATGCACATAGAGCTGATGATATAGCCACGGTAATTCGGATTGCAAATGAGTTCAACATCAGAGTGGTATTAATTCATTGCACCGAGGGACATAAGATTGCGAAATTCATTGCTAGATCGAAGTTCCCAGCAGTAGTAGGCCCAACTCTATTCTGGGTGAGTAAACCAGAAACAAGAGACAGGGGTTTCAAGACAGCTATTGAACTGAACAAGGCAGGGGTGAAGGTAGCGCTTCAGACAGATTCACTAACTCCTATGAACTATTTTCCGCTTTTGCCAATGTATGCCATCAAGGAGGGAATGGATCGAGAAGACGCATTGAAGTGTGTCACAATTCATCCTGCAGAGATTCTGGGAGTTGATAAAAGGGTTGGCTCCTTTGAAGAAGGTAAAGATGCAGACATTGTCATCTGGACCGGAGATCCATTTGAATTCTACAGCAGGGTAGAGAAAGTGTTCATTAACGGAAATAATATTCCAATAAAATAGGAAAGTGCAGAGGGATGTGAATGAGAAAAGGTACACTTGTTGTAGGACTAGTAATGACACTAGTGGGGGGATACCTTTTCACAATGTCCATGATAATGATTATCAATTTCACATTGGATTTCGATTGGACAGTATGGACTATCTACCTTTCTCTTGGAATTGTCTTGGTCTCAGTCGGTCCAGGGGTTCTTGTATGGGCGTTTGTGACTGGATATCAGGATGCATATAGACAAATCCAGTGGCAAGTGATTCGAATACCAATAGAATGCCCTGAATGCCATCACAACATTGAGATTCACAGTTTGGAGTGGATAGGACCTGGCGAGGCTCGGTGCCCGTTTTGTTCTTACGAACTTGAGGTAAGAACGAGTACAGTCTAAGCTCAATCAAATAGCCCAATCTTTGATAACATCAATGACAGACTTTCTCTCTAATTCACTCAATTTACGAATTGGAGGACGACAAAGCCCTCCGGTTAATCCAACATAATCCATTGCAGCTTTTACTACAGGAACATTATCCACAGTTCCGTGTCCTTCTCGCAAGAACTCAAGAGGGCTTATTTGCTCCTGAACCAGCATCGCAGCGGTATAGTTTTTTGTTTGCAGTGCAGTGTACATCTGTTTTGTTATTTTTGGAGCAAAATTACCCAGACCGCTTGTAAACGCTTCTGCACCTGCCAACCAATAGAATGGAGCGAACCTTTCAGCTGTGCCGCAAGACCATATTATCTTATGACCTAACTTCTGAACAGTCTGTGAGAAATCAACAATACGGCCAAAGGCATACTTCACTCCAACTAAGTTTTCATATTCAAGCAGCCTTGTCAATACTGCATCAGATAGCAATGGTCCTCGTTTATAGAGAACAACACTCAATCCTTTTGATTCATTCAAAAGTGCCTTGTAATACTCGAAAATGCCTTCTTCAGATGAAAACACATGTTGAGGATACATGACCATAACTGCAGGAACATTGAGATTCTTGGCCA
>MUGD01000158.1 GCA_002900555.1 Thermoplasmata archaeon M9B2D | reverse complement strand
AAAGTCGCCGCCCCCTGAACCTCCCAAGGTGGAGGAAAAGCCCGTCGTGAAAAAAAATGGTGGGAATGTGCAGCTCGCAAGTATTCCTACTGGCGCTGAAGTCTATATAAATGGTGAGATGAGAAAACATGCTCCCATCGGGTACAGAGATATGGACCCGGGGAAATATGACGTCGAGTTTCGTTACCACGGGAAAGTACTGAAAGGAACATTCCAGATCATAAAACACGAAACGGTCAAGCTTGTTGCTGATTTTAAAGGGGAGAAAATAATCAATAAATGGGAAGAAGCTTTGAAGAAGAAAGAAGAGGAGGCGCTGCGGGCAAAAGCAAAAAAATATCGAGATGACCTGGTAGATTTGATAGATGATTTTAAACAGGAAATGCAGTGTGGTAAAGATGGGGAATATTATTGCTGCTATTCCAGCTTTAAGACGGAGACGATACTGGCGGACCTGAAAAAGAAAGGAAAGTTTGATGCGGCGTGCGCTGATACGATTAGATGGTCTGACAGGGCCTGGGACAAGAAACCGGTCAGTCTTAATTTCAGAATTGTGATTGAATTTAAGCCCGACGAAAACAAGATTGAGTGTTACAAACAAAAAACCTCTGTAAGCGCAACAAAAGGTAAAGACCTTGTAGTAGAAAAGTGTTTTGAATATTCACTATCCGCTGAAATGATGCAAGCACTTTAGATTTTAATGTATCATTGATTATCGTTTCCGGCTCTCTTCTTGATCTTTGCTGCATGGCGTGAACTCTCTTCAGAACTTATTTCCCTTTGCGTTTTATGAACATAATCAGCGGAAAGCAATAGATGTTCCTTTCTTTTTCTTCTTATAAATTGTAAGTTTGAAGAAATGGAGATTTCTTTATTACAATAAGGGAAATCAGAGGAGGCATTGTCAATGAAAAGACTTGTCGTCGTGTCCGTCATTCTGTGTTTCTCTTTATCTCTTGTTTCGCTGGCTCTTGCAGGAGATATGAGAAGGGGGACGATTAAAGGAATAGATCAGGAGAATCACACGTTGCTCTTTAGTCCTGAAGGAACCGTTGATACATTTAAAATGCGGGTTGGACCCAAAGTGGACCTTTCCTCGATCAAGACTGGATCCAGGGTGAGAATTTATGTCGAAGGCGAAGGGGAGAGTGAAGAGGTCAAAGGGATCAAGCTGGATAAACGACAGGTCATAATCGGTTGCTGATAAAAACTTGTGATCCTTATTCAGCTTCAGCTATGACCATGTTTGTTCTTTAACCAGAGAAAGATATCGGCAGCTTACATCTCAAGGAGTACTTTCTTCAACTCCTTAATCTTGTCCCTGAGCAGGGCTGCTTTTTCGAAGTCCAGCCTGTCTGCTGACTCTCTCATCTCTTTCTCCAGCCTCCGGATTGTTATCTCATCAGCGCGATATTCCTCTCTCTTTTCCTGTAGTGATGGCACTTCCACGTAGTCAGATTCATAGATAGTGGCAAGTATATCCTTGATATTGCTTCTTACCGTTTCCGGAGTAATCTCGTTTCGTTCGTTATATCTGAGTTGAATCTTTCTTCTCCGCTTCGTCTCTTCAATGGCACTCCTCATCGATTCAGTAACCCTGTCCGCATAGAAGATGACTTCCCCGTTAATATTTCTCGCTGCCCTTCCTGCTGTCTGTATGAGGGACCTCTCTGACCTGAGAAATCCTTCCTTGTCCGCATCAAGCACTGCCACAAGTGATACCTCGGGAAGATCCAGTCCTTCTCTAAGAAGGTTTACCCCCACCAGAACATCAAAGTGACCAAGTCGAAGATCCCTGATGATCTCAATGCGATCAAGCGTGTGGACATCTGAGTGCAGGTACTTTGCCCTGATGCCAAGTTCAAGATAATAATCGGTGATGTCCTCTGCCATTCTCTTTGTAAGCGCCGTTACCAGAACTCTTTCATCCCGTTCTTCTCTTCTTCTGATCGCGCCGAGCAGGTCCTCGATCTGCTGTTTCGCGGGACGTACTATGATCTCGGGATCCATAAGTCCCGTTGGCCTTATGATCTGCTCAACGACACGTCCGTCCGCTTTCCCCACCTCATAATGCCCCGGGGTGGCAGACACATACACTATATGATTAATGCGTGATTCGAACTCATCATACTTCAATGGTCTGTTATCCAATGCTGAAGGGAGACGAAATCCAAAATCTATGAGAGTCTGCTTCCGCGATCTGTCGCCCTCATACATGCCTCGTATCTGCGGGATCGTCACATGTGATTCGTCAACAACGATGAGAAAATCTTCTGGGAAATAATCTATCAAACAGTACGGAGGCTCGCCTTGCATCCTTCCGCTTAAATGTCGTGAATAGTTTTCTATTCCATGACAATAGCCAAACTGCGAAAGCATCTCCAGATCGAACAGGGTTCTCTGTTCTATTCTTTGTGCTTCTATTTTTTTCTCTTCCTGTTCAAAATATAAAATTCTTTCTCTCAGTTCTTCCTTAATCGATTTAATTGCTGTCTCCAGACGATCACGCGGTGTGATCCAATGACTATTAGGATAAAGAGAAAAATGGTCATAATTACTAAAAATGTCCCCCAACAAGGGGTCTAAATTATATATTCTATCTATTTCATTCCCAAAAAACTCGATTCTAACTATTTTATCCTGAAAATTAGCCGGAAAAATGTCAACGATATCTCCACGAACTCTGAATTGCCCCCTTTTTAGCTCTCCGTCAGTTCTTTCGTATTGTATCGAAACAAGCCTTTGAAGAAATGTCTCCAACTCTATTTGATCTCCTATAGAAATGTTGAGATGCATTTCCCTATAATCATCAGGGGAACCGATGCCATAAATGCATGATACGGATGCGACTACTATTACGTCCCTTCTTTCGAGGACCGACATGGTGGCAGAGTGACGCATCCTGTCTATATCTTCGTTGATCATTGCATCTTTATCAATATAAGTATCAGTTGTGGGAATATAGGCCTCTGGCTGGTAATAATCATAATAGCTGACAAAGAATTCGACCGCATTCTGAGGGAACAATTCCTTAAATTCACCATAAAGCTGCGCCGCGAGGGTCTTATTATGAGCAATAATAAGCGTCGGCACATTTTTGAGACTTGCGATTACGTTTGCCATGGTAAATGTCTTTCCTGATCCAGTAACTCCGAGTAAAACATTATGTTTTTTCCCCCTTCCCAGATCGTTCAGAATATTATCTATTGCTTTGGGCTGGTCTCCTTTGGGGAGAAAATTGCTTACCAGATCAAAATTGGCCATTATGAATTATACCATTTACGCATTTTTATCTTTATTATCTGATCTGTATCGGTTATACTAGTATTTAAATAGACTGAACCGGAGGAAGGGATGATCACGTTCACCAAAAAATACCATGATGCTATAAAAGAAGGGAAAATTACCCTTACTTTTCGTGCCTGGGACACCCTCAGGGTGCTCAGGGGAAAGATTTACAGGGCTTATAATCTTGGCCTGATCAAAGTTCTTGATGTAGATTTTAAGAAAATGGCTGCTATTTCGACTGAAGAAATAAGACGATGCGGATATAAGAACGCTGAAGAATTCCAGGAAGATTTTCAACACATCGCGCGAAGGGATGTCGATTTCAAGATCGAGAGGGCTGTTCGTATTGAATTTGAATATATTGGGGAAGATATCGAGAATTACAAAAAAGCCATGGGCGATGTAAAAGATTCGGAGCTCTTTGACATCAAGGAAAAGCTTCTCAAGCTTGAGCAAAAAGGCAAAAAACAGTGGGCTGTTAAAATTCTTGAACTTCTCAAGAAAAAGGAATACGTCACCCCCGAAGCCATGGAAAAGGCATTAAAAAGCTCACCCGATCGGGTCAAACAAAGCATGAAGAAACTGAAGGCACTTAATCTGACTGCAAAAGACCGTAAAATGGGCTATTCGATCACGCCCCTTGGGGTAAAACTTCTGAAGAGTATGAACAAGTAGTGAGCGCCACCCTGGCTGTGCTCACCTGGTTTTCGACGATTCATTAGATGAAATGTTCCACGTGGAACATTTCATTTTTTAATGTAAATTATAATATCAGTTGTGAGGCCTTTGCGGGCGGGAGGTTTGTCGCACTGAGGGGCGCTTTCTTTCCCTCATTGCATTGATCATGGGACACATTATCGCTATCGTAAACCAGAAAGGCGGTGTCGGGAAGACGACTACTGCAATAAACCTATCAGCATCTCTTGCTCTCGGTGAAAAAGAGATACTCATAATTGATTCTGACCCCCAGGGAAATTCGACCAGCGGTTTGAGCATCCAGAGAGACGAAGTCCCTTTCTCAATCTACGATATTTATGCAGAAAGGGCCACCGCTTCTGAAGCTATCATAAAAACAGAAGTATCTCGCTTAAGCATCATCCCCTCAACGGTTGACCTTCTCGCTGCAGAGGTTGAACTCATTGAAAGAAATGACCGAGAACGCATCCTTTGCAATGCTCTTCATGATATTAAGGAACAATATGAATATATTTTTATTGATTGCCCCCCTTCACTTGGACTTCTCACATTGAATGCACTTGTCGCTGCCGATTCCCTGATTGTTCCGGTGCAATGTGAGTATTATGCACTTGAGGGACTTGGGATGCTGACACGGACCATTTCTATGATCAAAAATTCTCTTAATCCTGATCTTTTTATAAAAGGTATTTTGCTAACTATGTTCGATCCAAGGAATTCGCTTTCCCATCAGGTCGCCAATGAGGTAAGAAAACATTTTGGTGAAACCGTCTTCCATACC
>MUGD01000157.1 GCA_002900555.1 Thermoplasmata archaeon M9B2D | reverse complement strand
AAGGATAAGTTATTTACAAAATTGTGCAGGTACACCAAGCGAGGAGCGCTTTCTTACATAGGATTTGTCGAGGGTTTTTTCACGCATCGTACATCCCCAGAAGAACACGCCAGTTTTGAATTACTTGCATATCGCTTTAGCGAGAGATCCAAAATGAGTTACGAAGAAAGAGAGCCTATTGAGGCTACAGTGGCTGAGTTAAAGCCACGTATGAAGAATGTTACTATCACTTTCAAGGTGGTAGAAGCGGGCGAAGTCCGCGAAGTTACTTCCAGAAACGATGGAGAAACCCACAGGGTTGCTGATGTCACAGTAGCTGATTCGACAGGAAGCGTCCAGGTACCACTCTGGGACGATGCAATTGACAACGCTACACCTGGAACAACCTACACACTCAAAAATGGTTACACTGGTCTTTTCAGGGGTAATCTGCGACTTAATGTTGGCAAGTATGGTGAGCTCTCAGAGGCTGAGACCCCTATTGAGGAAGTCAACCTTGAGAACGATATGAGTGCTGAGGAGCATGAGGATGACCGTCCACGTAGAAGCTATGGTGGCCGAGGTGGCTATGGCGGAGACCGGCGAGGCGGTGGCGGCTATGGTGGCGGCGGTGGCTACGGCGGAGACCGACGAGGCGGTGGCGGCTATGGTGGTCGTGACCGTAGAGGTGGCGGCGGTGGCTACGGCGGAAGCCGCAGGCGCTAATCCATACTTGATAGAAATCAACTCTATTTAACAAACATATGCACGGGCAACCAACAAGATTGCCCGTAGCATTTCTTCTTTTTTTCTGACAACCTCATCAGCGTTGAATCATGTTTGTCTATATTTCCAGTAAGCAGCTATCGCTGGAATAGCAAGAATGATGAAGAAACCTACAAAGATAACACTGAGAGAATAGTCCGCGCTTCTCTGAGCCAATGATGGAATCACATAATTCATGACGAAATAGTCAGTTGGATGATAGTCCTCGTCCTGGACATCTCCAGTGAATACAACAACGATATCATGCTCTGGGATGACATAGATCTTTTGCTCATAATGCCCCGTTGCTTGATAGAAATCAGTATCTGGGAGTGTCCACCATAAATAGCCATAGCCATACCAACCTGTTTCGTAGAGATTTTGCGTTGAATGCTCAACCCACTCTGAAGAGATGACCTGAGTTTCATTCCAAGTACCATTGTTGAGGAAGAGGTACCCAAATCTCGCCATATCTCTAGGAGTCAAGTATAATCCGCCGCTCACACCATATTGGCCGTTGGCAGGAACAAGCCACCAATTAAAGTGGTCTATTCCTATTGGCTCAAAAAGAAACTCTCTTGCAAAATCAGTAACTCGATACCCTGTTGCCTTTTCAAGAATTCCTCCTAGGAGTTCAACACCGCCTGAATTGTATGCCCATTCGAGACCTGGTTCATGTTCCATTGGTCTATCCAGAACGTATTTCCACATGTCGTCGCTACGATACATCGCAAATAGGTCATTGAGCGGGTCAGAATATGGTACATCTAATTCATGCCATTCATTACCCATTGTCATAGTAAGACAGTGTTCAATTGTCAAATTCTGTTTCCAAGAGTCCATGTTCTCTATTGTAGTATTTGGAAAGAAGTCGATTACTCTTTGGCTTACATTATCGATATATCCCTTATCAATCGCTATACCAATCAATGCAGAAACAACGCTTTTGGTGCACGATTGAATTGTGTGAAGCATTGATTGAGTGTAATAACTAGTGTAATTCTCCATGACGATGTATCCATTTCTGACAACAATCACAGAATGAATCGTGATATCAAAACTATCAATGTCCTCCATGATTTTATTCAGAATTGATGAGTCCATACCCTGATCTTCAGGAGTTGAAAGCATCCATTCATCATTTGGCCAGTATTCCTTCTCTGACTCAGCTAGAGGTTCTCTGGGTCCAATTGCACCTTGAGTTCTTGGAATCTGCACAACCATAATGATGATCAGAATAAATCCAAAGAATAGTGTACGCTTTGTACGTCTTTTTGCTTTCTCTTTCATTCTCCAGACCTCCTTTTCTCAGCATTATCCAAATACGTAGAGAGAAGACTATGCCATTCATTGAGTATTTCTTCGTATGTTGCGTTCTTGGAAAGAAGGAACCGCGTCATTATTTCCAAAACGCTACTTCTGGTCGCTGGCGGAAGTTGTTGGAATGCTCTATTATCTGGTCTGTTGACGATCGTACTTGTTTTGCTTTCTAACTGAACGAGTTTGCCAAGAACATCACTTGCATGTTTCATATCTGACTCAGGAACTGAAACTCCAACGGTTGACAGACCAGTTAGAGTCGATTTAACAGGATCTTGAGGTCTCGGGCTGGTTTCTGGAGATTCTCTCATCAATTCACTGATACCTAACCGATATTCTCGAGCGGTTGCACGATAGAATCTCTCGACTATGCCTGTAGGAGTTTCTTGCGTTCTAACAAGAACGATAAGTTTTGCTTCTTTGAGTTTCTGTACATGATGCAACACAGTACCGGGTTTTTTCCTCATCGCATCAGACAGTTGCTTGACTGTCATTGGATTATGCACCAAGTAACCAAACATGATATCTGCTCTTGTACGATCCAGGAGCAATTTGATTCTTCTAATATCCGATATGACCTCGAATTCCTTGATTGGTTCTACTTGTATCTCTGGCGTAATTTCAATCAACCCCAGCGATATCAGGTGGCTGTCCAATCTCTCCATAGTGGTATAGATTCTCATCCTGCGCTGAGAGGATCATATAGATTCTCGTGAACACGATAGACATTACTGGAAAGAGGAAAAACACTGTTAGTAGGACGATGCCTGGCATAATTATACCCAAATATTCTGTAGGAATTACTCGAAGCAACCGGAATATCTGAGAATCTATCGTCATAAGCAATGGTACACCGATCAAGGCTACAAAGAATACCCATGCTCCAAGAACTCTTCCTGGCGATCTACAGCATAGTCTCACAGAACGTCTAGCTGCTTTTTGAGCAGACAGACCATCAATAATTCCTGGAAATGTAAGTGACAACATTCCGTTTGTTAAGATAATCCAGAATATACCTAATGGGAGTATTAATGCAAGACTCTCCTCACTTGGTAGATACGATGGTGGGGTGAGAATACCTATTATTGCAATGAGAAACGGAGCTATTGAAATCCCAAAGTGAATCATCCCTCCTCCAACAAAAGAGAGGGCTTTTTTCCTGTACCAAGTGAATGCGCCTTCTGCAGTTGTACCATCATTCTCGACAATTTCCCTTGCCATACCGTAGGCTGCGCCAAATGCAATGAAGAATGGACCAAGAATTGGTGAGATGATAATGAGTAGCATCGAGAGGAGTAGTATCCCGGACAACGCATCAATTTGAATTGCAAATGCTACTACCAAATCAACGAATATTGAAAGTCCCACTACAAATATCAACGGAATGAAAATGAGGAAGAGAATAATGATGAGTAATGCCGCAGTAACAAGGATAATTCCCAACATAGCAAGAATGTAACTCAAAAGATTCTTGATTGCAAATCTGAAGCCGACCTCCAAATCCTTCGGAAGCGCATAGACTCCATTCTTTATCACATGTTCTTTTTTCTCTTCTTTTGGATAATTACTAATAGAACTCATATGATCACCACATTAAAAGCAAGACTCAACCAGTACACAACAGATATTGCGAAGATGAACCATTTCAACGATATCTCGTTATCTTGATAATGGACACGCCATAGTTTTCGACCAAGTGCAATAGCAATGAGGAACATCACGATTATGAACATACTGCTAACAAAGGCCGCGAAAGTAAGATATGATGACAATTGACCAGTCGATGAATTAATGGTGATGATTCCATATGTTATAGTTTCTCCAAACATGAGTCTGAGAGATTGACCAAGACAACTAAACACCGATTTTGTCATGATCAAAATACCAGTTGTATAGAAGAAAAGAGACGGAACAAGTGATTTCCTTACGCTCTTCAATATCAGTGGGACTAGAAACATGGTGGATGTAAGAACCGTAGTAATGAGTAGTACTGAATATGTTTCACCAAAAATGCTTGAATTAACAGAAACTGCTTGAGTGAAGGATATCCATTTCCAAGGTTCATGGAAGGTGTTTCCTTCAAGAGGCGGAAGGAGAAAAACTCCGTACCATGGCAATGATCCCTTCCATCCTCCTACAAACGGTCCATAAATTGCAATGCTTGACCATGTTCTAACAAGGTCTGTTCCTCCTTGAGATACTGGTTGCAGAAGGTCATCTGCGACTAGATAGAACTGGGCTATTAGATTACCAACAATGAATAGGAATACAAAGAGATAGATAAAACCAAGACGAACGAGTAACTGATTCCTGACGTGAGATTTTTGTTCTTCGAGATTCAACTGCGCGATATTTTGATCTTCTAGAGGTGCGATGCTAGGAGCAAGGAAAAGATAGGATAGATATTTTCTGAATCTCTGATGGTTATTCTTCCTTAATGATGGTTCCACTAGGATAACTAGACAAGTAGCTATTACTGGTAGTGCTACTGCTGTGATGATTGCTAGCTGAACTCCTAGTTCAATCAAGATCATATTACCTCCCGAATTGATTGAGTTCTTCTAAACCAAACCGATTCTGACATTGTAACCTGTGATTTAAAGAAGTTCATGAACAAATATTCAAAGTTGCTTGATGCTGAGATTATTGCAATGGCCAGAGAATTGCCTAAGCAGCTTGTGCACATGCATTCGTAATCTGCAGCATCAATTTTCCTTGTATTCATTTT
>MUGD01000156.1 GCA_002900555.1 Thermoplasmata archaeon M9B2D | reverse complement strand
AATATTTGGGTTGCAGCTTTATTCCCAGAAGAGCTTTGTAACAGAAGAAGAGATCAAAATGTTCATACGCGAAGGTAAAGACATAGGTTTTTTCGAGCCCGAGGAAGAAAAGTTGATACACAGTGTTTTTGAATTTACAGACCTTTCAGTGAAAGAAATCATGGTACCTATTGCAAAGGTTTCCTCATTTTCGATTGATACCCCTGTTGAGAACATACTTTCAATTATCATGGACGAGCAGTATTCACGGTATCCTGTTTATTCAAAGGAAAAAACGGATATCAGGGGCATACTATACGCAAAAGACCTGTTTAAAAAGATTACAAGGGACAAAGTAGTCGACCTGAGAAAAATCCTTCGTGTTCCTTATTTTGTTCCGGAGTCTATGAAAATCAGTGCCCTTTTAAGGGAGATGCAGCGTAAGGGTGTTCACATCTCACTTGTTGTCGATGAGTATGGATCTATAAACGGCATAGCGACGATCGAAGACATTTTGGAAGAAATAGTGGGAGAGATTCGAGATGAATATGATGTAGAGCTCCCAGTAATAAAGCTCCGGGATAACTCCTTTCTGGTTGATGCTTCTATTTCGATCAGAGACTTGAGAGATGATCACGGTATTATGCTTCCAGAATCTCCTGATTATGATACCGTGGGAGGATATATTATTACACATCTCCAGCGCATCCCATCAGAGGGAGAAAAAGCAATCATCGGACAGTGGGAATTCAATATAACACAGCTTGTTGGGAAGAGAATCGCCCGGACTATCATGAGAGAGACCAACGAACCGACAGATGTGCCTACTAACGCGCAGTTGCCGGATTCTTATTCCAGTTGACAATGTCTTTTCCCGCTGGATAATATATATTGATTTATTTCCACGGTTGCCGAAGTGGTGGAATTGGTAGACACGCAAGATTCAGGATCTTGTGGGGGCAACTCTGTGGGGGTTCGAATCCCCCCTTCGGCACCAAATATGTTTCTCTTATCCCTTCCTAGCACGAACACTTAAACGATTTTTTGTTCTTTCTTCCAGAGTCGCAGTTGATGAATTTGTCCATTTCTGTGAGGTTTTCAAGTCCATCCTTGGCTGATCGCTGTACCAAATATTTTTTGATATAATGAAAATACTTACTTTATAACGGTATGGACACATGAAGAAATATGACGTTGTTGTGATAGGCTCTGGGGCAGGTTCAATCATTGTCGAGAAGGCATTGTCGGAAGGCCTGAGAACGGCACTGGTCGATAAAGGACTTCTTGGAGGCACATGTCTTAATGTTGGTTGAATACCCTCAAAGATGCTGGTGTATCCAGCTGATAGAATAGTTGAAATCAATGAATCTTCAAAACTGGGAATACGCGCCGAAATAAAAGAAATAGACTTCCGTTCCATAATGGATCGAATGAGGAACAAGGTCAATGAGGGTAGGAAGCAAATAGAGTTGGCGATTGCCCAAACTAAGGAACTGGATTACTATAAATCAACGGCCCATTTTATTGGCTCGAATACCCTCGAGGTAGACGGGACTTCTATTAGAAGTGACAAAATCTATCTATCGGGCGGTGCCAGGCCACTGATACCGTCAATTCAGGGTATTGAAAATATATCGTACTTGACTAGTGACACTGTCCTCGAGCTGAAAGACCTTCCATCAAGCATTATTATTATCGGCGGCGGAGATGTAGCTGTGGAATACGCTCATTTTTTCTCCGCCATGGGAACAGACGTGTCCCTCTTACAGCGGAATGAAAGACTTATACCCGATGAAGAAATGGAGATCTCTGCCCTTTTGAAGAAAAAATTTAGTAAAAGAATGAATATACTGACCGGTATTGAAGCAATTGAAGCCTATAACGGACCATCTGGCATAACAGTTCAATGCCTTACCAAATCCTCTAACGAGAAGACCGAAATCTCTGCCGAAAAGATCCTCATAGCAGCCGGCAGGAGATCGAATGCGGATTTGTTAAAACCTGAAAAAGCCGGGATCAAGACGGACTCGAGGGGGTTCCTCATTGTAGACGAACATTTTCAAACTACTCAAAAGAACATATGGGCGTTTGGAGATGCTCTGGGCAAGAATATGTACCGACACGTCGCAAACAGACAGGCGCTTCTTGTTTGGCACAACTCTATGCATTCCGATAAATTATATTTAGACGACCTGACTGTCCCTTATGCTATTTTTACCTATCCGCAAATAGCGTCCGTTGGGTTAAAAGAACGCCAGGCTGCCTCAAGCAATCGTTACAAAAAAATACTTGTAGGTTTTGCCCAGTATAGTGATATAGCGATGGGTGACGCAATGATGGAAGACAGCGGCTTTGCAAAAGCGGTTGTTGATGGCTCAAGAGGGCGATTATTGGGTTTCCATATCATTGGCCCCCATGCGTCAATCCTGATACAGGAAGTGATTACCGTCATGGCCTCGGGGGGAGACATTAACATGCTCGGCAGAGGCATGCACATTCACCCTGCCCTTCCTGAATTGATCGTATCTGCTTTCAATAATCTCCGACCCGCTGGATCGTAATCCTTATCGTTTGCATCCTTTCCGCTTTCAATAAGAAAAGAAACTAGTAACTCAAATTTTTTTTTATGGTAATATACATGCCTATTTCATTCTTTGAGGCATAAAATGAAGCTGGCTTTACTCGGACTTTCAAACTCTGGCAAGACAACGGTGTTCAATGCGCTTACGGGCCAGGACATAGAAACGCCTGTATATCCATCAATTTCGGGTGATCCTCATGTAGGGATCGTAAAGGTTCCTGACTCACGCGTTGAAGCCCTCTCGGAAATCTTCAAACCTAAGAAAACTACCCATGCAACCGTTGAGTACGTGGATTATCTGGGTTTCATGAAAGGAGATTCTGCACAGAACAGGAAGGTTACGGATCATATTAAAGATGCAGACGCGCTTGTGTTCGTACTCAGAAATTTCGAAAATGACTCAGTGGTACACCCTGAAGGTTCAATAGACCCGGTACGTGACTTTCGAACTCTCGAGACCGAGCTGATCTTTTCCGATCTTGATCTTGTGGAGAAAAGACTTGAACGAATGGAAGACGGTAGGAAAAGAGGGAAGAAACCGGATGAATCCGAACGGTCTGTTCTTCTGAAATGCCGCGAGACCCTTGAGAAGGAGATTCCACTCAGGTATATTCAATTCGACAATGAAGAACAAAAATCGTTACGTCACCTTCAGCTTATCTCGCTTCTACCGGTAATTATTCTTATCAATGTTTCTGAAAGTGCCCTCGTTAATGTTCCAACGGGAACTTTGAAGGAGATCGACAAAATACTTTCCGACTACCCTGGTAAATCAAAAACCACCTGTATTGAGCTCTCCGGGAAAATAGAAATGGAAATAGCCCAGCTTTCAGCTGAAGAGGCCGCCGGATTCCTTCTTGATCTCGGTATCAAAGAAGCAGCGAAGGATCGCATAATCATGGAATCTTACAAATTGCTTAATCTGCTTTCCTTTCTTACTGTTGGCGAGGATGAGGTAAGAGCCTGGACCATATATGGCGGCACTACAGCTCAGAGAGCTGCAGGGAAAATCCACTCGGACATCGAAAAGGGATTTATCAGAGCAGAAGTTATATCATTTGACGAATTCATGGCCTCAGGAAGCATGGCCTCTGCAAAACAAGTCGGACTTCTTCGCCTTGAAGGAAAGAACTATATCGTTCAGGACGGTGATATCATAAACTTCAGGTTCAATGTCTGAAGGTACCCATTGCTTCGTCAATCAGCCTCTCAGGCTCATCAATGTACCGTGGTGAAAAATGCAGTATTTTTAGGTCCTTTATACCTGCTTCAACTGCTATTCGGCCGGCCATACCTGAAGTCAAATGATTTTTCTGGATCGCAAGATTCATATCACTGTCTACAAAATAGGCTTCAATGTACAATGTATCACATCCACGCACAAAATCAACGATGCTCCTGTAATTTTCGTCGCTGGGCGATGAATCCATGATATATGCTATCTTTTGACCTTCCGTTATCTTGTAGAGATCTGAAAGGTCTCTGACCTCAATATCATTCGCTCCCGTATTGATCAAACAATCATATGCACCCTCCCAAATAGCCTGCTTAAGTCTGTTGAGCCAGGGACCGACTTGCATCCCATATTGTAAAAGCATTGATTTATCAATATTTATATGAAATTTTTCCTCCAGTTTGAATCCGAGCGCCTGAATTCCATGATCAAGTATCACGGACCTTACGGAGAACATGTTTCGCTCTAAAAGGGTACCATTAAAAGGCCTCCTTTCCTCAGTCTTTCGCCTAAAACTATTCCTGGCGCTAAAAGACGATTCAATGATTTCATCAGCAATTACTTCGCAGACATTGATTTTCAAAGGGTACTCTGTGATCAGATTCCACGAATATCCCTTCAATTTTCCCTCAACGCAATCAGTTATGCCTTCGGGACCGTAAAGAGATACTGGATTCTTCCTTCTCAAAAGCGCTCTAAGGATATGATCAAAGCCAACAAAGTGGTCAATGTGCATATGGGTAATAAAGACATCAGTAAGCTTCATGATTTCTTTTACAGGAAGGGAACTTATATCTCCCATATCAAACAGCAGCCCGGCCCTTTCACGAAGTATACGAACATATACCGCTGGATCTCCAAAAGGACCGTTCAATGCGGCATGATGGAATGAAGGCTTCACTCCCAGATCTCCATTTCATTTCTAGGTATATTTTCTTTATAGTCTAGCACTATTATTGATATAATATGGTCAATAAATCTGTTTTAGCACCCAACTCATTCATGGAGGTTTTATGCCCGAATTGCGACGAGATCCCGTCTCAGGACGATGGGTAATTATATCAGTT
>MUGD01000001.1 GCA_002900555.1 Thermoplasmata archaeon M9B2D | reverse complement strand
AAATCTGGCTCTTTAACAATTCTTTCATAGACATATGTTGAGCCAGAGTACTGTCCATTTTCATCATCATACACAGCGCAAATAAAAGCAGAGTCTTCTTTCATAGAAACAGCATGACCGAACTGCTCCCAGTATCCCCCGTCTGATGGTACGAGTTTTGTTTGCTCTGTCCAGTCAAGGCCATCGCGTTTGAAGATATACGCCGAACCGGAATTCATTCCATTTTCGTCATCAGAGCTTACGCCAATAACTGCATGATCGCCATTTATAGATACTGCCCAGCCGAACTCTTCCTCAGGTTCTCCGTCTGAAGCTATAATTTTTGCTTCCTGTATCCAGCTGCTGCCGTCGTTTTTGAATATATACGCGGAACCGGAGTCTTCTCCGTTGTCATCATCACAGGTTGACCCAATAATTGCGTAATCTCCGTTCATTGAAACGGATTTGCCAAAATAGTCTCCTGTAGCACCGTCTCCAGGAACCAATTTTTGCCTCTCTGTCCAGGTTGCGCCTTCTAGTTTGTAGATGTATGCTGCGCCTATGTAATTATCAGCTCTTGCTCCTATGATCGCATAGTCGCCATCTATGGATATACAATAACCAAAATAGGCCCATGTTTTGCCATCTGCTGGGAGTAATTTTTGTTCTTGATTCCAGGTTGAACCATCGTATTTGAACACGTATGTTGACCCTGAGGAATCACCTAGGTCGTTATCATTAATGGCTCCTACCAGTGCATAGTCTCCCTCTATGCAAATTGACCAGCCAAAATCGATAGCTGGGTTTCCGTTACTTATTGGTACCAGTATTTTTTGTTCCTGTGTCCAGGTTGTACCATCGCGTTTGAAAACGTAGATTGAGCCAGAGGATTTACCACTGGTTTCATCGCTAACAGCTGAGATGAAGGCATAATCTCCACTTATTGAGACTGCGTGGCCAAACCAGTCACCCTCTGATCCATCTGGGGCATAGAGCTTTGCTTCTTCTACCCAGCTTGTATCATCATATTTGAAGATGTATGCTGAGCCGGCGTTGATGACACCGTTAACATCATCCCATCTTGCGCCTACGATGGCGTAATCTCCATCTATATCTATTGAAAAGCCAAACCAGTCATCATACTCGCCGTCTGAGGCGAGAAGTTTTTGGTGTAGTACCCACTCTTCGTCAGATGTTAGGTTTATGGTTATGTTGTTTGTGTTGTCTCCTGCAACTAAAGTTGCAGTCGTCATCAATAGCGTACAAATTGTTACCCCTATTATTTTTTTATTCATTTTGGTTACCTCTATCTTGAAAATCTCAGTTGATATATAAAAAGATGTCTTTAGGTCATTTGTACATAAATCAAAAATTTATTGTATTAAATTTGATTATGTTCAAAAGTTAGTTATTATAAAAAATAAAAAAAGAAAGAGATAGATGTAACCGTCCGGAAAATCAACAGGTCGAAAAACCGCATTCTGTTGAAGATTTTCACTCCTGTTGGATAGGTCCACATAGCAACAAATTACTAGGAGAGATTAGAGAGTGAAACAAGAGAAAGAAATGAAAGAAATTTGTTTTTTTGTCTATCTTTAAAAAAAAATAGAGGTAATTTTTGTATTTTGTACAAATATTACTAAATAACTCTTATATATTCTGTTTTCTTTTTTTATTATAGAGGTATGAAATGAATGACTTTGTCATTGGGTTTATCACTGGAGTCCCCATAGGCGCCGCCGTTGGCATCGCAATTGAAATAGCCTTAGGATTAAATCAAAAACCGTGGGATGAGCTTACAGATGATGAAAAAAAATCACGAAAAAATACAATTATTTTCGGTATGATTACACTTATGGTAGGACTTATTGCTTTTATTTGGCGTATGATGCTTTGAATTGTTGATATTGAATACCTGATTATTTTTATTAGAATTCCCTCTATGAAATAATTTTTTTTAACAAAAGAGATTCATAGAATTCGCCGTGACAGACTACTTGTCTAGACAGAGGAATTTCTTCATTCCTAGGGTATAATAGATATGACTTAGCGGACTAACATCACGTGTCTACACTGATAACAAACGCTATCTTACAAAGGATAAGAGAGTAAAAGCAGCATTTATTTTTTCAAGGACTGTATTACATTTTTGGTACCATTGATAGGAAGAGAGGGAGGTGCATGGTGTTTTTAACGTCACAGGAATCACACAGATATCACCAGGGAAATTGCTGTTGCCGATGATGACATCCCCTTCAAATCTGGTATTTTCTTCGTTGGGTGCGACGATGTTCACAATAACGTTGACGGATACTCCTGCAGGAAGATTGGTACCGGAGGTTGGAGTGAAACTCCAGTTCCCCCATTCAGGGTATGATTGGATTTCCCAGGTCAGGAACGATTGCGGATCCCCGAAATTTGATACCGTAAAATTCCCTATCACTATCGCTCCTGGTTCAACGTTATTCCAATTCAGGATGCCGCTGCACTCCAGGTTCGGACCAGTGTACGTCTCGTCCTGCGGCCAAGAGATACTTTCGTTTATTATTCTATTGTAATAGAGGTAGTTACCGATGTTCGAATCCCAGTTTGTCACCACCATGTCCTGCGAAGGGGAATACCGGTAGGTAACGACAACAGAGTTCATTGGGATAGTACTAATGGTTATCCAGCCTTCATCTCGACTGCTGGTATACTGCGATGGTGATAACGGTACACCGTCACAGGTCACCATATCAATTCCCTGGAATTGACGATGAGGAAGATAAAACAATCGACGTCCTCCGCTAGGGGTGTATTGTTGGGTAAAGGTCTGTTCATAGTATGTTGGGCCAATGTTTCCGAATACGATTTTTTCAACAACGGTTTCATACGCGGATGTCCATGTGGGTATGGATGGAAGACTTGTTCCCTGATTAAGGAATAGGAAGGTGCTCTCCCACCAGGCTCCTGCAGCAAGATCAAGAGTGTTATCACCATTCACATCTGACAAGGCAACCGCTGATCCATAGTCTCCAAAGTACTGCCAGGAATGGGTGGTTTGAAAAAACCCTGATGAAAGACCGGTATACTGTTTAAACAATCCATCTCCACCAAGTTGCGTGTTATCCGTGGCGAACAGATCACGGATTCCGTCACCAGTGACATCACCAGCGGTAAGCATAATGCCAAATTGATTAGCGCTATCTGTCGTGTACCAGCTTGCTGTGGTTTCAAGCATTCCACCGAGGTTTCTATAAATCTGCGTTTGGCAGCCATCTCCGATACCTGCGAGATCTAACCACCCATCGTCATCTGCATCCACCCAGAGGACACCCATATAGATGTTCTGGTCAGCAGATTGCCAGCTTGGCGAGGATCCATAGGAACCATCCGTGTTCAGGTAGACATAGGTATGATAGTGGTAAGAGTTATAGGACCAGCCGGTGGCGATCGCTAAATCCGGTCTGCCATCGTTGTTCATATCACCAAAATCCACACCAAAGGCGTTCCCAATGATGGTTGAGGTCCAACTGGGAGTGGAGGAGAGAACACCATTGTTATTCAGATACAATCGAGCAATCGGTCCAAGTGATGAACCAGTGCCAAGGTAGGACACAGCGACATCAGGCCATCCATCGCCATTGACATCAGCGACATCCAGATGGCCATTATATGCAACATCAGCGGATTCCCAGCTTGCTGTTGTAGGCAGATACCCGTTTCCATTATTCAAATAGACCCTGACATGCCCTTGGGCCATGTCGTTACCATCCGACACCACAAGATCAAGCCAGTTGTCGTTGTTAAGATCAAGAAGAGCAGCACCGGTGCTGTAGTGGGGTGAAGCAGAGACCCAATCCGGTGTGAGAGGGTACACTGGGTCAGCTAGGGTTGCATGACCGGTCTGCCGTTTGTCTTGTTGGATGAGATAGTAATCAGGCAAAGAAGTGAAATCTACTGATATCTCAGCACCCACATCGGTTTTCTTTCCTTCGGTTATTTGAATCACGTTTGAACACATTGCCTGTGTGCAAGTAAGGATAAGGAAAAGAAAGACAATGGTTACCGCCATTACTTTTCGGTGTTGAAGAACTTCCTTTTTCATAATTTTATAACAACCGTCTATCTTAAAAAGATATCTGTCTCATCTATTATTTATTTGTGATAACAGCAGAGAAAAGAACAGATCATTTAGCCTTGCTTTTGGTGTGAAAGAAACGGGGAATGCTTTGTTTGTTATCCCTTCTGAGATGGGTTCTGGAAGAATGATACACGATGGAAAGCTAGAATCAACATAAAGCATGTTTCTTGCGATGTTAGTTGTGGTGTTCTTACCAATGCCATCTGCTGTGTTTGGGTTATTGAGAAATCGCGGGTAGTTTGACGATGAGACTTCGACGCGGATCCGATGACCTGTATTCCAGATATATGACGTACTCCACAAATCGACCTCGACCTCATAGATAACCCCAGGTTGCATGAAATCCCAGTGGTCCTGCCCGTTTCTATTGCGCATCCGCAGAATTCCGTCTGTAATGAACATCGAACGTCCATCCGGGTACACATCAGTAAGTTTCACCGTGAAATCTGTATCAGGACAATCAGAGGAGACAAATAACCGTGCTTTCACCGGACCTGTTGCCTCAAACGGCTGTTTTAACAACGGACTAGTAAAGACAAGTACATCAGAGCGATTTTCCACAGAACATTGGTCATAGGGACCTGCCGGTGAAAAAAGATTCTTTCCCCCTATTGTTGGAACAGGATTTGTTGGATCATAGGAATAGGTGAGAGGATCATGAGAAGAAGGGAGTTTTGTCGATAAAAGATCGTCACTATGAAAATACCATTTTGTTTCATTGGCGGCGATTGGCCAATCATCGGCATATCTCCATTCATTTCCAGGTGCTCTTGCGTCATCGACGTCACCCATAACATAGTAGGAAACCGATGGCCAGCGAGAGAACGGATCTGTATCACTAGTGACATAGGAACGGATCATGTCTCGAAACATCTGTAATGAAAACCTATCCAATGAATTTCTCGGGTATATCAGCTGTCCTTGTGTTCGTTTGAAAAACCCAGTGTGGGTCCATGGCCCTATGATTAGTTTCGAGTTCCCTCGTGCCCCTGGTCCTGCTAAATGTTGATAACCATGGTATGCATCGATGGTTCCTTGGCTAAAAATGTCATACCATCCACCGACATGGATGGCAGGGACATTTACGTCTTCCCAGTTGTCTTCTAGTGTAATGTTTCCCCAGTACCCAAGCGTAAAATTTTCATTGTCCAATATCTCCTGGAGCATAAAGGAGCTGTTCTGGAATCGTAACCATTTTTCCACAAGGTCTTTCCGAAACGCTCCTCCTTGAAAAACTGCATGATTGAAGAGGTTTGGGGTTGCGACTTGAATGAACTGGCAGGTAAGATTCTCTGGGTTTTCACCAGCGAGGCAATATTGGGGGATTCCCATAGCAGAAGGTCCAAACGTGACAATTTTGCCATTTGACCATGATTGATTTGTAATCCACGCAAGGGTGTCGACTCCATCTCTGCTTTCGTTTCTAAACACCGTGTCAACACCCTCAGATGCAAACCTACCGCGCATATCCTGGATGATGGTTGGCCATCCTAGAAGTATTCCAAGGATACCAATCACTGCCATGGTATCCTTGTTGTACGGTGTTCGAAGAAGAAGTGCGCCCTGAGAGGATGACCGAAAAAGCGGTCGATAGACATCGGTGGCAAGCGCTATCCCGTCTCTCATGGGCACCATGTAGCTTGTTTTTAGGAAGGGCGAGGGAGAAGGATTATTGCTTGTTGCAGTTTCTATGCGGGTCTTTTAATGTATCGTTGGAATATCGATGTCTATATTATAACTAAACCTGATAGGCAGAAAGATTAATAAAAACATGATGGCAAGGACGATTGTTCGCATATCGGAATCCGTTCGATAAGTTTATCAATATCATTCATTTAAATTTTTCTTTAAAATTATAAGATACAAAAGGAATCGTTGAACCTTTCGATAAACGATATGTCCGTATCTACCGATATTACATAAAGTAAAAGAGATAATTATTTCACGTTTTATAGTTTGTTTTTTATAGGAATATCTTTTCTCCAGATGATTTTTTTAAGAACCTTATCATCGCTGCTGTTTGCTATCTCTATTCTTTTTTCTGGCGGGATGATAATAAGTTTAAAGAAGCTGTAGAAATCCCCCATACCTCCGAATATATTGACGATTGGGAACATCAGGAAAAATGGTTCGTTTGGGTTGATGAAATAGACAAGACACCAGATGAGTGGTGAAAAATACAAAAACACTAATTTTTTGTTGTCTTCCACATACGATTCGTTATCCACAAGAAATCCAATGGCCGACCATTTGGTTAATACAATCGCCTTAAACGGGATTTTGTAATAAATCATGGTAAGTAGGTGGGTCAGTTCATGAAGAATAATTGCTAGGATTAATCCAAAAATAAATTGTAATAGGGGGTCCATAGTGTCACCTTTTATTTAATTTATTATTATCCATGTATAATATTATATAAAACATAGTATATAAATTATACTATTAATATATCGTATGGCATCTCTTCTATATCCATGATACTACTTTCATCGATAAAACAAAGAAAATATCGATGAAACTCATTTCAGCTACAGGTAAATACTTATTAAGTAACCTAAGACGACCAAAAAGACGCCAAGAAGATAAATAAGAACTGATTTTGTAGACGTCTGCTTCCAACTTGGTATACTATAATGCAAAACAAAATTGGTTCCGATAAGGACGATGCCGAAAATGGAGGGGACCGGCACCAGCATTATCGTTAATTTTGAAATCTCATGAATCAACGGGGTCAGCAGTCCTAAAAAAACAGTTGCGCCAAGAAAGATAAAAATCGCTTCCTCCTTCTTACGATACTTCCCACGAGCGACAAAACCTTGGGCATTAATCGTGTATAAGAAACTAGACAGAAACGTAATAAAAATCCCGGTAAGTACAAGGGAGCTTTCTTCAAAGAGCAAATCAGCCATGCAAACCGGTATCAACACACGGTTTTTTAAAATTGATGTACTATCGTGGCTTTTGAATGACCGGTTTGTATTTGTTTTTTTTTACTACTTTCGGACATGAAGACAGCCTAAAATTTGTTTTCACTAGTTCTGACCAAATGTTTTCTTGTTTTTTCGCCTCCTTTTCATATCAGCTATCTGACTATCGCTAATCTCTTCTGATATTTCGCGACCAATCTTACAAATCAGATGTGAAACACTTGAACAGTTCCCTTCTCCTATAACATTATATAAAATGATTTGAAAAATTTAATTAAACAGTAAATTTATCGCGACTTCATGACAGAGGAAAAATATTGTAAGATATGCAAATCTATTATTGAACCGGAAAATCACACAAACATTTGTTACTCATGTCAAAGTATTATAACTGATATCGAGACAAAAGTAGATAACCTGAATATTTAATAAAATATTTACAGATATTCATCTGTTTTACGATAATTGGAGGAAAATATGGATAATATCGATAAGAAATGTTTCATAATTGTCATTTTAATCTGTTTTTTCCTTCTGATTATTTTTCTCTTACTCTTTAATTACATAAAAATATTCTAATATCCAATCGAAATGAAGAGGTGGTTGATCTATGGTTGAACTACAACGCACTCTATCGCTTTGGCAAGTGACGTTTATGAGTGTTGGCATCATACTTGGTGCTGGTATCTATGTCATCATTGGGGAAGCAGCAGGATTAAGTGGGAATTCTATCTGGTTATCCTTTCTTATCGCAGCTTTTGTCGCGACACTCACCGCATTAAGCTATGCAGAGCTTTCTTCGATATTCCCGAAAGCAGGAGCGGAATATGTGTATATTGAAAATTCCTTTGGAAACAGAGCTGCCTGGATTGTTGCCTGGCTTCTTCTGTTGGGAAGTGTGATTGGTGGGGCAACAGTCGCGATGGGATTCGCACAGTATTTTTCAGCGATTTTTCACACACCCGTTATCCCTGTTGCGCTTCTCTTGCTCTTTGTGATTATTATCATTCTTATTGTTGGTGTACAGCAAACCGCAAAACTCACCATTGTATTTACCGCCATTGAAATCTCCGGATTAGCGATTGTTATTTTCATAGGGATACCCTTCATTGGTTCAGTGAATTATCTACAGGCAGCACAGGGGTTTAAAGGCATCATCGAGGCAGGGATCCTGATTTTTTTCGGATATCTCGGTTTTGAGGGTATCACTCGATTAGCAGAAGAGACAACAAACCCTGAGAAAAACATCCCGCGGGCAATTATCTATTCCATGATTATTACCACAATCCTCTATGTCCTGGTCGGCGTTTCAGCGGTAAGCGTTATCCCCTGGCAGGAACTGTCCGCCTCACAAGCACCCTTAGCCACAGTCGCAAAAAGGATTTTCGGTGACCAAAGCTTCCTTATCCTGTCGGTCATTGCGTTGTTCTCGACGTTCAACACCGCTCTTATGTTCCTCTTGACCGGTTCACGATTGATATATGGGATTGCACATCAAGAAGCAATCCCCAAAATATTTACAATAGTAGGGAGGCGATTTCGTACCCCATGGGTCGCTATCGTTACTATCGTTACTGCGACGATGCTTTTTTTGTTTCTTGGGAATTTAAAAACGATTGCGAATCTAACGAATTTTACGATTTTTTCTGTTTTTATTTTTATAAACGCTTCTGTTATTTACTTCCGTTATAAAAAACCAACAATGACTGGTTTTCGGATTCCTCTACACGTTGGACGATTCCCGGTGGTTCCCTTTCTTGGTATCCTTACGTCGGTCTTTATGATTGTTAACCTTCCCTTTGATGTTCTTATCATTGGTGTGATTCTTGTTGTGTTAGGGGTCGTCGTCGACTCAATTCTGAATCTGAAGTACAAATGAGAGGGAAAAAACATGGATTTTACAGGGATATTGCTTGGAGCTGCACAAGATCCGGTCGTCTATTCTATAATATTTTTTATCTATGTTATTCTGACGGTCTTAATTCTCCCCATCCCTGTGGAAATTGGTTTATTTAATCCTTACATTCATCCAGCCTTGCTCATTGCTCTTTTAGCAATTGGGAAAGGATGTGGTTCCGCGATAGCATTTGAAATCGGGACACGAATTCGTGGTGCTATAAAAAAAAGACCTATGGGGCCATCAGTGGTTAAAAAAATCATTGTCTGGTGTGAACAATTTGTCAGGAAATATGGGTACTATGGTCTTTTCATTATCATGAGCACCCCCTTGATGATGGATTCTGTAACCTTGTATCTTTTCTCTCTTTTAAATCCAAAAAATGATGGTAGAACAGCGATGACGAGAGGATGGTTTGTGCTGATAAACATCGCAGCAGGGGCTCTCCGAGGAACCCTTATACTTCTAGTAGCTTACTTTTTTAGCATCAGACTGGTGTAGGGTGCTTTCTCTTAAATCAAGAGCAGTAAGAATGGATACGAAAGAAAATATTTTATTTAATTGTTTCGAAAGAATATAAAGAAACACCTATAAATCCCCCTAAAACTTAAAAATGATGAGCGCTCTTCCCTTCTTTGATTTTTTATGATGTTTGCAATAAATTTAGGTGAATATATTAACTCGCTTTTGCAAGAGAGTGGGTATCCGGTCGACTCTATCGTTGGACAGAGTATCGCTTCTTTTATCCTTTTTGCTCTTAGTTTAATTATCGGATGGATAACCTATCATATCTTCACTCATTATTTTTCACGATGGGCAAAGAAAACAAAAACAACCGTTGATGACGAAATTATTAAAAATGTCAAAAGACCGATTTATTTTTTAGTTATTTTATTTGGATTCTGGTTAGCAGTCGACCAGCTTGTTTTCCTTGATCAATATTCCATTTACATCGGATATATTTTCCTTACCGCAGAAGTCTTCCTTGTCGCTTATATCATTACTCGAATCATCAATGTGCTTGTGAAATGGTACGCAGAACGTATAGCACGAAAAACAAAACAGGAGGTCAGCACTAATATTCTTGTCATCTTCAAAAAACTCCTTCACGCGGTTGTCTATATCTTTGCCTTTCTTGTTCTGCTTTATCTCAGTAAAATTGATTTGTCAGGGGCACTGGTCGGACTTGGCGTCGGGGGTATTGCCATAGCATTTGCTCTGCAGAATGTGTTATCTGATGCGTTTAGCGCGTTTTCCATTTTCTTTGATAGGCCCTTTGAAATCGGTGATTTCATCGTCATCGGTGATGATGCAGGGACCGTTACGCATATCAGTATGAAATCGACAAGAATAAAACTCCTTCGAGGAGAGGAACTTGTTATCTCTAATCGAGCTATCCTTGACAAAAACATTCATAATTATAAGAAACTGCAGAAACGTCGGATCGTCTTTACTATCGGAGTCACCTATGGGACCTCTATTGAGAAATTAAGAAAGATAGAAGGAATATTCCGAGATATCATAGGAAAATGTCAGTTATGCCAGATAGACCGGATTCATTTCAGAGAATTTGGGGATTTTAGTCTGAATTTTGAGATTGTCTATTTTATAGATTCATCGGATTACAATACGTACATGGATATTCAACAGCAGATCAACCTCGGAATCGCAGAGGAATTTGAGAAAGAAAACATTGAAATTGCATTCCCAACACAAACAATCTTCCTCCAAAAGAACCAATAGAAAAAAATATAAAAGAAAAATCCATCAATACTACCAGAGATGAAGGAAAGGATATGGAAAAAGTAACTCATGATGCTTTAGTTGGAAAGACTGTATTAAATTCACAAGGAAATATTATTGGGGTCATACTGAAATCAATGCGGAACAATAGCTCAGGAGAAATCACATCGGTTATCGTAAAACCATCAAAAGATGTTGATGTTCAGAGGTATCCGTTATCAAACGGTGGTGTCATTATTGTTCCCTTTTCTGCATTGTCCTCTGTAAAAGACATCATCGTCTTCGAAGACCCGGTAAAATGATTTGAATACCGGACTACCTTTTTTCAGCGAAGAAAGACACATACTACATAACTGCTTTCATTAAACGGATATAGTCCAAAAGATGACGGGTAATCAAAAAATTATTTTTTACATAGGTTTTTCCGTATTCACCCATTTTTTTAGCGACTTCTGGGTTTTTTATAAGATATGAGATTTTCTCAGCAAATCCATTATAGTCCTTTGGGTTCAGCAGATACCCGTTTTTTCCATGAATCACTTGGGATGAAATACCACCAACATTTGAAGTGACAACCGGTGTCCCCTTCCATAAAGCCTCACTGACAGTTATGGCAAATCCTTCCTTAAGTGATTTTTGAACAACCACAGAAGAAACCCGTTGGAGTGCGTTGATGAGGATGTCGGATGCATTGATTACGAGGTGAATATCTTTTTCTTGTTCGACAAGTTTTTCAAGATTTTCAAATATCTCTTGTCCTTCAGGGTCATCTGTTGCCATGGAGCCTGCTAAAATTAGTTGACAATCTACTTTGCGTTTTATGATTTTAAATATCTTAATCATACCTTCAGGATCTTTCCACTTGTCAAATCGTGAGATCTGCGCAATCATTGGTTTGTCCTGATCAATGCCATGTTTCGATAGATATTTCGATACCGTAGAATTCGGGATGTCCCTGTTTTTAATCTTTAATGGATCAATTGATGGACGGATGATGAAATGTGGCATCACGGACTTAGGGATGTCTCGTGGTCTGAATTTCTCCATGGAAATAATCATCGCGTCATATTTAAGAATAAACATCTTGAGATACTCCCAAACGTCC
Organism: Thermoplasmata archaeon M9B2D; assembly: GCA_002900555.1. The sequence continues at coordinate 52,474 of MUGD01000001.1, read as the reverse complement.
CTCATAGGGGTTGAAATATCGATATGGCATCTCCAGACCCAAGGTTGCCTCTTTTTATAGCACGTGATTATCGGCAATGGTTGTGGGTCGTGAACCACGACAAAATCATGATTGATATGTGAAAAAATCGCGTTGTTTACATTGTTGATATAATAAATCTCCTTTTTTTTTGGTGAGAGATTTATTCTATCTCCCTGAAGTGCATTATGAAATTTCTTGGTGATTGTAAAAAAATCAAGGTTCCCGTGAAGAATCCGCCAATCTGTCTCAATGCCAACATCATTTAAGAGGATAATTAAACTATTAAGGATTTCTGCAACCCCTCCGCCTTGATAAGTTGAGTTAATATGCACCATTTTTTTTTCTGATAACGATGAGGCTTCATCTCGGATTTTCTGAATGAGAGATTCTCCAACGATTTCCTGATATTTATCAAGAGATTTAATGGCGATGACAGTCATTTTTTTTCTCCTGGTGCGTCTAAAATCTTGATTGTATTTTATTTATACGTAAATGAACGTCTCATTGAAGTATTTTTCTCTAAAAAAAATTTGATATGAAAAAATGATGTTCGTTTTAATTTAATGTCTGATGAAGTAACTGAAGAAAGGAAAAAATATCATCTGGATTGTTAACCCAGTATTTGGCAGTTGTTTTTCTTTTTGATGTATTCGCGACATGTATAGTGATTCCTCTTTTTTTAAGAACTCGAAATGCGTCTTCGTCTGTAATATCATCCCCGATATAAATTGGAAGATTGTTTTTTCCTTTCTCATGACGAGCCAGAAACAGTTCTACCGCTTTTCCCTTATTCCATCCTTTCGGTCTTGCTTCAATGACCTTTGCCCCGTTCATGATCTCTAGTATCTTTTTTTTATCAAGAGTCAGAACCGTTGTTTTAAATGCTTCTCGTAGAGGATGTGCTTTTTTAGAGGGAAGTAATCGATAATGAAGCGCTAAAGTAAGTTCTTTGTCTTCAAGGAATGCTCTTTTTTCCTTTTTGAGTTTTTTTTGCATATCATTTTTTATCGCTTTTACAATCAGTCGCGCTTGTGTTGCTTGATCCCAGTTATCCTGCGGTTCATTCGGTGTCTTTATGGAAAGCCCGTGTAGTGCGATAAATGATAATCCCCGTATGGTTAGTAACTTTCTAATCTCTTGGAGCGGTCTACCGGTGACGATAACCACTGTTACTTTTTGGTTTTTTATCAACTGCCTGATGATATGTTTTACATGCTGAGGGGTCGTGACATCGGTTGGTTTTTCTTTGAAGAAAACCAAGGTTCCATCATAATCCAAAAACAAGAAGATGTGATCTGATTTTAGTATTTTTTTCTGTATTTGAAGGGTGTAGTCATTGAGAAAGTCAGACATAGATTCGTTCCCATTCTTTCAGGAAATTGTTGTACCACCATTCAGAGTCACGGTCTTTTACCTTCTTTTTCAATGACTGAAAACGACGTTTTTTTTCGTCAAGGGGCATTTCCATTGCTGTTTTAATTGCCCCGCAGATCGAATGAAGATCATAGGGATTTACCATCAACGCTTCGGTGAATTCTTCTGATGCACCTGCGAATTCACTTAGTATTAATACCGTGTTTTCATTATTTGATGCGATAAACTCTTTGGCAATCAAATTCATCCCATCCCTGAGTGGAGTTAGCAAACCGATATCTGATATCCTATAGTATGCTAACAGAGAATTCTGTGAGATTTCCTTGGAGAAATACATCACGGGTGTCCAAGTCTCGTTCCTATATTTACCATTGATCCTCCCGACGGTTTCATCGATTTCCTTTTTCATCGACATATATTCCTCAATCTTGTTTCTACTAGGTGATGCAATCTGGACTAGGACGACTTTTTCTCTGTATTTCGGGTTTTCCTCTAGAAATAATTCAAATGCTTTGATTCTATGTAAAATACCTTTGGTATAATCAAGACGATCTATTCCAAGGACGATTTTTTTATTCCCATAAAGTTTTTTTAATTTCTCTGTCTTTTTTAGGAGCGGAGGGGAATTTGCGATTCGATGATACTCAGAATATGATATACCTAAGGGAAAATGTTTGATCTTTGTGGTATGTTCTTTAAAGTAAATTGTTTTCTTTCGTGTGTCGATTTTGACCCCAGGAAATCTCTGTGCACAGTTGATGAAATTGGATACATACGAGGAGGTATGAAAAGCGATAAAATCGGACGTAAGGATTCCCTCAAGTAGTTCGTTTCTCCATGGAAGAGTACAGAAGATTTCCCATGGGGGCCAAGGGATATGCCAAAAAAATGCTATTTTTGCATTGTGTTTTTTCTGTTTAATAAGATATGGAACTAATGATAAATGGTAATCATGGATCCAAATGTAATCATTCTTATTTGATTCTTTAATAACAGCTTCAGCAAATTTTTTGTTTACTTTTCGATAGGCGCTCCAGTAGTGTTCCTTTGGTTGCATTTTTTCTATAAACAAATGAAAGAGTGGCCATAGCACTCGATTCGAAAACCCATGATAATAATCTTCAATTTCTTTTTTTGTCAGAGGGATACGTACTAAATCATAGGTAGGTTTTTCTATGGGTACTCTCAGTCTTTTTTTTGGATTCGTAACGAGAAAATCAGCATTTCCGCTTCCCCAGGCGATCCATACACCTTTATGCTTCTGCATCAATGGGTCAAGTGCGGAAATCACCCCCCCGATAGATTTCCTACATATAATTTCATTTTTTATTTTTCTATGGATATATGGCTCTCTATTTGTAACTAATATTAATTTATTGCTCCTGATGAAAATCCCACTTGTTTTCTAAACAAGTGTACGTTTAATAATTTTTCTAAAGAGGAAAAGTCTTTGATTTTATCTTGACTATTGATAAAGGCGATTATTTTATTAATCATAAGGCGCATTCGTTTTTTCGTTAAGGATGGATGCACTAATGATGAAGAGTTCTATATCGGAGCAAAACCAAACAATACCCATGAACATCGTCCATTTCTCCTGGGAATTCCCCCCAACGATCTGGGGCGGTTTGGGAACGTTTGCTACTGAGTTATCACAAAAACAAGTATCGTTTGGGAATCGGGTGACTGTTTTTGCATTGAACAGTGGTAATAATTTTTCCGCATCGGAAAAATGGAATGGTGTTGAAGTGTATCGACCAAAAACACTCGATCTTTCATCGAGTCTTAAACTCTTTGCCAATCAAGATGTCTACTCATGGGGCTCGCATTTCAAGTTTTTTGCGGATGTCTTCAACTATAATATCTCTTCAGCAGCCCAGCTCGTCAATACATTAGTTCGAGCAGATAGACGATCTTTTGATATCATCGATGGACATGACTGGTTAGGTATCATCGGTGGTATGATTGCTAAAAAAGAATTGAAGCTGCCGTTGATTTTTCATATTCATTCTACAGAAGAGGGACGTTCACTTGGGGGTGGCTCACGGACCATTAAAAATATTGAGTTTGAAGGGGCGCAAAACGCCGATGGTATTATAACAGTGTCCTATTCGATGAAACAGGAACTTCAGAGCCTTGGATTTCCTGAGGAAAAGATTCGGGTGTGCTGGAATGGGGTCGACCCAAGGAAATATGACCCAAATCGTATAGATCCACAGGATATTTCAGTCCTGAGAAAGACCTATGGGATTACGACTGATGAGGTGATGCTTTTTTTTGTTGGTCGTCTCGTAAAAGTAAAAGGGGCGGATAATCTGGTGCAAGCGATGCCCAGTGTATTAGAAGAATTTCCTAATACAAAATTAGTGATTCTTGGTGTAGGCGACATGGAAACAAGTCTTCATAGAATGATAAAGGATCTAGGGTTACAAGAGAAGGTTCTGCTTAGAAATGAGTTTGTAACGGAAGAAGAACGGATAGTTCATTATGCGGCAAGTGATGTTGTCGTGCTTCCATCTCTGTATGAACCTTTCGGAATTGTCTGCACAGAGGCGATGTCCATGGGAAAAGCCGTAGTGGTCGGGGCTCGGGGAATAAATGGAATGAGGGAACAGGTGATTCCATCTGGGGAACATCAATGTGGTAGGCATGTGAATCCGTACGATCCCGCAGATATCACGTGGGGTATTAAACAGGTCTTGAAATCGAAGGAACAGCGGATTCTAATGGGAAAGAATGCTCGAGAACAGGTGTTACAGAAGTTTAGTTGGGATACTATTGCACAAAGGACGTTGGAAATTTATAAGGAATTTTTACAACAATGAATGGTCTATAGACAGCTCGTTGATAAATTGCCTATGTTATCCTTCTGTATGTCAACGCGAGATCTTAAACCAAAAGATACCAACATGATATTGAGGTCTTTGATTAACCTGTCTATATTTTGCATTTATTGTTTTCCAGCCATGAAAACGGTCTGAAATGACTATTTTTACTTGTTCCTGGCTTTTCTTTTCTTGTTTTTCAAACTAATTGTTGTATTAGCTATCTAACCATTGCTCACCGCTTCTATGGTTTTGTATAAATCGGTCATAATTCGTCCTTCCCCCCAAGTATTAGCAATAGTGAAGGTGTTCTTAGATGCTTTAATGAAAGAATTATTCAAAACCCTCTATCTATGATATGAACGTGAATAAGAAGCTAGCCAAATAGTCAATTCCTTCAGATATTCCTTTCCTCGAATTCATCAGCGAGATCCTCTTCGTCTTCTTCGATATAAATCTCGTCTTGTTCCTCTCGTTTCGGATGAATGAAATACGCTGCTTGACAATTTGGGCATTCTATCATCGACTCAGATGATTTTCGAATCCAGCGATGTCCACAGAACGGGCAGTTTTCTTTCTTCATACCGACCCCGTGCCCAACGAATATTCACCCACGTGTTTAAAAATATATCTGAGGGAATTAGAGGAAGTATTTATTAGTTTCGTAGCATAAACAAAGGCAACCCACATAAGTATCCTTCTGCATATCTTGCTGTTTTTCCTGCGTTCTCTGGTTCCACCTGCACTGTGATGCTGACAGGACCAAATCCGAGATAAGGCAGTCTTTCGTACACTATAGTCCCAGGTTCCAAGCAGTCTATCGTATCCTCTAAGACCGTATTGATAGTTCCAAGAATTCCACCGTTCATGGTGATATTGCAGTAGATCCTCGTTGTTGCTGTGTTACCCACGTTTCGTAACCCAACACGTATCCCAAGCAAGCCACCTCGTATTTCAACCATTGTTTTCGCTGGGTAGTTCACATAACATGCAGCATAACCAACCTTGCAGACACCATATTCGATGCGCATATAACCGTCCTCCCCCCACCCTGGACCCCAGGAGTTCCGCAGGAACCACACACCGTTTTCCCCTTGACTATCATCCCAACCGACTAAGGCGACCGCATGGTTGATCTCTGCCTGGGGATCGTCTTCATTAAACACCCCTCCTGTATACGCTCCAAACGCTTTGGTAACTGCGCATGCCACAGAGACCGGACCATATGTCAGAATTGCCTGCTTTATGTTCTCAGTGTCAGCCACACCATGTGGAAAACCAACGAAATGCCAGGAATCAATCAAATACGGATGATGATACGGTCCTTCGCAGGCAAGGTCCGCTGCCTGATACGGGAACTCTTTTTCCAAGACCGCACCAGTACCATTGAATTGATCCATCTTCCATTGTAGGTAATCATGTGCCCACCATCCACCGTTACAGCCCCATCCATTAGTATTACAGCTGACCAGCCACTGTTCTGATAGATCCACTTCTTCATGGTCTTTTATGAGGATGTTACATTCCAGCGGCGCCATTGTGCCAAACGCCCAACAGCTCCCACATCCCCCTTGGTTCCGTATCGGTGTACACCCTCCTAGTTCACGCCAGTCGAAACGGGGAGGTAATACATTTGTTGGAACACATGGGTCAAACGAGGCATCTACCCACCAGTTTTCTGGTTCAACAAGCCCACAGAGATAAGATACTGGTTGTTCTGTCGCAGGGTTTTGTCCAACAGAAAACGTCCACCCTTCGTTTATTGCTCGTTCCTGCAATTCTTGGATATAAACATCAGAGATCCACGGTTGATAGACCTGCACAGGTGAATCATCAGTTGCAGGCTGCTCACAACCACAATCACCATACACAAGAGGCATACTAATCAAAATAAGACAAACACTGATCAAGATGGACGATTTCTTCATATAAGATATCCCCTAAATATCCATGCGTAGTGGTTCAATAGTAACGCTCCTTAATAAATCTATGTGTTTTTTATCTCAAACCGACGCAGAGATTTTTTACGTTTCAATCAGGTTTTCCATTCCCAAAAAACTCTCTATTGGCTAACAATTGTTTAGCTCGGTATACGTATTCGGACCATCCTCTACCTTGAATATTTTTATAGTATCGCAATTGATTACATCCCTAGGAATCAACCTACGAGGCGATGGGAACATGAATGAGGGGCAAATTCAACACCAAAATGAAGAATTTGAGAAAATAACTGCTCAGCTCCGAGATATGCAACACTATTTTTACACTGACCTTGGTATATTTTTGTATTTTACCCTGTTTTTTTTCGAGTTTATAGTCTTGTATTTAAACTTTATGTGTTTTTGTTGTGAAGCAACAAGGGGAAGTAGTGACACGGATTATAAACTCAAATATAAAAAAAGATTGTTTGAGTGTTAATCCATAATGTATCCTATTCTGCATCCATAAAACCTCGAAAGACTATCAGAGGAGTGTGGATTAAAAAAGACATAAACAAAATACATATAGTTTGCATTATCAATTGTTGCATACGAAATTACATCGGTACCGAATATCTGAACGGTGTCGCTAATGCCAGAAGTACTAGCTTGTACGCGCCCTAATGTATCAACGTCTGTATCAGTATTCTCTCGTCTATATAAATTGCCATCAACTGAAATATCATAACCTGAATAATCATAGACACATATCTGAAAATTGGTTACAGTGGCACCATGAGGGAGATCAACAATGCAATAAAAACCTTTACTCGTTGACGGAGGAAGTAAAAATAGCGACATACCTGAAATATAATAATCATCAGAATTTTGATGAGTTACAAATCCTGTACCAGGAACATTTAGATAATATGTCACACCTGGTTCCCAGGCGGGTTCCCCTGGTTCGCCTTGGGGACCTTCTTCTCCTTGTGGTCCTTGTGGACCTGTTGCACCTGTTGCTCCTTGTAGTCCAGCTGGTCCAGTTGCACCTGCTGGCCCCTGTGGTCCTGTTGGACCTATAGGTCCTTGTTTTTGATAAATTATTGCATAACCACTTACGCCTGTGGCGATTAAACTTAAAATAATCGCCAGAGTCGTTAATATCTTGATACTTTTCCTAGTTCCTATTTTATCTTTTTTCATTTCTATTTCATCTGCCATAACCTTTGCCTCCTCTTTGATTGTTTTATAACAAGTCATTCCTTAAAAACATATCCTTAGAAAACAGAATGAATGTGAAAGCAGTGATACGAATTTTACCTACGTTATTTATTTTGCTATCTCGTTTGTAACCATGATAGGATTAGCCTTGCATTATCAACAATATCACATCTCTCAGAGATTTTTAACAACTGGATGGACTATCGGAGTTATTCTTCTCTTCGGGGACGTCCTGCTTGCACTCCTCTTTGCAAAGTATTTGGGAAAAATGTTTTTCAGCAAAAGACTCCCACATTTCTTCGAGAATTCACATAAAGAACCACGGAAAAGACCCCTGCCTGTTCACTCGCAGATGGTTAAGCTGATATACAAACCAAAACAAATCTATTATTCCAGGAAAAAACCTGATCTTTTTCTCTGGTAAAACAAAGAATTTTTCGTTCGATACAAATAAACGATACCGCCTTTATATAAAAAAACAAACAACTCACCGAGTAGTTTAACTCACCCGGGAGTTGCAATGTAACCTACGTCTTAGGTGTTACAGGTCGTTAATTAACGAGGCAATTTGCTTTCGTTTATCCTCTTCATCAGGAAGGGTTATCGACGATTTCCATTTTTTCGTGCCATCAGATTGATAAAATCCGCGGGAAATTGCGACGAATTCTTTTGATAACGATTCACCGACTGCCTTCTTGCGTGCAACTTCGATGAAATTATTTTTTCCAAATTTTACTTCCTCTGCTTTCAGTGTCTCAAATTCAACCATTGTATACCTCTTTGCCCGCAAGGAAAGCGTAATCAGATTTAAACTTTTTCAAATAAACAAATGAAAGAAATACTCCGAGAAAGATAAGAAAATAGAAGGAAAAAGAAACAAGAAAACTATATGATAACCTCTGATTATGAAATGTTTACTTCTAACACAATCCTTTTACAGGGATGTGTGGTAGTAAATTCTCAATTGTTTTTCCATTTCCCCCGTTTTTGTTTTCAGTGATTGTCTGTATTTTTTTTACTTGATATGATGGACGTACCAGAGGTGTATAATCCTTCATCCTTTGCTCATAGGCAAAGACTTTTGCTATATTTTCTATTTCTTCAAGTGCGCTTTCATCAGAAACCGCCCCCACAATTTTTATCTCCGAGTTAACCACCTCATTAACGCTAGATTTATACTAGCATGTATATATGTGTCAGTCCCTGCATATAAATGTTTTGAAAGATTTATCAAAAACACCACATCTATCAGTTGCAAGTTCTGCTGCTTACGAGGGTATAAACAAGAAAAATAACTCATTTTATCGAATCTGTCGTTTTTCCAACAGTATCTCTCCTTTGAAACCAGTTGCGTTTCTTTTTTTCACTCCTACGATGCATCGAAATGTTGATAACACTAGTTTATTGAAGTGCATGGTCAAGTTATCATACACAAGAACAGAGTTACGATCATATGTATTGTTCACCGTGTCCTACATCTGGCTTGAATTCCAAGCATTAGAATCAATACAGAGAAAAATCGTCTGGTTTTAGTGTAAAAGGATGGTTTATCGGCAGTGTTGGTCAAAGGCAAGGTGAGGTTATCTTAAAAAAGAAAGAATCCACCATACCTCCCTCGTATCACTGGGTGTTTCATGTCTCCCCGATTATATATTTTCTATCAAATATAAACATGTCGCTCAGAATTAATCGAAAAACAAAAAGTTATAAAGATAGAGAGTCATAACAGGGTTGGTAAAAAAAGAGATGGATAGCGCAGAACTACTCTCCAATGAAGAAAAACAAAAACACAGACTATTTAGAACATCAAAATACGTTTTCATAATCACGTTGATTTATTCACTCTGGATTGTTTTACTTGTATCAGGTGTCTATTTTCTCCAATTTGGCAATACATGGGCGGTTTTAACCGTTGAACAATGGATCCTCTCTGCTATCGTTTTACTTAGCATTTTTATCGTTATTGAGATTTTTTTCCTAAGTCAGTACCTCCTTTTAAGAGAGAAACGTCTGCGTCCTGAAAAACGAAGACAAAAGGAATACATCCAAGGGAAACGAGTCTACCGGTACACCATCCCTTCTGATGCCAAAGGAGGCATCTTTAGCAAGACATACATCCTGATTGATGAGAATCGGGTTCTCAATCTCCGATACCAGATGGTCCCCCCCAACAATCTATGGGGACAAAAACAGGATCTGTAAAATCCTTTATTTTTTCAACATTCCCATCTCCACAAGTTTTTCAGGGAGATACGTATCAGTCACATAATCAAGCCCGTATTTTGCCAAAGCCTGTTGCTCTGATTTCTTCCCAATCTTCAACTGCAGTTTTATCTCATGTTTCCAGAATTGATCCTGGAAACGCGGGTCATCTAGCTCACTTTTCAACGCAGAGGTATCCTCATTGGTCAAGGAATCGGTTGGAAGCTTATAATTCTCGATATCGGATGGCGTTACACCAAGATACTGCGCGCATGGTGTGGCGAGATATTCAGAGATATGTGCAGTCTTAATTGCACCATATGCGATGCTGCCGAAAATACGAAAACTCCATGGGTCGCAATCTGTGAACACTAAAACAGGAAGTTTCTTTTCCTCATTTAGTCTTTTGATAAACCGTCGTGTCGACCGTGCAGGCTGGCCTTTCAGATGCACAAGGACCGCACGAGAATCCGTATCAAATCCGTTTTCCACCAATCGATCGAACATACCACCGGTTTCAATCGCGACAATAAAATCTGCATCCACCTGTTTAAATGTCAGTTTATCCTTCTCTACGTTATAGGGAATCCCATACCCTGCGTCCCCAACATCATCCTGACAATGAATTTTTTTCTTGGTGTTGTTTCTTGTCATCTCCTCGACAACAAGATTCCCGATCACTCGAGCACCGTCCTCCTCAGGCCGAAGTTTAAAATCCTCCCGCATACACCCAGTGATAACCTCAAGGTCCTCAGCCAGAAGATCTGATTCATTCTGACTACCGAATTTCGCAAGATTCCAACCTTCAGAGATATAATAGGTTTCTCTTAACGTTGATGACTTTTTCTCCTTGATCATGTCTTTGATGAAATCAACCAGATACATCATCCGGAGTAACATATACGCGCCATCAAGGGAGTTTGCCGCTCGCTCTGTTTTGTTTTTCCCGTATTTCCACACATTTAGCGTATCATCAAATCTGATGTTTGCTTTTGTTCGCGTCGAAAGTTGCAACGCAGGGATTTCTGCTTTTTCAAGGTCAGCATACACCTTTGCAGCAATTGAATCAATCTTAGTAATTACACCAGAGTAATCACGTGCCATCCTCTATTCACCTTCCCATTTGTCCGCCCCAATGACATAACTGGGGTTGATGTTCTGTACATATAGGTCATTTTCATCAAAATCACCCTTGTTGAGACCAGCAAGCTCAAAGAAGATATCGACCTTATTGGTCGGGTCGATATTCTCAAAGTTCCATTTAATATAGCTATCAGTCACTTTGCTTGGTTTAGGCTTTACCTCACCGACCACCGCATCCTTCGGAAACAGTGCATATAAATTGAACTTCTGCGGCTTGCTTTTATAATTCACGACCATAATAGTACTTTTTGCAATCCATCCCTTTGTATCTGACTGGCCTGATGGACTTGCTACATCAAGTTTGATTTGAACTGGCTTGCCACGCACCTTTTCATATTCAACAAGATCCTCAATCCAGACAACATCCATAATCCGAGTAATGACCTTCTCAAGTGAAGGAACCGGTTTATTGAGCATATGAGCGGATTTTTTAGCAATCTCCGGAAGAATCTTTGTGATTAAATCGAATTTCTCTCGTGTTTTCACCCGTCGAACTTTTTTATTGATATGCATCTGGACTTTTCTAGCAACCTCACGAAACGCAAGTCTAATCTCATTTTCTATCTCCTCGACATCAGCGACCGCTTCCTTAGACTCGGATGTATATGGGATCTGGGTGGATGCGATATGTGTAAGAAAGATCGCCGGGCCAATTGGGATTCCTGTTCCAGAGGGTTGGTCCAGACCGTACCTGCGCCAGTCAATCGATGCGATCGAGGTAGTGATGGCACAATCACCTTGTTGATATAGCAATGGAATTCGATTTGCAAATCGAAGGATCTTGACAGGTTTGTCCTTTGGTAAATTCCCACCATAGACAATCCCGACTTCAACCTGAAACGGGTTCCCTGAATATACGGACGCAGGTCGCGTTGCAGTGAAAATAAACTCAGGTGAGATCTCCTGAGTCTCACTTTTCAAGCTCCGACGAATCAAAGTCTCCCCAATTGGTGACAGACATTCTGTTGGGGGTGTCATGATTTTCACCCGTTTGAAGGCTTGATGCAACGCAAGGAACTGCTCACGACTCATGTCCATGGGATTCAGATTCCTATCAAGCTTTGCTTCATCACAGACTGCATTAGCCGTGCGATCACCCATGCTGCTGAACTCATGTTTCAAAAACGACGCCAGTTTCCGCGCTTTAGTTTCCTTTGACATCTTTATTAACGTGCCAAGTTCGACACCATACGGATGTGGTTTAATTTCCTCGCTTTTTTTAGGGAGAATGTCTGCGGTCCTCTCAAAGACATGTTCTGTGCCATCCGCTTCTTTAAACGTGAGATGAGCATGAGGATTGACAATCGAGGTGGATTGAAGATAGTCATAGACAAACCGTTTCCCTCGTTTGTAATCTGCTTTTAAACAGACTTCAATGCGTGTCCCTGATGGTTTCTCCCAATGCATGATTTCATGATGTTGCACCTCCCCGCGGTTCTTGTTTGTATCAATCGCAAGTTCAACAAGTACTGCAGGTTGATTTTCCTGAATTTTTGAGATAATTTTTGCATGTTTCCCTGTGGTCAACTGACCATATAACACGACAGCTGAGATGCCGATTCCTTGTTGCCCTCTGCTCTGTCGAATCGCGTGGAACCGTGAACCATACAGTAACCGAGCAAAGATATGAGGAATCTGTTGTTTGATGATACCCGGACCATTGTCTTCAACAATCACGATGCATTCTTCTTCACTAGGATTCTTTACTTCGACATGAATATCAGGAAGGATACCGGATTCCTCGCAAGCGTCCAAGGCATTATCGACTGCTTCTTTGACACTTGTTATTAATGCACGTGTCGGGTTCCCAAATCCAAGGATATGTTTATTTCTTTCAAAGAATTCCGCAACTGATATTTCTTTTTGTTTTTTTGCTAGTTCATAGGCGATTGCTTCTGGCAAAATATCCCTCCGATGTAGAGTGATGTCGCATCCGATACTGGTAAATAGAAAAGGTATTATAAAATTATTGTATGAGGATATAAAATACTGGATTGTGCCACCGAAATCGAAAGCAATGTTTATAAGGAAAAATCTACTGTGCGTTCTGAACCTGCTCCCTATGAGGATATCGCTATGACCGAGTATGATCAGAAAGCATTCGAAGAGAAATGGCAGAAAAAATGGCAAGAGATGAACATCTATCATTTCGATTTTGAAAATCCTAAAAAACCATATAGCATTGATGTTCCCCCACGGTACGCCTCCGGCCCTCTTCATGCAGGTCATGCGGTCCATTATACCCATATCGATTTTGCTGCTCGGTACAAACGCATGCGGGGATATAATGTGTTTTTTCCCTTGTGTTTCGATGTCAATGGCATCCCTATCGAGGAACGTGTTGAACGACAGCTCAACATCACCCGAAAGGATATTGAGCGTCATGAGTTCACAAAACTGTGTTCCGAGTTTGCACAAAAGAACATCCAAACCATGACCAACCAGTTCATCAGACTGGGGGAGAGCATGGATCCTTCGATTTATTATCAGACCGATGCAGAATATTATAGAAGAATCACCCAAATTTCGTTCATAGAATTATTCAAGAAAGGTCATATCTACAAAGGGGAGTTCCCGGTGAACTGGTGTCCCCGTTGCATGACTGCGATGGCCGATGCCGAGGTTGTGTACAGCGACCGGACAACAAAACTTAATACGATTAAATTCTATTTTACTAAACAACAGGATGCACATCTTTTAAAGTTCCATGGGATTGGAAAGGATGCGCGTGGGGCGTACATCGAGATAGCCACCACGCGACCGGAGATGCTTGCAGCCTGCCAGATCGTCGCGGTCCACCCGACCGATGAACGAGCACCATGGCTTGTTGGCCAGACCGTGAAAATCCCTCCGGACTACTCCAAAGAAGTCAACATCGTTGAGGATGATGCAGTCGACCCAGAGTTTGGTACCGGCCTTGTCATGATTTGCACGGTCGGTGACAAAGAAGACCTCAACTGGGTTTTCAAATATAAACTCCCACTTGAGATGAGCATCGATGAAGCAGGAAAAATGACTGCTATTACTGGGAAATACAAAGGCATGAAAATCGAGGATGCTCGAAAGACAATCATCGAGGATATGAAAAATGATGGGGTGCTTCTCAAACAAGAGCCACTTGCGCAGAGTGTCGGGGTCTGCTGGCGATGTAAAACACCGGTGGAGTTCATCAATGCCAAACAATGGTTTTTAAAAACAATTCCGTTCAAACAACAGGTTCTTAACGCAAGCGATGCGATGCAATGGTACCCTCAGTTTATGAAAATTCGCCTTGAGGACTGGGTCAACTCTCTAGAATGGGACTGGGTGATTAGTAGACAACGGTACTTCGCCACACCGATCCCTCTCTGGGAATGTGAGAATTGTGATGAGGTTGTCCTTGCACGACCAGAGGACTGCTATATTGATCCGACGATTGACAAACCGCCTGTGGAAACCTGTCCAAAATGTGGTGGGAAACTCAAAGGCTGCGAGGACGTTTTTGACACTTGGATGGATTCCTCAATTTCACCGTTGTATAACACGTTCTGGCATCGTGATGAAAAGAAGTTCAAACAACTCTATCCGATGTCGTTACGTCCGCAGGCACATGACATCATCCGCACCTGGGCGTTCTATACGATTCTCCGCTGCACGCTTCTTACCGAGATAGAACCTTTTGAGAATATCATGATGGGCGGGTTCATACTCTCTGAGGATGGCACCCCGATGCATGCAAGTCTTGGCAATGTCATTGATCCATTACAAGTAATCGATGAATATGGAACAGATGCGTTTCGCTGCTATGCAGCAAGCTGCGCATTAGGTGAGGATAATCCGTTCAGACGAAAGGATGTTGTCCGCGGAACAAAACTACTACGAAAATTCTGGAACGTTCAGCAGTTCATTGGCACTATCCTTAAAAAAGGAAAACCAGAGAAACCAAAAAAACTCCAAGATATCGACCAATGGATTCTGAGCAAATACAGTACACTTGTCAATACCTGCACCAACCAAATGGATATGTTCGATTACTCACAGGCCATGAAAGAGATTGAATATTTCCTCTGGCATGAGCTTGCTGACCATTACCTGGAGATGATCAAAGGATCATTATATAACAAAGAAAATGTTGATAGTATTCATTACACATTATACACGATTGGACTGGGTGTTGTGAAGTTATTTGCCCCGTTCTTCCCTCATATCACGGAACAGATTTATTATGACATCTATAACGACTTAGAAGGGGATAAAAGTATTCATCTTTCTGCTTGGCCTACCTCAGTTCTTATTAATAAAGAAAAGGAACAAGCTGGTGAAACCGTCAAAGATTATATCGCGAAAGTCCGGGCCTGGAAAAGTGAACAAGGAATCGCTCTTAACGCTCCGATAGCAGCTCTTGCAACCTATGCTCCTATGGAAATGATAAAGAGATTGAAAACAAGCGATACCATCATTTTTTCGACCCTGCGATATCCAAATGAGCATAAATTCATAGCGGGAAAACCAGAAATCCAGGAGATTGTCACCAGAGTCGAACCTGTCTTTTCAAAACTTGGTCCGGCCTTTAAGACCGAAAGCACACAGATAATCAAATGGATTAAGGACCATCAGCACGAGCTTATAGCAAAAATCGACAATGATGGCGATGTTTTCCTTTCAGAGATCCCTGGCATGAAAGATAAGAAAAAAGAAAGATTATTAGAAGCAGGGTATATACAGGTAAAACGCGCTGCAGGCCTGAAAGGCAAAAAGGGCAGTACTATTCTGTCATTTGATGACTTCTATGTTGAGATTCAAGGGCAGGAACCATGAAAATACACAAAAAGAAAGTCCATGAATGGATAGTGAAGATCATTGCCGTAATGATTGTACTTTTCCTGGTTTTAACTGGTATTTCACTCCTATTTCTATGATGATCACTTCATTGAATATCTTGTTTTAAGATAAATCGAAAGGCATTTAATCATCTTTTCATTGAAGGGGTGGCTTAGGGTGTTATTTCCATGACTGAAAATGCGGCTATTTCAAAGGATAGACAAGAAAAGAAAGTCATGAACCGGTGGATCATTGTCGTTGGCGGAATCCTTATACAACTTGCGCTTGGCGCTATCTATGCATGGTCTGCATTTACCACTCCGCTCCAAGGCACTACGACAACTCCCAGTCAATTTGCATTTTCAAAAACAGAGACCCAAGCTATATTTAGCGCTGGATTGCTATTTTTTGCGATTTTTACTATTGTTGGTGGTCGTCTTCAGCTCAGATACGGTCCGAAGAAAGTCGCGCTTCTAGGAGGAATTTTGCTTGGACTTGGATACATCCTTGCGGCATTATCTGGTGGGAGTTTTCTTCCAAAACTCATCTGTATCGGGGGTATTGCTGGAACAGGTATTGGGTTAGCGTACGTTGTCCCAATTGCGACTGGGGTCAAATGGTTCCCTGACAAGAAAGGCTTAGTAAGCGGTCTTGCTGTCGCAGGCTTTGGTTTTGGCGCGTTTATCTGGATTTTAATCGCCAACCCTCCTAGCATTCTTGGCTTCAACGGGCTTATCACTGAATACACGATTGATAACGTCAATAACGCGTTTTTGGTTTATGGAATCGCATTCCTCCTTCTTGTGATTCTTGGGTCGTTAATGATGAAAAACCCACCGTCAGGATGGAAACCCGCTGGATGGGTCCCTCTGGTTAGTGACTCAAAAGATAAAAAAACAGGTGTCGATTGCAGACCTCGAGAGATGTGTAAAAGGAAAGAATTTTACCTCCTCTGGACGATGTTTTTTATCGGAGCTCTTGCAGGTCTTATGGTTATTGGCAACGTCCAAAACTTCGCAAAAAGCCCGACTGACGGATTTACCGCTTACGGGTTCAGCGAGATTGAAGCTGTTGATTTTGCTGTTCTTGGCGCAGCGATTTGTCTTCCCATTTTCAATGGCGCAGGGCGGATTGCCTGGGGTCAAATCTCCGACCGAATCGGACGACGCAAGGCACTTATATCCATGTTCCTCTTCCAAGGGATTATGATGGTTGTTTTCTTTTACACCACGGCAAACCCTTATACATTCTACATTGTCGCCGCGTTCATAGGGTTTAACTTTGGCGGGAACTTTGCGTTATTCCCGGCCGCCTGCGCAGACTCGTTTGGAGCAGAAAACTTAGGGTTGAACTACGGTTTTATCTTTACTTCCTATGGCATCGGTGGTATAGTCGGTCCTCTCCTTGCTGGAGCAGTACAGGACGCTGAGATGAGTTTCCTTTATGCATTTGTCCCTGCAGCGATTATGTGTTTCATCGCCATGGTTCTTGCATTACTCTACAAGGATTCAGTGCAAAAAACCGCATAATAAAACAAAGAGGCGATGATAATCTTGTTTTAATCGCTCCCTCTTTTTTTTCTGTAAAAATTCTAGATGATCGTATGGACCTGCCAGCGTTCGTCGACCCACAGTCCAATCAGTTCTATTGGGAAATCCCAGCCCTGAATTCTTTTCAACGATGTTTTGATTTGTTCTATCTGTGTTTCTTTTCCGACTGGATTTCCTGCGCAGTCAAAATGACCAATTACTGCGATACACGTTGAGCCATGTTTTCTGACAGAGATTTCCACCCTCTTGTGTAGAGATTCTACCAGGGATCTTGGTTTGTTCTCTGCTAAAATCTTCACAGGTCCCGGTTCCGTTATCATATCCACGCAATCGGCTGCATAGTGTTTTTTCATCCAGTTAATCACAGGAAGTTGCACACGACCATCCATGCAGTTAATCGCGGTCACAAATTTCTTTGTAAACATCTCTCACACACATCCTTATATCTCTAATAATTCATAGGAGGCGGATCCTAGTCCTATTTTCTCCCCATATTGGATCTGTTTATAAGGGTTAACCTTATTGACCTTGAAAAACACGTTTTCCTGTACCTTGTCGATAAGATCAAGTGAGGCTTTGTCAACCGCAACAGGATCGTCACTGAGAAGATAACCGACATCAGAACAGATGATTGGCCCGGCGTTCGGATCGCAATCACAGCCTTTTGAAATCCGTTTCATTTCATTTAGATACAACACCGTTTTATTCTGAACACATGCCTTTGCAGAACACGCAAGCAAGAACTGGAAATCAGCGTCTTTGGATTGCAATGCTTTTGATTGGCAGACGTCCACACATGCATCGCATCCAAAGCAACGATTCTCATTGTA
This sequence comes from Thermoplasmata archaeon M9B2D, assembly GCA_002900555.1. The sequence continues at coordinate 34,589 of MUGD01000001.1, read as the reverse complement.
TTCCCAGGAATTTTCATTTACGTTGATTGCAGTAAATGGGCAAGCGTTTGCGCACGCTCCGCAAAAGGTGCATGCCTCTTTTGTGTACACAGGATAGCTACTGTTATGGATTTTTGTTTTTGTTTCTTTTGTTACTCCACCCATACCAAAGTTCTTGATTGCGCCTCCCATCCCTGATTGTATATGACCCTTCACATGGGAAAGAGCAATGATATACGTGGATTTCTTTAGATGGGTAGCGACCTCGAAGGTTCTCCCTTCTATAGTCGTCGATATTCCTTCGTCATCAATGATAACGTCACATCCAACGTTTTTCATTGTAAAACCATGTCGCTTCGCAAGCTCCTGATACTGTGATTTTAAAAAGCGTGACCCGTGGTAGGCAACCGTCGTGTCAAAAAGAAATGGACGTGCGTGTATCTTTGTTAATTCGTCAACAACAGATTTTGCCACCGTTGGTTTCATAAAATACGAATTGCCCTTTTCACCCATATGAAGTTTTATCAACACTTCTTTTCCTGTAAACCTCTGAATGGGAAACAGAGCGAAAGCCTTTGAGAGATGCTGCAGGTCCGGAAAAAAAACAACGTTGGTCATCCGACTTTTTTCTCCCACTTTTTAAGCTTTAAAACACTACCAAGCGACCCACCGTGCTTTATTTCTTCCCGAATTCTGATTTCCTGTTCCTTGACATCCAATGCCCGGTTAGCTATCTCTTGGGCTATCTCCTGTGGCACCACCACCACCCCGGAGTCATCACCGATGATCCAATCGCCGGTGCGGATGGTTCGATTCCCACATGTTATCTCAGCACCAATCTCCCCAAACCCTTTTGGCTCCCCTGCATTTGGAACGATGTATCGTGAAAATATAGGGAACTTGATGTGTAAAAGGTCATCATAATCTCGTACGGCACCATCGATGACGACACCGGCAAGCCCCTTAAGCTTTGCACTCCAGGTTGCCAGTTCCCCCCATACCGCTGTTCTACCTTGGTTCACATCGACAACAAGCACGGTCCCTTGTTCTGCTCTATCGATTGCTTCAATAGGTTTTGCCCAATCTCCATCAATGGTTCGTACGGTCAGTGCACGTCCGACCATATGAACTCCGGTAGTGATTGGTCGAATCCCCTCCAAAGCCCCTTGCTTGTGCATCGCATCTGAAATATTTGGGGTGGAGACAAGTAGAAATGCTTTGTATACTCGTTGAGGATCGTATTTTTTAAAAAGATCTGTCTTAATTTTTTTCTTCAGAATCAATGCTTTTTTGATAGTTTTCGTTGCTTCGGCAACGTTCTTAGCCTTGGTGATAGCACTACCGACAATGATAATGCTTGCTCCTATCTGTATCATCTCAGCAACGGTCTCACTATTAAGTCCACCGGCGACCGCGATAGGGAGCGTCGTTTGTTTTTCCAGTGATGCAAGGACTTGTCGTGGTTTTTTGCCTTGCATCTGTTCATCGATTCCGACATGGATGCATAGAAAATCAACCCCAAGTTTTTCTAGAGCGTGTGCTCGTTTGGGGTGATTAGAGATTCCCATGAGATCGACCATGATTTTTACACCGTATTTCCTGGCAGATTTCACCGCGTCCGCAATCGTACTATTATCGGATGCTGCCAGAAGACATATCACATCAGCACCTGCTTTGGCGGCCATTTCGGTTTCTAAAGCGCCCGTGTCCATCGTTTTCATGTCTGCAACAATCGTTTTTGCAGGGAATTGTTCTCGCAGCTTTCGAATAACGTCCATGCCTTCACTTTTTATTAATGGTGTTCCAGCTTCTAGCCAATCTGCTCCACCTTTGACTGCTTCATGTGCGATAGCAAGTGCCCTGTCTGCATTTAGAAGGTCTAATGCAACTTGTAAAACCGGTTTCATTAAAAGGTGAATAATCAGGTGTTATTTAAAAAGTGATGTATCAAAGGTAAAGAAGGGATGACATATTATTTGCTTTTAATTTGGTTTTTCCCAAACGAATTCTGACAGTATATAAAGAACGAGGGATATAAACACGTATGAGGTACATCACATGAACACAGGAACAAAACAGTTCATAACTCTGCTCATTATTGTTTCGACGATTGTCGTCCTAGCAAAGATTTATTTACAGATTTAAATCTTTTTTAAAAAAATTATTTATACTCTGTTTTGATAATATATATAGGAATAAGTTATCATGAAGAATATGTCCGAGAATATGTCCGTTCCATGGCCTACTCAATTCCTGTCTATTACTGTATTATGCATTTTCTGTTTACTGGTTCCTTTTTCCAGTGCGTTAACCAGCTATTCGCCCAACTCTATCTCATTTGGAGAGTATCATTATCACACGTATGAAGAGCTAACTAATGAATTGTATTCCCTGAAGATAAATCACTCTGAGATTATGTCACTAACCTCGTTAGGAAAAACCTATGGGGGAAGAGATATCTGGATGGTAAAGCTATCTGACAATGTAGGTGAGGAAGAAGATGAACCTGGTGTTCTGTTCATGGGAGCACATCATGGCAATGAAAAACCCAGTTATGAGGTGTGTTTGTTTTTCATCCGGTACATGGTTGAACAGTATGAAAATAACAGTCTACCCGAGGTACGAGATGCGCTGGAAAGCACACAAATCTATGTTATTCCTATGGTCAACCCTGATGGTGTCGAAGTGAACACTCGGAAAAACTGTGAACCAAACCATGGGCCATTTGGGTTTAGTTCAACCGTTACCTCATATGGGGTCAATCTCAATCGTAATTATGATGATCCCTGGTTTCTTGCATACATCTTCCCAACCCGCTATTATCTTCCGTTCATTCTTTTAGACTCCAGCTTCAATTATCGCGGGCCTTATCCTTTCTCTGAGAATGAAACAAAGGCAGTAAAACAGTTTGTTGAGAGCCATTCCATCTCAATGTCTCTTTCCTATCACTCCTATGGTGAGTTCGTTGTGTATCCCTGGATGCATACCAGCAAAAAAACCCCAGATGAACCACTGTTCCGTTCGGTCGGTGAAAATATCACGTTAATCAACAATTACGATTTATATGTAAAAAAGGATCGCCTCATCCCTCTATATGGTGGAACTCTTGGTAGTTCGGAAAACTGGTTGTATCGCGTACAAGGGATTATCTCATTTACTATTGAGGTTTGTAAAGAACGAGCACCAACTAACTCTGATGTGATATATAACCTCTGTATGACACATACCAAGGTCCATCTGTATCTCTGTCAGAGGGCACAGACAATCGAATCAGAGAGATTAGCCCTTCACTAAGCATAATTTTTTTTGAATTTTTAAAAAACTATAAAAAAGTCAAAAAGATATCTCCTGCTGAGACAGGTTTTTTAATGGTAAAAGTGAGAGAATGGGGTTGTTAGTGAGGTGGTGAGGAGATGTGTTATTAAAAGACTATTGCCCCCATTCTCTAGTAATATATATTAAGGATACATGTATATAAGTTTTATTATATATTTATCAACAAGGATTTTTTAAAAATACATATATGAAAGAAAGCATCGTAAATAAACGGTGTTATGCAATGCACGGAACGTTAGAGCCTTATTTTTTAGGGATCCATAGTGGATTTCCCAACGGCAGGATACTTTTTCCAGCCATTTGGTTAAGGAAGATTGCCGCAGCACCGTAGAACGACAACACCGAAGTTAGTAGGAGAAACACACCGGCGGGTACTGCTGACAAATCATAGAGGTAATGTGGGATGAGCAGAACAACAGCCAAATCAACAGCGACTAATATGGCAAAAAAAACCTTATTGGTCATCAAGGAAGCTATGGTCGCGATAAGACTGAAAGTAAGGATTCCAATAAGACCATACGCATAATGAGCGATGTTCCCAGCTAAGACAACGGAGGAATTGTTAATGAAAAGCGTTAACGCAATCGAATACATCGTTAACGCATAGACTGAAAAGACGGTTGCACCGAAGATATTACTTCGTTTGAACTCCATACTACCGGCAATCAGCTGCGCAGTGGCTCCGAAGAATAAAATCCAGGGGATCATCAACGATTTGGACGGGTTGTTAGTGACTAACTGCAGGTCAGAAGACGCAAGAATCAATGCAGCTACTGCAAGACCGATCAGACCAAGCGCAGCAGGTTCAGCCACCGGCATGGCTTTCACCGATATCTCTGTCGTTTCTACACCTTTTTTTTCTGTTATCATCTCTGTTTTCTTTGGTACCATCTACTGCCATCTCTCCCAATAATGCTTCTCTGTTGTTGGTGGGTGTTCTCCATTCTTGTACGAACCACCCCAGACATTTAACCCGTTTTTTTCATCAGCGGCAATCTTTTCTTCTAACATCCGGAGCATTTTCTTATCAGTAAAACCCAGTTGTTTCATTTTCTGAGGAGTCGGAACACCATTGGGAGTCCATCCTCTACGATAGTAGACTGCATCAGTGAGCTTTTCATATTGGTCCCTGCGATACTCATACAAGATTTTTAGTTTCTCAGATACCGTCATTTTATCTACGTCCTTCTTTGCTCTTCCTAGTTTTTCGACAAGCTGCTTATCGTATCGTTCTTTTCTTGAAACATACTCCATTTCAGTGACTGGCCCCATCGCACGAAACGGGATCCAATCGTCCTTTCGTTGCCCCCGACCCATCCATACATTCATCGCACGCTGCCAGTTGTAGCACCGTTCACTCTGCAGTATAAGATCTTCTTTGGTGACGTTCCATCCTGTCATCGCATTCTGATACTCGACATAGTTTTGCACATGTTCAGGCACCTTCGAAGGTTCTGTTGCTTCTGGGTTGTTTGCTGGCTCAATATCATTCCAGGGAAGCTTACAGAGTCCGTTGAGACCAAACCACGTACGCCACATCGGGAAATAATGCAATGCCTCTGCTTTCTTCTGAAACGTCGGGATTGCATTATTCACCATATCCATAAATATCAGCCATGCTTCATCATGCTGCGGTCCCTTTAACGTTAGTCCATATCCTCCTTGCATCGCCAGGGATTCTTTTGTCACATATTCAGAGAATTCCAGACCTTTGCTTTCCATGCCTGTGTCTTCGATAAGCTGTTTTTCCCCCCATCCGTTCTGAGAAATCCAGTCTTTCATGCGTCTCACACCATTGGCTGCCACTGTTAAAAACGTACTAGGGTCTCCTCGTGCGATACGATGAAGCAGCTCAAGGACTGCATCTGCATTTCCAAAACACAGCTCTAGGCCATCACAGCGCTCCTTGTTTAAAATACCATATTCGTACATCTCCATATAGAACGCAATAGCGGTTCCTGTTGAGATAGTATCAATCCCATAGGTATCGCAGTAGAAATTGAACTCAAGGACCCACAACGGGTCCCAGATACTCATGTTAGAGCAAGCGCCAATCGTTTCGTACTCTGGACCATCAACAGTGACTTTCTCACCTTTATAAGGTCCGGTCATCACGGTGTATCCATCAACGGTTTTTGCACATGCAAGGGTGCATCCATGCCAGCATCCATCTGGGATAATTTTTGTAAACAGCTCATAGAACTTCGGAGAATAGATCTTCGATGCCTTTGGGAAACTCCCAAAACGATAATTCTCAGTTGGCAGCAGGTCATATGCATCCATTATTTCGACGAGATGGCCGGTCCCCACGGCACGCATGTTACACTGATATCGATCAAGGTTTCGGATTTCCCGGTGCAATTTTGTGCCGATTCTTGCAAGGTTTACCGGATCAGCAGGATGATTGGAGATGCCATCGAATCGTTTTACCTTTACGACAAGTGCCTTGATGTTCTTGTCTCGTAATACTGTTCCAAGACCCCCTCGTCCCGCTTGTTTAATTCGGGGAACCTTACGTCGGATATCATAAAACGAGAAATTCAGACACCCCCAGTAACTGTGTTCTGCAGCCTGTCCAGATGAGACTACCGAGACCTTTTGCCGTGATTTATCGGTATTTTCTGAAGCGTACATCTTGGTAAGTTGTTCACTAAGCAAATGTGTGTTTGTTTCCTCATATGGTGCAGTTTCAATTGAAACAGTTTCTTTTTCACCATCGATGACTATGACTACATCTTCCTTTGCTTTCCCCTGGATCTCCAGAGCATCAAAACCAGCGAATTTCAGATACGGGCCGAAGAATCCACCAACATTACAATCACAAATAATATTCGTGGATGGTGAAACGCTCAAACAGAGGGATTTTCCAGATCCTGCATATTGAGTGGTTCCACAGAGTGGACCGGTTGTGATCAGCAGCTCGTTTTCCTCACTATTCCACCGTGTGGTTGGTTGAAGGGAATCCCAGAGGAGTTTTAGTCCAAATCCCCTACCACCAGTAAACTTTTTTTTCATCTCCTCAGACACAGGTTTTTCTTTCATAACTCCGGTAGTAAGGTTCACGTACAAAGTCCGATTCGCATACCCCTTAATCACCTCACCTCTCTTATATGAAAAAGTGGTAAGCACCGTATGCGCAGACCGAATCTTATCCAAATCCCACGTATGATGTGTGTTCCCTGTTTTGTATTCCTCGATTGCTATCTGTCCTTCTACCATATTACGCTCCTTGTTTATGATATACGACTTGTATGATGTTAGCAATTTTTACCTCAACAAGTTCCAATGCCTTTTCTGGGCATGCACGTACACAAGACCCGCAGGAGATACATTTAAATGGTTCTATCCGGACGTCTGCCTTACGCATCGCACCAATCGGACAGAACCCAACACAGGCTTGACAGCCAATGCAACTATCTTTATCTAGCCATACTATGCCGTTTTTCCGTCGTGTCAATGCACCTACCGGGCACATATCTAAGCATAAACCGCGTTGATCACATACATGCATCGTATATCCTTTGTCTGTTTTTTTGATGCGGATCGCTGATTTCTCACCGCCCTCCTTTGTCTTGAAATGCACCTGAGAGCATGCTTTTTCGCATTCAAGGCACCCGGTGCAAATCTCTGCATGGAACTTCAGGATTTTGACGGTTGTTGGACGGACCATGGATATTACCTCTAAATACCTATGATAAGCATCGTGTTTACAATGACAAAAATCCAGCAGAATAAGGAGATGCCGATGGTGATCGGGTAATAGAGACGCTCTTGTATCCTTAAATGAAGTTCTTGGATGGTAAATACTGCCGGGACTGTAGCAACTCCAAGGAGTGCAGCAAACAGTCCACTTGCAAGAATTTGCGGGATGAAGACGATAAGGTTCTCAAGGTAGAATCCTGCAGAGGACAACAATGGGGTCAAAAATTGGGTGATGATATATCCACCGACATAGACTAGATAAGCAGAGGTGATACCAAGGCTTGCTTGGATGGTACGTGAAGGGGTTTTGTTCAGGTCAAGTGAAAAACCAGTCCAGATAAGATCAAAAAGAAGCCCTTCGGCCATGATAGCAATCGCAGAACAAATAAAACATCCACCAAAAGGATTCAAGAATCGTAGCGTTCCTGCGACGAGTCCGATTCCTGCCTGCATTCCTGGCTGTCTGAATGTTGTTCTACTTACTGTCATCAGACCAATGGCAAAGATTCCAGTCATAATGACACCAGCGGGAAGATTGACATCACGAAGCATTGACCCGATGATGCATTCAGCAAAACCCCAAAGGGACCCAAAGACAATAATCCCTACGATGAATCTCCTGTCTGTTCTCATATGTTATTTCACCTCAATTTCAATAATATCTTTTACATGGAATGCTTTTGGTAAATCAGAGAAGAACGATTCACGTTCTTTTGTCAGTAACCCGTTTTTCATGTTTTCCCAAGTCACCGTCTTTTCGTACCCGTCTCCCCCTCTGAGTGTGTATGTATGTTGTTCAGGATATGAAACCCCGATTTTCATTATAAGATCATCTAACGCGATGCCAGTTGAATCAGTATCATTAAATACTCGTGGTTTTGTAAAAGAAAACAGTTGATCGATAGTGTAGTGTTGACCATTCACCAGTAGTGTTTTGGTCGTTGTTTGTGATGCGTACACATACAGCGAGGAGGTACTAGCAATAACGAGTATCAGCAGCGCGAATATTGGGAGCAATCGGTCCTTCCCCATAGGCGTCGATTGGATGCATGCAAAGATAGATATTTAATTATTATGGGACAATTTCTTTCATAAATAATGTCGTATCACTAGTAAGCCTGTCTCGCGTATTTTCGATGCGTATTTTCTAAGTAGTTCTTCATCCTTAGGACGCCATTGGATCCGTTCAAGCATCGCATACGCTATCTCTGCATTGATATTCTCTATGTTCCATCTCGCTGATTTCCGGTACCAGTCGAGAAAATATTGACAAAGCTGGAATTTTTCATCGGTAAACATCGGGTCTGTGCTAAGCAAGGATACACAAAGGGTCGCAATATCCTCACTTGGTGTGCCGATGCGAGATTCCTCAAAATCAACGCCCCAGACCTGATTCTTACTCAGAATGAAATTTCTCAAAGTTGCATCTCCTCGAATCCGAAAACCATCCTCTGTTTTAAAAAACGCATGGAATCGTACGAACCAGTCTACAAGCAGGTGGACGAGCTTTTCTTTCTCCTCCAAGGTAACACCTAAATCGTTTATGATATCGCAGATGTTTTTTCCCATGATATAACTCATAACCAGAACGTTATTTTCTGTGTCCTTCGTTATGGGGGAGGGCATAGGAACATCAGAAAACCCTTTCTTTAACACACCGTATTCGATGTCCAGGTTTTGTCGTAATCCAGGGACAAACCATTTCAGAATCTGGGGATGACCCTCTGATATGACATAGGCAACAGTGTTTTTTTTGCCCTCAAACCTTTTTTGGAGCAACACAGTTTTGTATCTCTCTGCATTATCAATAAGTTCTTGTATGTCCTTCATAGTACAGAAAAGAGAATGTCAAAGAACAAGAAATAGCTTGCGATGATGGTTCACGGGTTTCATTCAAGATATGATACCTATGTTTTATTCTGTGATGATTCGGATGGAGATGACCTTTTTTCGCCAAAGAGAGGCTTTCGTTATAGATCCTTGTTCGTCAACGAACACAATCTTTAACTTTCCATCATCGGATTCGTTAAAAAGGTTCCCCTCGTATTGATAGGCAAGCATCATGGTCATATTCCCTTTTCCAATCGGATTTGGGTCTGATGCGTTCTCTGGGTCATAGATATTGACGGTTCCCTGAATGGTCGTATAATTATACATTAGGGTCCCGTCCTCTGAGGTCACGATGAGACTATATAAGATAGGAATTGGTTGCAGGGTGTCTATGAGTGTGCTAATGTTGACGCCTGTATAGTTTCCAACCCCTTTAATGATGCCGGATTCCGTTCGATATCCACCTTTGGCAGTATAGGTGTCTAACCCAACAAGGTCTGCAAAGCTGAAGTTCTTTTGATTTTCGTCGTAAATAAGGTTAAGGATTGAAGGAGCCGTCTTCTTCGCTGTGTCATTCTCTAACGTGGTTTCTGTTTGTTTTGGTAGATTGACGTATACAAGAACCGCTATGGAGCAGATGATTACGATTGCGACTGCTGCGCTGAGAATTTTATTCCAATTCCTTGGCATGGGTAACCACAACCAATCCGCTTTTTTTAAACATTTCCTCCACAATCAGCATTTTTCATTGGTCGTGCGGTAAGGTAAACCCCTGAGAGGATAATGCTGCCACCTACAATGGTATACAGAGATGGCTCCTGATGAATCCATGGGATCGCATATGCGAGTAATGATGATCCAATCGGTTCCCCAAGTAGCGCTACTGACATAACTGATGCGCGGATGTACCCCAAAGACCAGTTATAGAGTGTATGACCAAAGATTCCGGAGATAACCGCCATAAGCAGGATAATAGCGTAGTCAGAGACAACGAGATTGTACACTGGAGCATTAAGCGTAAGGCAAATTAAAAACAAGGTGATTGTCCCAACCGAATAGACAATAAGCACGTACGTCACGGTTGAAATCGTTCTTCGAAGCATCCGTCCACCCAAAATATACAGACCTGCGGCAATCCCTCCAAGTAATGCCAAGATGTTGCCATTAAGGCTATCAAGGCCAAATGCAGCGAATCCGTAGTTCCCAAAGACGAGTACTCCGACACCGGCAAGTGATATGGCGATTCCTAGGGCGTTTACTAACGAGAGTTTTTCTTTCAGGAAGTAAAACGAGACTGGTGCGACAAGCATGGGATGGGCGGTGACGAGGATTACAGAACTAGCAACTGAGGTCATCGTTAGTGAAGTAATCCAAAATGAAAAATGTGCCGCAAGGATTACACCAATGAGAATCAGGATAAACAAGGTTTTTTTGGGAAGCGTGCGTATTTCATCGCGTAATTCTTTTCGAATGAATAGAAGCGGGACAAGAAGCAGTGTTGTAAATAACAGTCGATAGAATGCGATGCTTAACGGAGGAGCCTCGCAGGAGAGGATAAAGATGGATGCAAAGGATACTGAGATGATAGAAACGACAAGGCCAACAGCGTGTTTTTTCATGCCACGGGGGTAACCAACTGCAATGCTATTTCGTTTTCTCTTAGTTATATTGAAGTTGCGAACGGGTTTTTATACTTCATCAACAGGACTACTGTGAAAAGGAGTGATAACGTTCCAAGGAGTACAAACGGCATCCAAATCCCTGCAAGGTCAGAAAGCACACCACTGAGGAACAAAAGAACGGTCCCTCCGCCGGTCTGAAACATGAACGTCAACCCAAACGTCCATCCTTCTACAGACTCATGTGTTACCTCTGAAACAAATGACATTAAAGCTGGATAAGTCATAAACACAGCAATTCCTAGGAGAATCATAACAATAATGAGGAGAATGATATTGGTGAAGACCGCAAGGGACAAAGTAAGGATTCCAATACTTAGGTAGGAGATTAGAAGCAGTTTTTTACGACGGATGAAGACTCTGATTCTCCCATATGATAGGGAGGTAATGCTTCCGATGCCTGCCCAAAGCGCAACTAAGGAACCAATGATTGAAAGGGACAGCGGGGTGCGATCGGTGAGTAGCAAGGGGAAATACGTGATAATGATGCCCCAGGATGCGCCACTGATGATAAAAGCAGGTATGAGAAGCCGTATTGCTTTTATTCGCGTGAACGCATCAGCGGCCATCTGCCATGGCGTATGGTTCTTTAGTTCTTTGGGAACGATGACGAGTTCTTTGTTCAACTTGCGGGTAAGCAGGAGACTTGCTCCAAGACCAATAATGCAGATAGTTGCCCAGGCGTAGAGGGGGACAGTCCAATGGGTCAGTTGTGTGATCGTAAGTGTGGTAAGCAAAGCAAGAAATGCTCCAAAATCTGACAACCCGCTCTGGATTCCCATCGCCCAGTCTAACTTTCCCTTTTTGTACGTCCGTGAAATCCATCCGATACCAATTGGATGGAAAAACGATGTGGCAAACCTCATAAAAAAGATGAAGAGAAGAAGGCTAAGAAATCCGTTGCTGACGGTCAGAAGTATTAATGAGAGGCTCGTTAGTAGCAGACCAGAAAGAAGAAAGGAATTGACGTTCTTTCCGTCAGCGATTCTCCCTAGAAAAAGTTGAGCGATGAGTGTGATAAACAGACCTCCACCAGTGATAATCCCGACTTGCGTGTAGCTTAACTCAAACAATCCCTTGAAAATGGGGAAGAGAATTGAGACGACCGCAACCGATGCGTCGTTAATAGCATGGATGAGACTGACCGCGGAAAGGATCGTTCCCTGTTGTGACATGGTTTAAGAGGGTGATAAAGACTCTTTTAGTTATATTTTTTGCTATTATCCAGAGGGATAAAGTCTAAACGATCCTACCAGTTATTGATACATATGTCAGTACCAGCGATTTTTGGACTTTACGGCGATTCAGATACAGGTAAAACAACCCTTCTGGTTGACCTTGTTTCACAATTTTCGAAAGAAGGATACTTGATAGCAACTATAAAACAAACCAAGAAAAAAATATCTATGGACACGAAAAATAAGGACACCTGGCGACATCATCACGCTGGTGCTGGTCTTGTTGTATTCTCCTCGCATTGTGAGACAGATTTTCTTCTACATAGAAAAATGAGTTTAACTGAGATCATACAAAGAATCTCTCAATTTGGAGTATATGATCTTGTTCTTGTTGAAGGAGCAGATGACCCCACTATTCCAAAGATTCAGATAGGCAAAGGAAACAAACGAAGCAACACGGTTGCTTCATACAAAGGGAATCTCACAGAAATTGTAACTCTCATAAAAAAAGAACTAAAGGAAACTTCCCTATCGCCTCAAGTCGTGATTACTGTTAATGGGAAGATTGTACCGCTTACACAGTTTCCTAGGAAAATAATCACTAATACGATTCTTGGGATGCTTTGTTCTCTTAAGGGTGTACAGGATATCACTGAGGTTAGTATTCATTTGAAGCGATAAAGGAAAAATAGGATCATGACCATAACCTTTTTTCTATTTTTTTTTCATATGGGACAGTGGTGAATCTGGTTAAATCTTTATACTCTCCTTGTATTTCGTTTTCTTATGAGACCAAAGACACCAGCTCTTACTGTGGATGGCGTCCTTATCGAGAATCAGACGGTCCTGCTTGTTCAACGGAAACACGAGCCGTTTCAGGGAACATGGGCGTTACCAGGTGGGTTTGTGGAATGCGGAGAGAAAACCGAGGATGCAGTGGTTCGGGAAGTCTTTGAAGAAACCGGGTTACATACAAAAATTCGTTTACTGATTGGTGTATATTCAGACCCTGATCGGGATCCTCGTGGACATACAGTTACTGTTGTGTATGCACTTGATCGGATTGGTGGACAACTTAGTGCCGGTGATGATGCAAGGAGTGCAAGATTTTTTAAGGTAAATGAGCTACCGGTTTTGGCATTTGATCATTCTTTGATTGTGATCGATGCTCTTCAGAGGGTCAAGTATGGAGTTTTGTCAAAAGTGTAAGGTGTTGATGCTACCGAAAGGAGATTGTTTTGTGTGTAACAGCTGTGGAGCTGTACGAAAAAAAAAGGGGCACTCCGTCGTCGTCGAAAAACAGAAGAAGAAAGAAACGGTGGTGCTGGATAAGAAGATAGATATTCTCCCAAAGACACGGATTGAATGTCCGAAATGTGGTAATAAAGAGGCGTTTTGGATTTTGCGACAGACCCGGGCAAGTGATGAGCCTGAGACAAGGATTTTTACGTGTACGAAGTGTGAGCATCGTTGGCGACAATATTAAGAATGGTATATGGTGCTATGTGATTCTTATTTGGGTTTTTCCTATCTAACAGGGCAGAGAGAAAAGTTTATTAACGATTGTTAACATTTTGTGAATGAATGACACAATACATGGAAATTTCTGAACTGTATAGAAGTCTTATCGAAACCTTTGAGGAAGTCAAAAAAGCAGTACAACAAAATGAGCGTAGATCACGGGGTGGCCTCATGCTTGGTCTCCAAGAGATCGGAGCGTCGCTTGATGGGTTCATCGGTGCATACTACCCGGTTGCTTCCAACATCATCATCGTTAACAAAACTCCGCTTCGTCGCATCCTTGAAACAGATACATCGCTGCTCGTACCATACGTTTTTCATATCCTCTTGCATGAGTACATCCACTCCTTGGGATTTCTTGATGAAAAGACAACTGGTAGAAAAACCTATGAGATTAGCAAAAAACAATTCGGGGAACATCATATCGTTACAGAATTCTCGACAAACATACGAAAATTTTTTCCAAATCTCGTCTATCCTATCCATGGATGGACCCCCCTACAAGAAACACCACCTATAGAACTTGTACAGGGTTTTGATTTCTCAAGCACACATCCCTATATTACTTAAAGCCAAGGCAACAAAGTAATCAGAACCGTATTATCGAAACGAGATAAAAAACAGAAAATTATATAAATACATGAAATTAATACGAATATAACTACTCGATAAGTAAAGAGGTATGGCATGTATAAAAAAACAATCCTTGCAACAGCAGTGGTCTTTCTCTTGATTGGTGTCATTGCATTACCTGCGTCTGCACAGATAACAGGAACAGCGGCTATCGAATATCAAGAAACCACGGCTATCGAGAGATTTATGGATGACGTTGAATGCATCGCTTTGGAATCACAAACGTTTGGTGATTTTATCCAAAGGGTACGCGATCTTAGTCTTACGAAAGATTACGGAAACTATCCTGTCATCCGTGAACTATTTTCAAAAATTATCCAAGCAGTTATTCAAAATTCAGGTTTCAGTATTGCAGGACTGAATCTCTTTGATATGCTTGGGTCATCATCCTCTCGAATGAGTTCAAATTACTTTGTCATCAGTTATGGTGCGTATCATCGATTAAATCCACGAAAAGAAAATTCTATCAATTTCTTTAAAGAACGGTTTTCACTATGGCGATATTCTGATACGTCTCGACTCTTAAAAGGAAAAACCCTGATCGTCGAGAGACAGCCTTTCGGGATACATCAGAAGATGGCAGGGCCGCAAATCGGTGTTATGAGAGGGTTTCGAGGGATTTATCTTGATCTTGAGAGTAAATTAACAGGAAATTCCTATGTGTTCTTTTTAGGCGGTGCACGTCAAATCCGCGCTTTTGATCTGACCCCTCTTTCGAAATAATTCAGTATCATCATCTTTTCTTTTTTCTCCTTTAGCATCCCTTTTTCTCTATGTGATGAACTTGTTGTTTCTTTGTCTTTTTTAGGGTAGGAATTCGACGATTGCCTTACGTAACGTAGAAAATTATATAAATCAATAAGATAATATACTTTCATAAAGAAATATACGATTTCGTAAACGAGGGTAAAAACATGACAAAAATGAAGGGAATATGTGCAATAGGCGTGATTCTTCTTTTCCTGGGCGTAACAGTTACACCTGTAACCGCTCAGATAGCCATACAAGACCAACTGGAAGCAAACACCATCGGGGGCATTACGTCGTTAAAACTCTCTGAAAAAGAGTTCCTCTCTATGGAAAAATTCCTACCTGCACTGATGGAAGAAATGGCATCAGCGACTTCCTATTCATCTCTTATTGATATCATCCAAAGCTTCATAGAAGAGAACGGGAGACACCCTATTCTTACACTGCTTCTCTCGTTTCTCATTAAGGCGATTGATTTCAACTTCAAAATCAATCAAATCCGCCCTGTCCGAAAAAACGTTTTTATCATGAGCTGGGGATTTACAAACAAATTCCTTTGTTTAGGGAAAAACAAACTTAACATCGTTCGACCGTTCACTCTGTGGTATTATTCAGGGCGATCCAACTACATCCTTAACAGCCGAACCATTGTGCTCGACCCCTATCCATTTGGCATTAAAATGCTGACCGGCCGACAGATCGGAGCGATGGCAGATTTCAAGGGATTATATATTCAACGATCCGGGTCTATTACTGACAAGGCGATAACATTTTTCTTTGGGTATTCAAGCGTTGTCCGGGGACTTGATCTTTCCCCGATGAATAAGTAAGGCAAACCTCCCCAAACACTTTTTTCTTCTCTTTTTTTTGAATAAATCTCTTAAATTGTTTTTCCTTACTGCATCGTACGTATGATATCATCTCAGATAACAATACTGCGAAGTAAGCGAAGGAAAAAGACAATTCAAACGAAATATGAACCGGGTCATCTCTGGATTTATCTACCATTTGGCATGAGTGCTAAAGAGGAGCAAAAATGGATAGAGCGAATGATTCAGAGAGTCGAGCAAAGACAAAAAAAACAGACTTTACAAAAAAGCGACCGTTGGTTGATGCAGCGGGCTAAGGAACTTAATAAAAAATATTTCGATGCACGCCTTTGTTTTTCTATAAAATTTGTGATGAATCAGAACACTTTATATGGAAGTTGCACGTCATTTGATCGAACCATTCGTATTTCTGAACGAGTAAAGAACATGCCTTTATGGGTACAAGACTATATCATCATCCATGAGCTTACTCATCTTCTCTACCCGAATCATTCAAAGAAATTCTGGGAAAAAGTCAATCAATATAAATATGCAGAACGAGCGAGAGGATATCTCATCGCGATTGGGGCGCAAAACGATGAAACGTCGGAATCTGGAGAATCGGAGCCTAACATATTTTAAGATGAAGAAAGGACATATACGCGCTTTTTTTGTTAATCAAAATATATATAATACTGAACTTCATATCCTTCATGCGTGAGGTTGGGTTATGAGAACATTAGTAGATGAATTTGGATCGAATGCTGGCAAAGTGTGGAAAACATTAAACACTAGAGGTCCATCGAGAGAAGAAGTATTATTGAATACAACGAATATGACAGAAGATGAACTCTGGGCCGCAATTGGCTGGCTGGCACGAGAAGATAAGATATGTCGAGAAAACAGTTTGTATAAACTGGGACAAACCAATTTGACTCCAAAGATTGGGGCAGATGCTGGGAAAGTCTGGAACATGGTGGCAAAGCAAGGTGAAATCGACATCTCGACAATAGCTAAAACTGCACAAATCACTGAGGTTGATGCCTACGCCGCGCTTGGATGGCTTGCACGAGAAAATAAAGTGAAACTCAAGAGAGTTAAGGCAAAAGTACCAAAAATTAAAGTGTCCCTTAAATAACCCTCTTAATTCCTCAATTAAATGAAGGAACGCATCGATATGCATCTGAGTTCCTTCAGTCTCTCCTTATTTTTTCCCTGATACTCAGAGCTGATGCAAAACTATATAAAAGGCTGCAGTCTACAGGGATAACAAAAGAAGAGAAAATAATATTTCATTTTCCAACAAGATCGGATTTTTGAAATCATATTATTTTTTTCTTTGTAACAATACATGCTTACGCTATGGAGTTTAATATCATGAAGCCAAGGTCAAATAATCATCGAGGAAAACATACAGAATCATTTCAAAAGATAATCATCCGTTGCCATGTTCTTCAACGTCCCGTCTATGAACATGAAGCCTGTCCGCAATATACGGTAAAGACCGGATCGGACACACAAAGAAATTGTAAGAACTGTAAACATTCTTTCTAGAGATTAACAAAGTAAAATTTATTTTTTTTAAACATTTATAATTACGAGGAGGTGAACATTCTATGAAAGGCACCGTGAAATTTTATGATATCCGAAAAGGATATGGTTTTATCCGAGGCGATGATGGACACACCATTTTTGTCCATAGAACTGCAATTCCGTTTTTCGATATCTTCCTTCTTCCTGGCGAGGTTGTTGAATACCAAATCGACCAAACCATGAGAGGACCAAAAGCTACTAATGTAAAAAAACTATGAGTATAGCCGTTTAGAGGTTTTTTTCATTGTCCAACCCATAGATTTCATATCTCCCCTGTTTATGGTTCTGGGAGAGTCTCTGATAAATCGTGGCGTTTTTTCGTATGAGGTCGATAAACTGTGGGTTTTGTTTCATGATTTTTCCAGGGATGCCCAGAACAAGGCTATCCTTTGGGACGATCATCCCCTCCGTTACAAGCGCACATGCTCCAACAATTGAACCAGAGCAAATGTGAGCCCCGTTTAGCACCGTGGCATGAATACCGATCAGACACTCATCTTCGATACGTGCGCCATGGATGACGGCTGCATGACCGATTGTCACGTTTTTTCCAATCTGTACGGTATACTCTGCATCTGTATGGATAACACAGCAATCTTGAACGTTGGAACCATCACCAATCAGAATAGAATTTTCATCACCGCGGATCACTGCATTTGGAAAAACACCACAGTTCTTCCCAATAGTCACATCCCCAATGATTACCGCGCTTGTTGCTATGAAACTTGATTGATGGACTTGTGGCATAGTCGTATCACCTCTTCCTAGACAACAAGAACCCATATCTTATAGTTTTTCGATTATACATTTTGTCATTCAAATCAAAATCTATATAATTACCGAAAGTATGCTTCTTTTTTGAGAGTGAGCAAATGAGCGATATTATTTCACTGTTCGGTGGTCAAGCAGGTACTGTTTGGCAGATTCTTCATGAACATGGGCCTCTTACAGAATCTGAACTCCTCTCCCTTACAAATTTTTCTGAATCGCAGCTTTATACTGCGATCGGGTGGCTTGCCCGTGAAAACAAGATTCGGAAAGAAAATAATACTTTCCTATTAGGGGAAACCAATCTTTTGCCTCTCATCGGCAAAGATGCCGGGAAGATATGGAGAACGTTGGAGATCTGGGGGGAGGTCGATGTCCAATCGCTTGCACGGTTATCCCGGATCGTTGAACAGGATGTATTCTCTGCAGTAGGATGGCTTGCGCGAGAAGGAAAGGTCGACGGGCTCATTCGTAATATTGATGAGAAAAAAATACTCTTCTGGTTGAAATAAGAGTGGGTTTTCCGTCTTTATATCTAATCCTCTCTACGAAATATGCCTAAAAGTTTAGACCCTATTCCTTCATGGGATTCATCTTCTGAGGAGTTCTTGCGATGAAATCGGTCACGTAGGTGTTTGAATATTCCTTTGATTCCCGTCTCCAGTTCTTCCTCTTGGTTTTTTCCTTCTTGCAGTTTTTGTTTTTTTACAGGGAGGCCGACAAGATTGCCATTGTTATCCAATTGCAAAACAAACGTGCTACGAGAAGGAATTTGAACTTCTTGTGCTTGGTCTTTCTGTATGCTTTCTTGTGATAGTGACAGGTCTTGATGCGGGTTTCTTGTCCAAAACGGTCGTTTTTGCGTTTCCCCCTGCGTTTGTAGTATTTCATAGGCAGATGCTGTATCGTGTTGTTGTTCGTTGGTTTGTGTTGATACGTGAATTGAGGGTTTTAACTCTTGTACGAATGCTTGTGATTTAATTATTTCTTTTACGAATTCTTGTGGATTTTTCACTTTTGCCTGCATTACTTCAAGTTCTTTAAACAAATCCATTATCTCGTCATGGGTTTTTACTTCTGAAGGTTTTTGATGTAGACTATCCACGATAGTGTTCGCCCCTCACTATTTTTTCTCTTGACTTCTTAGAAGGATAACCGATTAATATAAAAAAACCTATCCCTTTGTTCAAACTCTCAGTTGATGCACAACCAGAGAGTGCTTAGATAACCTGTATTTTCTCATATCGCAGCGTTGATTCTCCACAGCATGGACAATATTCTTCCACAATGTAAAGGGAATCTAGTTTGCGAACGGGAATTTGTTTCATTTCTTTTTTACAGACTATACAGTATGTCATACTAATCACTTTACTGACAAAAATAAACAATGCCCCAATACTTATTAGGTACATCTAATATATAAATATTTCTATATATTTTTTTGTAATAAACATGGATGCGGGTATCTGCTATCTAAGTAATTTTACGACCTTAATAATATCTTGGTGTTCAAAGGATTCATAACAAGGTGCTTTTACCAAGATATCTAGATATCCTTCATAAAAACCATCCTGTAATTGAATCTGCATGTGAACGGTAGCTCTCCCTGTCTCATCAGAAAACCCTGAACCAGCACCCCCTAATCCTTCCACGATGACTGATGCGTTACAAATAATATGCCCTTTGGAATCATTCACAAATACGATAAAGGTTACATTTTCCGGATCGCTACCTGAGAGGGTTGTTATCATCGGGGTAACTGAGACAATCATTCTTTGAGGAAATAAACACGGGTTTAAAACATATGATAGGATAGAAATAAGCACGATTGTTCCAATAATCAATGAGACGGTCAACCGTAGTGGCAATCCGAGAACTGCATGTTTATTACTAATAAAACTTCTTCTCTTATTTCGTAACTTCACTATGATACCTCCCAGACGAAAGTTCAATCGATAAATATTTATGGGGATATTTAATTCTTTTGTTGGATCTGGGAGGTTCTATGAATCTTAACATCGATGGTTTGTTATTGAAAAAAGACTATGCGGTCCTTGGCCAACCCATAGGTCTGCTTGTCGCACTTATAATCGCTACTATTATCATCGCCTTGTTTAGCGCTTCAATCCATCATCTTATGTCAGATATGCAAGTTCATGACATCGAGAGACAAATCGACACGATTCTTCTTGAAGCGACAACTATGTTTGAATATGCTGATGAAGGCTCCCTGGTTAGCATTCAAGTGACGTTTCCGGTCTCTATGCGTTTTATCGTCTTTGGGGATTACCCAAGAAATGGCACCATTGAGCCTGGTAATCGAATACTTGACGAAAACACAACGAACAACTATTATTACGTCATGGATGATGGGAGCATACACACATTCCATTCCAACGCTCGTTTTTCTAATTATAATATGACGCAGATAACTGTCTTTTATCCTGGAACCTATACGATCATTTTAGAACTGTGTCAGAAGGAGGGAAAAACCTATGTTACAATGTCGGAAGGATAGCAGAGGTATTGTTGAGCTTACGTTATCTCAGATTGCACTTTTCCTTGCCACAGCAATACTTCTTACCGTTGTTTTTTCCTTTGTCTTTTCTAATGATTGGCAAAGAACCGCTGAATTGCAATCCATTGCAAGCAACTTCTCAAATCTCCTTGAGGACCTCATTAATAACTTCTTTGAGCATACAATACTGTTTCAATTTCCCGAAAAAAGCTATCCATATTTTGTTGCGATATCAACGGAATATATCATCCTCTCTGCAAGAGGATCATGGAATTCAAATCTTCTTATAACCAGACGTTTTCTGTCAAGACCTTGGCTCAGACTACCACCGAAAAATTGGACCACTGGGGACGATCTTCATGTATACCTCAATAAAACCTGCGGACATCACGGCACAGAAAATGATCCAATACCACTTCAATATTTCGTATCGCTTCTTAACGAATACAATTCAACGATTTCTTATTTTGCAATGCAACCATGTGAAATCATCATGCGTCAACCAGTGTTTGTTGAGAAGGTTAGCATTTATTACAATTTCAACAGGAAACATGATTTTCTATTAGTGTATCAATTGATCTAATCCTCCTTGGATACCAAAACCTTGATAACATCTATTGAGATGCGTAAAAAAATCATGCACGTCTTTCTTCTCCGAGAAAGCAATAGTATACAGAAGAGAAAAATACCGTCATCGTTATATAGGCAATATCCTATTCTTTCCCTAAGAAGAGGAACATGTATTGGGGAGGCAGTTTGCCATGTTTAACGCCAAGATAAAATCAGATATCATAAAAGGAATCATTGATGTAACATCACCACTCGTCAATGAAGCAAAATTCAATATTACATCAAAAGGAATTTCGATACGCGCGGTCGATCCAGCGCATGTCGCAATGGTTGATTTAGAGCTAAAAAGCACCGCATTTGAGGAATATAAAGCAGATGACATGGAGCTTGGAATTGACCTTGATAAACTCAACGGAATCATGAAACTAGCCAACACCGGTGATTCGGTTTCTATGGAATATGATGAGGAATCAAACCGCTTGATTGTGAAAATCGGCAATCTCGTACGGCGGATGGGACTTCTTGATACAGCTGGGATGCCTGACTCAAAGGTTCCGCATTTGGATTTACCTGCAAAAGCTGTCGTGAAAGCATCAGAGCTTAGCAAAGGAGTTCGTGCTTCAGAAGCTGTATCTGATCATCTTGCATTAAGCGTTGACAAAGACACTTTTGAACTGTTTGCTGAAGGGGATACCGACACCGTAAACCTTAAACTACCAAAAAATCTTCTGTTGGAACTACACTCGCCAGGGAAATTCAAAAGTCTTTTCTCAATTGACTACTTTAGCAATATGATTAAACCAGTAAAAAGTGATGACCCTATCTCGATTAACATCGGTAACGACAACCCCATCCGGGTGGACTTCGATTTTGCAGAGAAACACGGACATGTGACCTATCTGCTGGCACCTCGTATTGAATCAGAATAACAACCTAGTATTTTTTCAGGTTATAGAGGTGCAGAGAATTGTGGTGAAAGAAACCAGGAGACATCGGTACATTTCTTTTCACGTTACATACAAAAAGGACGCTGCCGTTGGCACGCAATCAGAGCTCATACAGATTCTTCGGGAGAGGTGCTATGTTGTATGCTCAAAAAATACAAGGGAACTTGGGCTTTGGGTCGTTTCCTTTGATGGAACTACAGGAATCCTTAAATGCTATCATCAAGAAAAAGACAATGTTACAAAACTTCTTCAATCTCTTGACAAAATTGAAAAAAAACCTATGACAATCACTACTTTACGTACATCAGGAACCATTCAGGGGCTTGCACAGAAGAAACTACCACGAACTCGCTAAATACCATTCGATTTTCTTTTGTTTCAAAATCATCTCGTTTTTTCTTAATAAGCACGCATAAATGTGAAGAAGAAATAAAGAGAATAACCGACTTATTTTTGTATATGTTTCCATGTCAGAATAGGGTTTTTCACTGCACCGATCTCATCAAGACGCAGGACGACTGTATTATGTGGTGCACTCTTTACTAGTTCAGGGTCTTCTTTTGCTATCTGTAGTAATGCATCAATATAAATGTCTAGAGTTTTTTTGGACTCTGATTCAGTTGGTTCTATCATTAACGCTTCTTTGACGATTAGGGGGAAATAGACTGTTGGAGGATGTAACCCATAGTCTAACAGACGTTTTGCAATATCTAACGCACGGATGCCCTTTATGGCAAGTAACTGTTCTGCACTGATGACAAACTCATGTTTACGCAAGTCTTGGTAGGGAAGTGTATACAAATCGGAGTCAACAAGTCTCTTCTTCATGTAATTCGCATTTAATACCGCGATTTCCGAGGTTTCCTGAAGGCCGTTTCCCCCCATCAGAAGAATATAGATGTATGCTTTGAGAAGCACAGAGGTGTTTCCGTAGGTGGATTTTATCTTTCCTATGGATTGGTCATATCCATAGTCAAACCTATAGGTGTCTTGTTTTTTGACTATTCGTGGTATCGGAAGGAATTGGTCCAATGGTCGTTTGACGCCCACAGGTCCTGACCCTGGTCCGCCTCCACCGTGTGGTGTGGAAAACGTTTTATGTAAATTAAGATGCACGATATCAAATCCCATGTCCCCTGGACGGGCTTTTCCCATTATCGCGTTCATATTGGCGCCATCGTAATAGAGTAGTGCTCCTGCCTGATGGACGAGCTGTGCGATTTCAATGATTTCAGTTTCAAAAATTCCAAGGGTATTAGGGTTTGTAAGCATAAAACATGCAGTTTTTGGGGATAAGACTTTTTTCAGCATCTCTACGTCTACGGTTCCTTCTTTTGTGGAGGGTATCTCGATGACTTTATAACCAGCCATCGCGGCACTTGCAGGGTTCGTCCCATGCGATGTATCTGAAAGAATGATTTCATCTCTGTTGAAATCCTTATTTGCATCATGATAGGCACGGGTGATGAGAAGACCAGTGAACTCCCCTTGCGCTCCTGCTGCTGGTTGCAAGGAGAAAGCATCCATCCCCATGATTTCACAGAACATATGTTCCAGCTCATACATCATCTGTAATGTTCCTTGAATCGTTGAATCGTCTTGATAGGGATGTAACAGGGCAAACTGTTCCCAGTGGCTTATTTCCTCACAGATCTTCGGATTATATTTCATCGTACAAGAGCCTAAGGGATAAATACCTGATTCGATCCCATAATTCATTTGACTGAGACGGAAAAAATGGCGCATCATCACGGTCTCATCGAGATTAGGGATATCAAGTGGTGTTTTTCTTTGTAACGAGTCAGGAAGCATTGATTTGAACGTATGGTTTTTCTGATCCTCATCTGTAAGTTCATTAAGAAGGGGTTCATTCCATACTGCGCTATGATACATCAACGCATCTCCTTAAGCAACGATATCAGTCGTTTGATGCTCTCTTCGCTGTGGGCTTCGGTGATGCCAAATAACATACAATTCGCCAGCTCTGGATAAAATTGTTTTAGCAGCATCCCTCCATGCACTCCATGGTTCAACAGGTGTCTATGGACGTTGATTACATCAGGGCATCTGATGACAAATTCGTTGAAATGGACTCCAGAAAACATCAGTGAAAACCCTGTTATCTCCGTTATCTTCTTTCGTACTTTTTGGGCTTGCTCGAAGTTTAACTCGCTCAGCTTCTGCAGTCCGTTTCCTCCAAACCATGAGAGATATGCAACTGCGGCAAGCATGCATAATCCTTCATTGGTGCAGATGTTGCTAGTCGCTCTCTCACGCCTGATATGTTGTTCCCTGGTTTGCATAGTCATGCAGAATGCACGTTTTCCCTGGAGGTCTTTTGTAACACCTATGATACGACCTGGGATCTGTCGTACAAAATCCTTCCTACAGGAAAAAATACCAAGGGTTGATCCCCCGAAATCAAGGGGGTTACCAAGGCTTTTTCCTTCACCGATTACAATGTCTGCTCCATAGTCCCCCGGACTTTTACAGATTCCAAGAGATATCGGATCGACACCAACGACGAACAGGGATTGATTCTTAGCAAGAATCGAGTGGATTTCCTGGACTTCATTCTCGAACACACCAAAAAAATTTGGATTTTCAAGATACAACCCTGCGGTATCTGAGGTAATCGTTTTTTGTAGCTCATTTACATCAATTCTGCCGGTTGACTTATCATAAGCGACTTCCTGTATCGTGATTCCTGCTCCCTTTGTATAATTGGTCACGACGCTTTTTTTTTCCCAGGAGATATTCTTTGGAATGATAAAGGTTTTTTTCCGATTTATCCGGGTACACATCAAAGCAGCCTCCCCCAGCGCGGTTGCCCCATCATAAAGAGATGCATTTGATATATCCATTCCAGTGAGTTCTGCGATAAGACTCTGATACTCAAAGATTGCCTGAAGAAATCCTTGAGATGCTTCAGGTTGGTATGGTGTATAGGCGGTGTAAAACTCGGATCGAGAGACGATTGATTTCACAACAGCCGGGATATAATGAGGCGTAACTCCTCCTCCTAAGAATGATGGCATCTCGCAGAAGGATTTATTGTGTTTAGCAAGTCCTCGCATATGGTCTTCAATGTCTTGTTGGGAACGTCCAGGCGGTAGATGGAGTTTTTTTATTTTAATTGATTGTGGAATATCACAAAAAAGGTCATCAATAACATGCAATTTCAGTTCACGTAGCATCGTCTCTTTTACTGTTGAATTTGGAATAAATTGCATAGCTACCCCGTCTAGGGTAACGGTCAGCTATTAAAGAAACTTATCATCCAGATTTCTTTAGGTGGAAAAAAATGATATCGCGTTTAGATTGTCAACTGAAAGATCCCAGATGTACATACAAAATATGGTCCAAATTGTATCATCGAATCTTCCTTTGATTTTTCCTATTATTTGATGCTCATTGACAATCGTGTTAAGATCGTCATTATCGCTAGCGATGACAAAGTATCTGTTTACTCCATTCTCAGATACGATTCTATACACCATGCTTTGTTGTAGTATATCTTGGGCGGTATGATACAAGATAATATCTCTCTCTTGTATCATATACCCCTCATGATTTGCTTTTTCGTATAGAATAAACCCTGCATTCATATCAAGATGAGGGATGTTGTCGGTTTTTATGAATTGAAATGAATTTGGATATTTGAAAGAATCGATAAACGTCTCAACACCGAAAAGATAGGTAACTGTTAGAAATGGTAGATTTACAATGATGAAAAACACAGAAAACTTTCTGATCATTTGGATTAATTTGCTTTTCAGGTTATCATCTCATCTGTTTTTTATTATTTCGTGCTACTGTCTGTCAATAACCCTATATAAAGGAAATCTGGAAAAATGTCAAAAAAGACAAAAAACCATGCCCAGGATACAATAAGGTGAAAAAAAACATTAAGAAGGGATATCCATTATACAGACCTGATGCAAGAGATTTGGATTGAGAAATACCGACCAAAAACACTATCAGATCTCGTCGGTCAGGATAGTATCATTGAACGCCTAAATGCCTATGCGACGACAAAGAATGTCCCACACCTCATATTCGCTGGTCCACCTGGCACTGGGAAAACAACCGCGGCATTGGCACTTGCTCATGAGGTGTTTGGGGAACGGCACTGGTCACAAAACTTCCATGAGCTTAATGCAAGCGATGAACGAGGTATTGGTATTATTCGAGGAAAAATCAAGGACTTCGCACGCACTGCACCTATCGGCGCAGCCTTTAAAATTATTTTCCTTGATGAAGCAGACTCCTTGACTCAAGAAGCGCAAGCCGCACTCCGACGGACCATTGAGCGGTACACTCATATCTGTCGTTTTATACTCTCTGTGAATTATTCCTCAAAGGTAATAGAACCGATTCAATCCCGATGCGCGGTCTTTCGATTTAAACCACTTACTGCAGATGACATAAAAAAATACATCAGGAAAATCGCGACAAAAGAGCATCTTGAAATCACCCCAGATGGTCTCGAAGCATTGATCTTTATCGCACGTGGCGACATGCGGAGGGCAATCAACGTTCTTCAAGTCGGAGCGTCTATGGATAAAAAAATAACAGCTGATCTTCTCTATGAGACTTCTGCAACCGCCCGACCAGAGGACATTAAAATGCTTATAAACACCGCTCTTGGTGGGAATTTCACAGCTGCCAGAAATCAACTGTACGACCTGCTCATCACGTATGGATTAAGCGGTGAAGAAATCATAAAACAAATTCATCGAAGCATTTTTGATTTAACAATCCCTGATAACCATAAAGTCCAACTGATGGAAAAGACGGGAGAAATTGAGTTTCGACTTGTCGAAGGCAGTAATGACCATATCCAGCTTGAATCATTGTTAGCCCAGTTCGTTCTCTTCGGAAAACAATTAAAATAATTTCTTCTTTCTGAGAAATTTATTCACGATTGATTTCAGTTCTTCAGCGGTTGTATCCCCTACACCATATCGAATTCGTACAAGAGGTTTTGTCGTTTTTAAAATTCTTGTCAAATCGATGGGTGTTCCACTGATGACAACATCGCAATCCGTGTTATTGATTGTCCGTTCTAGTTCTTGGATTTGTTTTTTTCCATATCCCATTGCAGGGAGAACATTGGTCAGATGTGGGTATTTATTAAATGTGTCGATGATTGAACCAACCGCAAAAGGTCGAGGATCCACCAGGGTTTTTGCACCATATTCCTGTGCTGCAACAGTGCCCGCTCCATATCGCATCCCTCCATGAGTAACGGTCGGTCCATCCTCGATGACAAGAACCCGTTTTCCTTTAATCATCTTTTTATCATCTGTCTGAATCACTGAAACACCATCAATAATCTGTGCGGTTGGATTGATGGCTCTGACATTTTTTCGGACAGTTTCGATATCTTCTTTACGAGCGGTGTTGACTTTGTTGATAATGATTATATTTGCACTTCGAACGTTCATCTCGCCTGGATAATAGGTTAATTCGTCACCCGCTCGATGGGGATCGGCAATGGTAATGAGCAGGTCTGGCTTTATGAACGAAAAATCATTGTTGCCGCCATCCCAGATTATGACATCTGCTTCCTTTTCTGCAGTTCGAAGGATTTTCTCATAATCGACGCCAGCATAGATAATTCCGTTCATATCGATGTATGGTTCGTATTCTTCCCGTTCTTCTATCGTGCAGTTATAGTTATCAAGGTCAGCATAACTCGCAAAACGCTGACAGACCTGCATGGTAAGGTTTTTATCATACGGCATAGGGTGCCGGATAGATGCAACCTTTAATCCTTTTTTTCGTAAAATTTCAAAGATTTTCCTTGAGACCTGTGATTTACCACAACCAGTTCTCACCGCACAAATAGCGATGACCGGTTTTTTTGAGACGATCATTGTGTTTTTTGGACCCAATAATATAAAATCAGCTCCAGCAGCATTTACAACCGCTGATTTTCCCATGACATATGCATAAGGGATGTCGCTGTAGGAGAAGACGACACTATCCACATCAAATTTTTTAATCAAATCAGTGATTTGTTCTTCTGGGTAAATCGGGATGCCCTGCGGGTAGTATTTTCCTGCGAGTGATGCTGGATATTTTCTGCCAGTGATATCAGGAATCTGTGTTGCAGTAAACGCTACTACTTTATACGCTGGATTATTTCGGAAGTACACGTTAAAATTATGAAAATCTCTGCCTGCTGCACCCATGATAATAACACTATTCTTTTTAGCCACAGAAATCCCGTCTTAGCCAAGAATCTGGTAACGGTTTATATAGGTTATTCTCAAATAAATCTAAAAAAAACAAGTGGTTTTTTCCATTAACTACAAATACTGTAAAAAGTTTCTTGTAATGAGTGTGAGGGATATAAATCGAGAGGCCATCCCATTAATTATTGGTATACTTTTTCCTGTAATTCTCGTTGGACTAATTGTTCTATATCTCTCTGGTCATGATTTCATAAAGTATATTCTCATGATAGATATCATCTATTATATCCTGATTGTTCCCTTTGGCCTTGGTGTGATCCTGGCAATTCTCTGGTACAGAAAACCAAGAGAATAAATCTGTGCCTAATTTCACCGACTTTGGTTCAGAAATTTAAAGAAAGCTATAAATACAAACAATTGATATCAAAAATCGCTGGATGTGATGCACAAAAAAAGACTTGAGAATATATAATTAATCATAATACATTAGTATTCAGAAATATAGGAAGATGGGATGCATGGGATCGGTAGGAGAGCTATAATGGAGGGGAATCATGAAAAAAGAAAAGAATCATAAACAGGTTCCCCTCCAGACTTCACAAACAGATAAGCATAAAGATATCGAAAAAAAAATCGATGATATTTTACTAGCTCATTCAGAGATGTTAGCAAGAAAGAGAACGCAGGGAAAACTCCTTGATTATGCGCCCTTTGATGAAAAAAAACAACCCTCCCTCTTTTATATCGCTGGTACTAAAAAAACAAATTCTGTAAAAAAACCCTCTGATAAGTCGCACTCAAAAGATAAGTATCATCTATTTATCCCTAAAACTCCTCCTACTAAAAAACCGCATCTTCAGTCCTCTCTCCATAAAAAAAACATTAGACAGACCGTTGAAAGTAAAAAAGGTGCACCATCGACAATGATTGATTTAAAGACGCGTGTTCAATTACGGAAACAAAAAATCGAAATTACTCCGAAAAAACCAAATTCAATTAAAACAACGCAAAGTACAGAAGATTCTTTGCCTGTTTTTGAGGAATCAATCGCACAAATTAAGCAAGAAGAAGCAGAGTGGCTTGATGATCAGATAAAAGCCAGTACAAAAGCGGAAAATTCCTTACAATCACCGGAAACAGACCATGAAGACAATGAATGTGCAATACAACCTGAAGATGACACTCCTCAACAATCACAAGACAATAAAAACGAACAAAAAATTCTAAAAACCCAATCAAAGACTTTTACCGATAATCGAGATAATTCACCTGTTGAAACAACAACTTCACAAGGTCAAGTAATGTTGAAACAGGAAGTAATGACACCTGAGCAGATAAAAAGCGGGGATGAGGGTAAAATCGATGACATTGTAACTAGCAAAAAAATCAAATACTTTACTGAGGCAAACCAACTAAAAGCCTATACCTTAGAACACATGGGTTATTCAGAAAAGGATATTGAAGTAATCGATTTTTATCCTATTTATGAACCCTTTGCCTACGTAGAAATAATCCGTGAAACCGAGTCATTGGATAAACGATACGTACTTATTGAAATGCAACTGACAAAAGATGAGGAATATCTCCTTAGGTATATACAGGAGACGTTGAATGGTTACGACTTTAAAACATCAGATTTTGAATTAAAAGGGGAAAGCCAATACCTCCGAGAAAAAGTGGATTTAATCCTTGAAGAATATATGCTGTATGTTGATTCTCTTACGAAGGAGAAATTACTCTACTACCTTGAGAAAGAATCGATTGGTCTGGGAAAACTTGAGGTAATAATGAAAGACCCCAATATCGAGGATATCTCCTGCGATGGTTCTGGTGTTTTTATCTTTTTATATCACCGTCTTTATGGGTCTTTGAAGAGCAATGTCCAGTTCATCGAGGAGGACGAACTTACTGCGTTTGTCGTGAAACTTGCGCAGAAATGTGGAAAACACATCTCAATTTCAGAACCGATGCTAGATGCGACGATGCCAGACGGGTCTCGTATCCAGATGACGCTAAGCACTGAAGTTACCACAAAAGGATCGACTTTCACAATTAGAAAATTCAGTGAAGATCCTTTTTCTCCACCAGATCTGATTGAATTTCACACCATGTCATCTGAAATGGTCGCATATATGTGGCTTGCCGTGGAAAACGGAATTAACGCCCTTATAGCTGGTGGGACTGCCGCAGGCAAAACTTCTACCTTAAACGCGCTTTGTTTATTCATTCCACGAGAATCGAAGATTGTCTCTATTGAAGAAACTCGAGAAATTAACCTGCCGCATCCGAACTGGATCCCCGGTGTAGTCCGCTCTGGGTTTGGAGAAGTCGTGGGTAATAAGGTCATTGGTGAAATTGACTTATATGATTTGATGAAGGCTGCGCTGAGACAGCGGCCGGAATATATCCTTGTTGGTGAAATACGTGGGAAAGAAGCCTATGTACTGTTCCAGGCCATGGCAACAGGACATACGACCTACTCGACAGTCCATGCGGATTCTGCGCAGTCTCTGATTCATCGGTTGGAAGGCAAACCCATTGAAATCCCCCGTATCATGTTACAGACCCTTGATATTGTTATTATACAAGTTATTTCCCGGGTGAAGAATAAAAGAGCACGTCGATGCAAGCAAATCATCGAAATCATCGATATCGACCCAACCACCAAAGAGATACTAACCAACGAAGTATTCCGATGGGATCCTATTGAGGATAAATTCGTTTATTCAGGAAAAAGCTATGTCCTTGAGCGCATACGAGGGGAAAAAGACATCACTCGGGAAGGAATGATTAGTGAAATTAAAAATCGTACGATATTGCTTGATTGGATGAATAGAAATAATATCCGGGAGTTTAAGAAAGTCGCGACGATTATTGCCAAATATGTGGACAACCCTGAAGAAGTAATGAAAACTATAAGAGATTAATAATGATAAAAAAAATCGCTGTCTGCCCTCAATGTCATTCAAAAATCTCCTGTGAGGGTGAACAAGGTCAGAAGGTCACGATACGCTGTTCAGTATGCGGAAAAAAAGGAATCGTCGTTTTCTCTGCAAGAGATGTAACCATTGATGAAAAAAACATTGTTGAGCTCGAACGCTATCCTGTTCTTGAACCATTTGTCTTTATTATAATTTTGAAGGATGCAGCATCCCTTGACAAGTATTATAAAGTAATCGAGCCACAGCTAAATGAAAAAGAAAGAGACGTTTTGAATTTTATTCAGGAGACGCTGATTAATTCAATCGATATCCGTTTAGATGAAATTGATAGTTATAAGGTTGAAGCGTTTCTATTAGAACGAATTACAAATATCATTAATGACTATAAGATGACTGTTAATGATATTTTAAAGAACAAAATTCTTTACTACATAAAAAGGGATTTTGTATGGTACGGTAAGATAGATCCTTTAATGCGCGATCCCAACATTGAGGATATTTCTTGTGATGGGTCTGGCTTACCACTCTTCCTGTATCATCGCAAATACGGCTCTTTAAAAAGCAATATCCAGTTTTCCGATGAGACAACGTTGTCTGAGTTTGTAGTACGCCTTGCACAGAAATGTGGAAAGCACATCTCGATAGCGGAACCAATGCTTGATTCAACGATGCCTGATGGCTCCCGTATTCAGATGACCTTAAGCAAACAGGTGACGGCAAAAGGCTCGACATTCACTATCCGACGATTTAAGGCTGATCCAATCACTGCAACCGATCTTATTTCCTATAAAACCATGTCTGCCGAGATGGTCGCCTACCTGTGGCTCGCTGTAGAAAACGGTATTAGTGCCCTTATTGCTGGCGGGACTGCTTCAGGAAAAACATCCACTCTTAATGCCATTTCCCTGTTTATCCCAAGAGAATCGAAGATTGTCTCTATTGAAGAAACACGGGAAATTAACCTGCCGCATCCGAACTGGATCCCTGGTGTGGTTCGCTCAGGGTTTGGTGAGTTGATTAATGATAAACTTGCTGGTGAAATTGACCTATATGATTTGATGAAGGCTGCGCTGAGACAGCGGCCGGAATATATCCTTGTTGGTGAAATACGTGGGAAAGAAGCCTATGTACTGTTCCAGGCCATGGCAACAGGGCATACGACGTATTCAACGTTTCATGCGGATTCTGCTCAGTCGCTTATTCATCGGTTGGAGGGTAAACCAATTGAGATTCCACGAGTGATGCTCCAGTCATTAGATATTGTTACCATCCAAATACAAGCAGAGTTAGGTGATAAAAGAGTGCGTCGATGCAAGCAGATTGTCGAAATCGTCGATATCGATCCAATGACAAAAGAGATCTTGACAAATGAAGTCTTCCGATGGGACCCGGTGACAGATCAGTTCTCATTCTCCGGGAAAAGCTATGTGATGGAACGTATTCGAAATCAACATGGGTTGATGAAGGAAGAGATGCTAGACGAACTTAGACAACGGGTGGAAATTCTCGAATGGATGAAAGACAATAACATCCGTGCGTTTAAAGATGTCGCTCGCATCATCACATCGTATACCGATACACCACAGGAAATCATAGAGAAAGTACGAAAAAACAACGAAATTAATCAAAAACAACCCGAATATGTTGAAAAAAATGCGGTAGTTGAATAAAATGATGACTATCAGCCAAGGTGGCCATCGAATGATTCGATTTAAAAAAATAAAAAATAGGATGAATTCGGAGGGATACCGATGACATTGACGAAATATAAACGGATAGGGTACAAATGGTTTGGACGATTAGGCGAAAGAAGGGCAAACAGTCACTTACAAGAAGCACTACAATCAGCACATATGGAGATTCGTGCGGGTGCCTATCTCTCATTTGTTCTTTTAAGTACGATACTTGGTTTCTTAACGTCTTTGATTCTCATCGTGATAGTAATCTTTGTCTTACTTCCCCTAGCTGGTGTTATCCTAGACATCGGATTGATTCTTTTCTTGCTTTTCATCCCTGGGTTTACCGGAATCATCATCTACGCGATATTGCTATCTTTACCAAAAAGCAAAGCAAAAGCCCGCAAAAGAAAGATTGATGTCAACCTCGTCTACGCGATAAATTTTATCTCTGCGATGGCTTCAGCAGGTGTAACCCCGACCGAGATTTTTAAAAGCCTTTCAAAACAAGATATATATGGAGAGGTAAAGGAAGAATCTGCTTGGATCTATCGGGATGTCAGCCTGCTAGGATTTGATATTCTAAGCGCTATTAAGAAGAATATTGCACGAACCCCTTCGCAACGATTTAAAGAGTTCCTTCAAGGGATGGTGGTAACCGTCAACTCCGGTGGTTCTTTAAAATCCTATTTTATGCATAAGGTGGACCAATACTTATGGGAAAATCGAAATCAGCAGAAACAATTCCTTGAGACCCTTGGAATAATGGCGGAAAGTTATGTGACTGCTGCTGTCGCGGGTGTGCTGCTTCTTCTTATTGTCATTCCCCTTATGATGATTATTACGGGGGATTGGAACGCTATGTTCCTGTATGTCTTGATTTTGATGGTTGTACCTCTCATCCATCTTGGATTTGCATTTGTCATTCGCGGGATGTGTCAAGGGGCGTAAGTATGGAAAAAAAGAAAGAAGTCCATAAAAAAAATTATCTGAGAGATCTCCTTGTTACTATGAATCGGACACGGCTTATTGTCTACATAGTAACGATAGTATTGGTGACTGTATTCATCCTCCTTGGGATTCTTTCGTTGGTTGGTGTTTTAACAGGATTTGGTGGGTTTATCGATTATTTTGTGTTCGCGATTCTTTCTGGAACTGGCGTCTATGGCATGTACGAAGCAATGAATGTCCGAAGAATTTCAAAGATTGATGCAATTTTCCCTGATTTCGTTCGTGATCTTGCTGAGTCCCGCCGAGCAGGAATGACCTTTACAAAAGCGATACTCTTCGCATCAAAAGGAGAATATGGGATTCTTACACCTGAGATTAAAAAAATCTCCCAGCAGGTCTCATGGGGGGGAAGCGTTACAGAGGCACTTCAAGCTTTTTCACAGCGGGTGAACACCAAATCGATACGAAGAACGATTACCCTTATTATAGAAGCAAGTAACAGCGGGGGGAACGTTGCGGATGTTCTAGATGTTGCAGCGAAGGATGCGCGAGAGATAAAAATGCTTGAGGCGGAACGAAGAACGAATATGGCGTCCTATGTCGTTGTTATCTATGTAGGGATGTTTGTGTTCTTGGCAATTGTATTAATCCTGTGTACCAGCTTTATCCCTGCGATGATCGGTGTCGAAGGATCACAAAGTGTGCAAGGTCTGATGGGCGGAGGAAATATAGCGTCACAAGAGGAGATATCCAGCGTTTTTTATCTTGCATGTCTTGTCCAGGCGTTCGGATCTGCGCTGGTTGCCGGGGTCTTCGAGGACGGTCGATATACATCTTCGGTGAAGCATATTTTTATCATGGTCTTTGCCACGTGGCTGATGTTTAAACTTCTCTTAGGAGTTTAAGGTAAAAAACAAGATTTCTCGTCCACATTTATAAAAACATCGAGATTTGTCTATAATGGTACCTCTCGTAAGTGACATACTCTAAATGGTGTTTTCTAC
>MUGD01000155.1 GCA_002900555.1 Thermoplasmata archaeon M9B2D | reverse complement strand
CTGATGAGCCTCTGCTTATCTATTTTACCTCAGGAACCACAGGCCATCCAAAAATGGTGCTTCACACACACAGTTATGCGCTTGGTCATGAAGTCACCGCTAGGTTTGCTCAGGCATTGACGAAATGCGACCTTCATTGGACCGTCTCTGAGACAGGCTGGGCGAAAGCTGCTTGGGGAAAACTCTTTGGTCAGATGATCGTTGGCGCAGCCATCATTCAATGGGAGACACCTGGTCGTTTTGATGCAGACGGGCTGCTTCGCGCGATGGAGAAATACGGGGTGACCACCTTTTGCGCACCTCCCACTGTCTATCGAATGCTCATCCAGATGGATCTCTCCAAATACAAACTTAACCTACGGCATTGTATGAGTGCAGGAGAACCATTAAATCCCGAAGTTATCAGAGTCTGGAAGGATGCGTTCGGCCTAGAGATCTATGATTTCTTCGGACAGACCGAAACCGTCTGTGTTCTCTCCAATTACCCGTTCATGCCAATTAAGTATGGCTCTGTTGGCAAACCAACACCAGGTCATGACGTTCGTATCATCGATGACAATGGAACTGAACTGAAAACAAACGAGGTTGGCAATATCGCTCTCTACGTGGGTGAAGTTCGACCACCAGGATTGTTCAAAGAATATTGGAAGGACCCGGAGATTATGAAAAAATCATTTAAGGGCGATTATTACTACACCGGCGATCAGGGGTACAAGGACCAAGAGGGGTACTTCTGGTTTGTTGGCCGTGACGATGATATCATCAAGTCATCAGGGTACAGGATTGGACCGTTCGAGGTCGAGTCAGCGCTCATTGAACATGACGCGGTCGCGGAATGCGCGGTTGTCGGTGCCCCTGACCCAGAGGGAATCCGAGGCATTGTCGTCAAAGCCTACGTGGTTCTTGCCAAAGGTTATAAACCTTCAGAGACACTGACCAAGGAACTTCAGAATCATGTGAAAAAAGTCACAGCACCCTACAAATACCCCCGTATCATCGAATACATGGATGAATTACCAAAAACCATCTCAGGGAAAATACTCAGACGACAGCTCCGTTCGACACAATAACACCGGCTCTCTTCATTTCGGTTTTTTGCTAAAGAGATTCTTTAGGAAACTATAGATATATCGCAGGATTAAGGCTTTCTTATATTTCGTAAAGCTGATTTGCCCACCACTCACACCGATAATCAACCGTGCGAATTTTATATCATGTGTCATCATCCGTAGTATCTTCTCAGAGTCCATTCCCCATTGGTTGTTAAACCTACCGAGTGCTTTGAGATCCTTTCCAAAGTCATTGATCCACAAGTCCTGGTACCGTGACAAGAAACGATGGCTAAAATTCTTTGACCTAAATGCATCTGCGATGATGTTGGCGGCGATATGCCCAGAAGCCATCGCATAATAAATACCTTCACCAGTAATCGGGTTGATGAAGCCTGCGGCATCACCACACAGCAGGACACGATCCCCATAGGTATTCTCTAATGGGAAGATAGGAAGGGTCGCCCCTCTCAGATTTTCAACCGGGAAGTCTCTCGGGAGTAATTTTTTTTCCTTAAGAAGCGCAATGAACGCCTCATAGGTTTCTTTTAATGGTTTTTTTGGTCGAGTCTTGGAGATAGCGGATTGGAACTCACCGATTCCGATGTTGACACAGTTTTTCTTTGGGAACACCCATCCATACCCAGCAATCCCCTGTGCCTTGATGAAGAGATAGGTCATTTTTTTCTTGGTGAAAAACGTTGTCAACTGGGTCGGTTTGAGTGGTTGTTCCTGGACGAGACAAACACAGAGAACTTCAAGTTTCTTACATAACTTTGTTTTTTCTGCAACCACACTATGCATCCCATCGCAGCCAATCACCATCTGTGTTTCGATGGATTGGCCATCCTCAAGCAGCACGATAGCCTTGTCTTTTTGAACGAGAACATCGACGACTGATTTACCTCCTTGAAAACTCGCCCCGGCGTGCTGAGCAAGATTCAATAGGTTATCGTCAAAATCTTTGCGAAGGACCATTAAGAGAAACGGCTTGTCACGGATGAGATCAAACTTGTACCGAAGCGATGACGAATACATCGTTGTACCATAGGAGACCGAATCGATGAACGGTTCGATGTATGGAAATCGTTTTATGACCCGGGTGGGAAGACCACCACCGCAGGGTTTATCTCGAGGGAAGGTCGCCTTATCTAGAATCAAGACCCGTATCCCTTTTTCCGCAAGGTTTTTTGCTACGGTTGAACCCGCAGGACCAGCACCGACAACCACGACATCATAGCTCATAGAAAGACCAACATACGTTTGTTACATCCGGAAGACACCAGGCTTCCAATCAGGGATTGGTGCGTTTAGCGATGCAGATATTCCAAGGCCAAGGACCAATCGGGTATCCACAGGATCGATAATTCCGTCATCCCAGATGCGGGCTGTGGAATAATATGGATTACCCTCGGTTTCGTATTTTTTCATAATCGGGTCTGTCAGCTCTTTTTCCTCTTTTTTTGTCATCGCAATTCCTTTCCTCCAAAGCTGATCTCTTTTCACAGTGAGAAGCACAGTCGCTGCTTGTTGACCACCCATAACAGAGATACGTGCGTTTGGCCACATCCAGAGCTGTCGAGGTCCATATGCCCTGCCGCACATCCCATAGTTCCCAGCGCCAAACGATCCACCTATGATCACGGTAAACTTGGGCACCTGGGCGCAGGTCACTGCAGTGACCATTTTTGCCCCATCCTTCGCAATCCCACCTGCTTCGTATTTCCTGCCAACCATAAAACCCGTGATATTCTGCAAAAAGATAAGAGGGATTTTCCGCTGACAGCATAACTCGATGAAATGGGTCCCCTTCAGAGCAGACTCAGAAAATAACACGCCGTTGTTTGCAAGAATCCCAACGGGGTATCCCATGATTCGGGCAAACCCGCACACCAATGTTGTGCCGTACAATGCTTTAAACTCATGGAATTTAGACCCGTCGACGATACGGGCAATAATCTCCCGGACTTCAAAGGGTTTGCGTGGGTCTTTTGACAAAATCCCATAAATCTCTTTGATATCATAGGCTGGCTCCTCAGGTGGTTTGATATCCAGATGGGTCTTTTCCTCTCGATTGAAATTTTCGACGATGTTCTGGGTGATTCGGATGGCATCAGGGTCGTCTAAGGCATAATGGTCTGAGACACCGCTTTCCCTACAATGGGTGTCAGCACCACCAAGTTCCTCCGCGGTCACTTCTTCCCCTGTTGCAGCCTTCACCAGTGGTGGTCCACCAAGGAAGATCGTTCCTGTTCCCTTCACAATCACCGTCTCATCAGACATCGCTGGTACATACGCACCGCCAGCGGTGCAAGAACCCATCACGACAGCAATCTGCGGGATCTTCATCGACGACATCTTCGCCTGATTGTAAAAAATCCTTCCGAAGTGTTCTCGGTCGGGGAACACCTCATCCTGCATAGGTAGAAACGCCCCGCCTGAATCAACAAGATAGATACAAGGGAGGTTGTTTTCCATGGCGATTTCCTGCGCACGCAGATGTTTCTTGACGGTAATAGGATAATAGGTTCCACCAGTGACGGTTGCGTCGTTTGCCACGATCATCACCTCCCGGCCATGGATAATACCAATGCCAGTGATGATTCCTGCCGCAGGAGCTTTATTGTCGTACATATCGTATGCGGCAAGTGTATTGAACTCCATAAACGGCGAGTCTGGGTCGATGAGTGCATCAATCCGTTCTCGTGCAAGCATCTTATTTCGGGATTTATGAAGCTTAACGGCTTCCTCACCACCACCTTTGCATGTAAGAGCAATCTTCTCCTTTAGATTCTTTGCAAGTTTTTCATAATGAACATAATTTTCTTTGTATTCCTTATGTGACGTATCAATCGCAGTCTCAATTATTTCCATTTTAATCATCCTCTTTTTTAATCTCAGCAGTGAGTTGACCTATCTCAATTTGATCTTTTTCTTTAAAATAAATCCTCTTGATTTTTCCTGAATATGGAGCGTGGATTAGGTATTCCATTTTCATGGCTTCAATGACCAGCAGAACATCGTCTTTTTTCACCAGGTCCCCCTCGGCTACCTTCACTTTGACAACGGTTCCAGATATCGGCGAATTGAGGTCTCCTTCCTTTTTTCCTGTTGTTTTCCTGCCGGTTAATTCGATGCGTTTCACCTTAAAGATATTTCCATCGATAAAGACAAATTTACTATCATCCCCTTGAGAGATAATACTTTTAATGACCCGTTCAGCAAGCTGAATGACCAGCTGCCCGGGTTTTAACTCTGATGCAGTGACAGTATATTCATCGTTATCATAAGTGATAAAAAACTGATTGTCCCTTCGTTCAACTGTTACATTGTAGAGATGGTTGTTATGCTCATAGTTGATGAACATGGTTACACTCCTATCCTCCAGCGTCCTACATGCTGCCAGGGGGAATGCGGGTCAGCTTCCTTATAGCGAACCACCTCCTGTCGCTGCGTATGCAACGAATCATACACGGCAAGTGCGATGATCGCATCAAGGGGTAAACCTTCTTTTGTAACAAGCCAGTCCTTGAAGTAATCATCGATGAAATGGGTGGTGATGTTCCCCGCCTTAAACTCAGGATGTTCAAGGACTTTTTTTAGGAACGGGATGTTCGTCGTGACACCAAGCACAACATAATGGGACAGCGCCCAAATCATCTTATTGATACTTTCCTGCCGATTTTCACTGCTAACGGTAAGTTTCGCAAGCATCGGATCATAGTAGGGACTGACCGGAAAATGCGTCTCAACACCGGTGTCATTGCGGATGTTCGGTCCAATGGGAATTTCGACTTTTTCAAGGGTCCCGATACTTGGGAGAAA
>MUGD01000154.1 GCA_002900555.1 Thermoplasmata archaeon M9B2D | reverse complement strand
AATACGGTGTTCTACCTGTATTATGGGAACCCGAGTTGTATCAATCAAGAGTATCCTGAGAAAACTTGGGATTCAGGTTATGAGGCGGTCTGGCATATGAACGATGTGACCTCCGTTCTGGTTCCTGATAGTACATCAAATGAGTACACGGGAACAAAAAGAGCGCCGAATGAACCGCAAGAAATCAGTGGTAAAATAGGTGCAGGCCAGGAGTTCGACGGGACAAATGATAACATCTGGATTAATGGGCACTCTGTTTTAGGAACCGGTGATAAAACCATCAGCATCTGGATGAAAATTGACGCGAACAATGATTTTCAGACGATATTAACAAATGCTCTCGGCGGCTCCTATAAAAATGAAGGATTAGAAATGGCAGTGGATTATGGTATGAATATGACTGTTTCAATTGGTAATGGTGATTCGACGAATGCCTATCTTATAATCTTTAAAAAACCCATTCCTGACTATACAACCTATCATTTTTATACAGCGAGACAGAGCGGTGCTAACCTAAGTCTGTACCTTGATGGTAACCTGTACGGCTGGACAACAACGACAACAGGATTGGAGTCGTTACCTTCTCATAATATGAGTATTGGTAGAAGCCATCAGAATTCACCATATTTCTATTGGTTTGATGGACGATTGGATGAAATACGAATGTCTTCTATAGCACGTTCTTCCTCATGGATACAGACGGAATATTACAACCAAAATTCGCCTTCGACGTTTCTCACATTTGGACCTGAGGAATCAGAACCATAAGAACAATAAAAATATTTTTTTTTTTTTTGAGAATCGTTCTTGTTGTATTCCCAATTTTAAAAAAATTAGTTGAAATATTTATAGGATAAATCTTAATTTAATGTAAAATAAAGTTGTCTTTTATAATCGAAGGAAAAATAAACACCAACCCAGATTCCTCCATCATGAAAACCTTCATCACCGGCGGTGCCGGATTCATCGGCAGCCATCTTGCTGATATCCTCCTCAAAAACGGTCATTCGGTCACCATCTATGACAACCTCAGCTCTGGAGACAAGCGCTTCATAGAACATAACCTCCCAAACAAGGTATTCACCTTCATCGAAGCAGACCTTCTTGACCGTTCACAAATACAAAAAGAAATCACAGGTCATGACGTTGTGTTCCATCTCGCTGCAAACCCACATGTCCGACTTGGGGAGACACAGACAGACCTGGACCTCAACCAAGGAATCCTTGCCACCTACAACGTCCTAGAGGCCATGAGACACGAAGGCATCAAAAAAATCGTATTTTCCTCAAGTTCTGTTGTCTACGGTGAGACAAACGAACCTTCCCTTCCTGAGACCTATGGACCAACCATGCCTATCTCTCTCTACGGAGCTGGGAAACTTGGGGCAGAAGGACTCATTAGCGCATTCTGCGGAACCTTTGATTTTCAGACATGGATATACCGGTTCGCCAATGTCGTCGGAGCACGGGGAACCCATGGCGTAATCGTCGACTTCATCAACAAACTTAAAAAAAACCCAAAGGAACTAGAAATTCTTGGAAACGGCAAACAATGCAAACCCTACCTCTACGTCAGCGACTGTGTAAACGGAATCCTCTTTGGGTTTACCCACTCCCATGAAAAAGTCAATCTCTTTAACCTCAGTTGCGATTCCATGACAACAGTGACACGCATCGCTGAAATAGTAACAGAGGAAATGGAACTAAAAAACGTCACCTTCACCTACACCGGTGGAATACGTGGTTGGAAGGGAGACGTCCCCAGGTTCCAACTTGATGCAGCAAAGATAAACAACCTTGGATGGAAGGCGACCCTTACCTCCGATGAGGCCGTCAGAAGAGCCACCAGAGACGTCCTGCACGCCAAGCTTTAAAAGAACAAGAAAGTTTTCCATTCAACGTTATGAACATCTCCATCATTGGAACTGGATACGTAGGGCTGGTCACCGGCGCCTGTTTTGCACAACTAGGCCATACTGTCATCTGCGTCGATATCGACCCTGAGAAAGTACAGAAGATAAACAACCAAATCCCACCGATCTACGAACAGGGGTTAGAGCACCTTCTCAAAACTCATAAAGACAAAATCACGGCGACAACAGAATATCATCGCGCCCTCATGAACACCGATATGACGTTCCTATGCGTCGGCACGCCATCAAGAACAGACGGCTCTCTTGACATTTCATATCTAAAAGACGCAACAAAAGAAACCGCACGGGTTCTGAAACAGAAACAAACATGGCATTGTGTCGTGGTAAAAAGCACGGTTCTTCCAGGAACCACCCAGAACATCGTCCTGCCGCTCCTAGAGCAACACTCAGGAAAAAAAGCGGGCACAGACATCGGGCTTGCCATGAACCCGGAGTTCCTCAAAGAAGGTGTTGCGATACAAGACTTTCTTAAACCAGACCGTATCATCATCGGCTTTCACGATGAACGAAGCAGAACCATCCTCGGAGAACTCTACAAGGGGTTCCCCTGTCCGATCCTCGAGACATCATTATCCGCAGCAGAGATGATCAAATACGCAAGTAACACATTCCTTGCAACAAAGATAAGCTTCATCAACGAAATAGGAAACATGTGCAAGAAATTGAAGATTGACACATACACGGTCGCCGAAGGCATGGGTCTGGACAAACGAATCGGACGGGCGTTCCTTGACTCTGGTATTGGTTGGGGAGGTTCATGTTTTCCAAAAGACGTTAATGCCCTCATCGCCTGGGCAAAAGAAATCGAAGAACCCTCAAGAATCATAGAACAGACCAAAGCAGTCAACATCGACCAACCACTCAAGCTGGTCAAAATACTAAGGAAATACCTCCCACAATTAGAAGGAAAAACCATAGGCATCCTGGGGCTTGCCTTCAAACCGGACACCGATGACATCAGGGAAAGCAGAGCGATACCCATCATCGAAGAACTCCTTAGAAGCAATGCCCATGTCAAAGCCTACGACCCCCAGGCAATAAATAATTTCAAAGCACTGTTCCCCGCCATCGAATACTGCCAGAAAGCAGCGGATGTCCTGTCCGCAGAC
This sequence comes from Thermoplasmata archaeon M9B2D, assembly GCA_002900555.1. The sequence goes on along the minus strand of MUGD01000154.1, from coordinate 1,833 downwards.
GCAGTCCTCATCACCACAAAATGGAAGGAGTTTAGCACCTTGAATTATGAGGGCAAACTCGTTATCGATGGAAGAAGAATCACCCAGGCAAAAAACGCGAAAATCTACGAAGGAGTATGTTGGTAATATGCGCATAAAAAAAGCAGTCATCCCCGCAGCAGGGCTCGGAACCCGATTTCTCCCAGTCACGAAATCCATGCCAAAGGAGATGCTACCGATCATCGACACGCCAGCAATCCACTACGTCGTCAAAGAGGCAGTGGACACGGGTCTTGATGACATCATCATCATCACTGGACGGGGGAAACGGGCTGTCGAGGATTATTTTGATGAATCACCGGAGATGGAGATGCATCTTGCTGAACATAATAAAAACGATCTTCTCAAAGCGATCCGGGAGATCTCATCCATGGCAGACGTCCATTACATCAGACAGAAGGAACCAAAGGGACTGCCGGATGCCATCCTTGCTGCTGAAAAACACATCGGTAATGAGCCGTTTGCCGTCCTCTTAGGCGATGACATCATCATCTCCGAGATGCCCTGCACCAAACAGCTCATCGACGTCTACACAAGATACCAGTCCTCTGTCCTAGCCATCCAAGATGTTCCACAGGAAAAAATCAACAGGTACGGAGCGATAAAAACAACTCTGCTTGCGCCTTCTGACAAGAACGTATATCAGGTCGAACACATCGTCGAAAAACCACATATCAATGATGCACCATCGACACTGGCTTCCATCGGGCGATACGTGTTCACGCCAGAGATCTTCGACGCGATGAAACGCACAACGCCAGGGGTGAACGATGAGCTTCAGATTGCAGACTCCATCAATCTTCTCTGCGAGTCTCAAAAAGTCTACGCTTACGCCTTCAAAGGGACCCGTTATGACATTGGTGATAAACTTGGGTACGTCCAGGCGATTGTGGATTTCTCACTGAAAAACGACGAACTTAAACCAGGAGTTACCGCCTATCTACGGGGTCTTTCTCTCTAAAGATATACGGGGAAATCAAGATCTTATAGATGGATGAACTGTTTGATATGATCAACAACATAGGATCGTTGCTTTTCTGTAAGCTCCGGGTACATTGGGATGGAGACGATCTCAGCGGCCAGCTGCTCAGAGACAGGGAACTGCCCCTCTTGGAACCCGAGGGACCGGTACGCTGGCTGCAGATGCAACGGGATCGGATAATGGATGCCACACTCGATCCCCTGCTTCTTTAGATACGCCATAAGCGTATCTCGTTGCTTCACACGAACCACATACATGTAATACACATGCTTTGCTCCCTTCGCCTCCGTAATCCTCCCCAAGTTCGAAGGAAGATTCCTATCGTAGAAGGATGCATGTTCCCTTCGTAAATCAGTCCATCGTGACAGATGTTTTAATTTGACATCCAGTATCGCAGCCTGCAAGGCATCAAGCCGATAGTTATACCCCTCCATCGTATGCTCGTACTTCGTTTTCCGCCCATGGTTCACCAGCATCCGAAGTTTTTCGGCAAGTTCATCATAGTTCGTCATCACCGCGCCACCATCACCATAGCACCCTAGATTTTTTGCTGGAAAGAAACTGAAACAGGCGATATCGCCATAATGCCCGGGCTGATGGCCATTCCACTCCGCAGCGTGTGCTTGCGCTGCGTCCTCGATTACAAACAAATCATGCTTCACCGCTATCTCACGGATTCGTTGCATATCAGGCATCTGCCCATACAAATCCACAACGATAAGTGCTTTTGTCTTCTTGGTAATCGCTTTCTCTACTGCATCGATATCGACCAGTGCGGTCTGTGGCACGACATCAACAAACTTGATGACCCC
>MUGD01000023.1 GCA_002900555.1 Thermoplasmata archaeon M9B2D | reverse complement strand
TTGCGGGCGTAACCCAGGGGTCGGCCGTCCTGCTCGAATATTATATATCTCGATTGGTTGCTTGGTAAGAACCGATAACGCAACCGCAGTACGAACGATCTGTCCACCACCTTCACCGTACGAACCATCAATCGATAACACAAGGTTCAACTCTTTTTCTTGGAGAGTAGTTCTAAAATTAATTCTAATGCCTTCGTACAGGTATTCTCTTTATTTGATATACGATCACCACTGAAGAGAAATTGTTTGACAATAAGAGTATCCTTTGTGGAAAGAGCGATGTACACCAGTCCAATCGGTTTGTCTTTTGTCCCACCAGTTGGTCCGGCAATGCCTGTCGTCGCAAGACCACAATCAACCCGTGCATTCTGTCGAATTGCCTGTGCCATGGCTGCTGCGACTTCCTTGCTTACGGCACCATGTTTTTTTAATAGTTCCTCTGGTATGCCAAGCATCTCGTTTTTTGCTCTGTTACTGTAGGTGATAACACCACGGTCGAAATAGTCAGAGCTTCCAGAAACGTTTGTAAGCGTATGTGCAAGAAGGCCTCCCGTGCATGATTCAGCAGTAGCGATGGACCTGTTTTGTTTTCTTAGTTCATCAGAGACTTTATTAACGAGCTGTATATCTACCAACGAGCACACCTCATCAGAGGTAAACTCATTTGTATGATATAAGGTTTCACAAACGTGAAAATGTTATATAGGGTGATCATAATCCCAGGCCCATTACACTGGAACGAACGGTTAGCCCCGTAGTGTAGTGGTCAATCATTCTGGCCTTTGGAGCCAGCGACAGAGGTTCGACTCCTCTCGGGGCTATTTCGATAAAAGAACCTGCTCCTGTGGTGTAGCGGCCAATCATGAGGCCCTTTCGAGGCTTCGACTCGGGTTCGAATCCCGACAGGAGCATACCCCTCCACTCCTGTTGTTTCCAGTCGAAACCAAGGTATTTTGGGGTGTTTTCGAATTTAAGCTTTTTTCTTGTCCCACGTCGTAGCTGTCGGCATGGAATTTCAAGAGGGCTTTAATCCAATCGTACGATGCGTTACGGTAATACATTTTTGCGTATTGTACGTACCCCTCAGTTGTGGTGACCTTGTCATGCCCAAGCCATTCTTTTACATCCCATATATCCCACTTCTTGGTGTCCACTTTACTCTTGATTAGTCGTGCGATTGCGCACCAGTGCCGCATCACATACGGATGGTAGTAGCTCCAGACGGGTTTGACGTGTTGACATAGGAATTTTTTAAGATATGCTTCGGTGAATGGTCTGCCGTTGGGTTGTAGGTAGAGGTAGTCGTTGCTGTATTGGTTTTCTACTTTGGGTCGCCAGTGTTCTATCCAGTTTTTCATGCTTTTTCTTCGTGGATTCGTCATGAGGTCGGATTCTGGGAATATCTGCCGGGGTTGTCTGTTCTTTTTGGTTTCGGTGATGATGAGATAGCCGTCTTCGAGGAATACATCGCTTGCTTTCTGTATGAGGAGTTCGCCTGGTCTCCATCCAATGAGAAAGCCGTGGATCAGGATGTATTGCACGAGCGCGTTTTTGTAGAGGTTTTTTGAGTAGTCGTGTTGGATCATTTCGTAGGTGGTGTTCGGCAGTGGTATGATTTGTACTTTAGGTTTTGGTGGACTGGGTGGTATGTATCCCCAGAGGGTTGCGTCGATTCCGAAGGCTTTGGCGAAGGTTTTGATGGTCTTCCATTCGTTGATAATCTGGTGTTTTCCTCGTTCGTTGTTGTATTCCTGGTATTCTTTGTATTCGAGATAGGCAATGATCTGGATAGGGTTGAGATCAAACCAGTTGATTGGAAACACGTTGTGTGCTGCCATGTTTTTGGCGTAGCGGAGTCTGTCTTTGATGGTTTTTTCGTTTTTCCGGTACTTAAAGACCCACCAGTGCTTGATGGCGTTGAAGAGTGCATCCTGCGTGTGGTACTGCGTTGGGTCGATGATATACGGGTTTTTGATTTTTTCAACGTCTAATTTTTTGTTTACATTTGTTTGTTCACCCATTTCCTCCACATCTTGTTGTGGATGTTGTTGTTCGATAGAATGTTGGCCTACATTTTCTAATATTTGTTTCCATTTTTCGTTTGTACCTCCCACCAACCTGTTTTGATTTGAGTTGGTAAACAATGAATCATGTTGGTTGTTAAAAAAGGTAATTGTCGTCTGTGTAAAAGTACTATTAGAACAAGGTTTATAACCGCTTTCCTCTTTAATCATCCACGGGGCAGTGATAGCAATCATATCATAGCTCCAGATCACCAGGGTGTTAGCCCACTCTGGTGGTCATTTCTTATTGAGTCATTTGGTTTGTATAGTAGGTACTCTTATGATTCTAGAGGGTTTTTCTGCCTTATAAGGTATTTGAGGGGGTCATTGAAAGTATTCAAAAAGGTAAAATACTGGTCAAAATATTACTTTTAACGAGATTATGAGAAAAGTTGAAATCGATAATGTAGAGGAGCTGCTGGAAAAAATCGTTACCAAGGATGGAAAGGTCGGTGGGTTGACCAAGCATGCTGGTAAGACTGTGCTGGTTGTTGTAACGAAGAAAGAAAAATAAACGCTAGGCTGCTGGTGTCATAAAAAGAACTAAAAAAAAAGTATTCAGGTGACGAAAGAAAAAAAATATGGGAAATCAGGTCTTTTTTTTGTCCCTGATTTCTTATGTGGTTCTGCTTTGGCGGTTGCTTTGGTTTAGGTTTTTGTGAACTGCCACCAGGCTTCCAGTTCAGTTTCATCATAGGTTGTAAGGATGTTTCCCTCGGGATCGCGGAATGCAGCGTACACTCGATAGGTGCCTGTTCCGTGAGCCAAGTCAGATGCTCTCACCTGTCCATTGAAGATGGTATCGAGGCCAAGTTGACAGCTGCTGTTAATGATGCGTGGCGTGGTCTCATTCACGGTATCATTATCAACAATCCAGTTTTCCGTTGTCTCATTGTAATACTGCACCTGCATCAACAAATATCCACTAATGTCTGTTTCACCCGTGTTCTCAATCTTCGACTGATACCCTGTATAGAATTTGTACACGCTACTCCAGGTGGATAGGGTACCATCATCCGCTTTGACCTTCCAGTACCACCACTGACCGTTCACCGACGCGTTGAGTAGCTGCTGGCGATACACGCCATCACCGACGCTGCTGTTCTCTCCAAACTGATACCATGTGTTCGGGTTCGTGTAATTCACCACGATATACACCTGGCTGCATTTGGAGGAGCCTCCTTCATTTCCAATGAACGAAATGCCGGCCTGAAGTGCATCAATTGCACTCCAACTCCAGGTGGTACCGGTCGCGGGATTTACCGGCCAGGTACTGCTGTAATAGGTAAACGTGGATGTTGGCGCAAACTCGTTTCCATAGTAATAACTGCCACTTGACCGGATGACGATCTTTCCTTCGTTTGGAACACTGGGAAATTGTCCGAATCCACCCCGGTTACACCGGGCATAGACCGTCACACCATGAATGACGCCTGATACGCTCCCGTGATCCGCGAGATTGTAACTGTCTTTCTTCCAGCTAGTTCCGCTCCAGTACACATAATCGTTGTCATTGACAATCGTATCATCGACGCATTTATAGTTCGCGTTCTGAGAGGTGGGATATCGCTGCAGCTCGGTGATACTGCCGTTGGCGTTGGGGCGCAAGGTTAACAGACTTGGGGTAGAGTTCGTATACCAGGTGACGTTCATTGTGTCACCATTCGGATCTGAGATCGTGATGTTTAGCTGAGGCTGTAGGGTGATGCCGTTGGTTCCATGGGGTGGATAGGGATTTGACACGAATGGTGCAGTATTGTAGGTGACTCGAAGCTGAATCATGGAACAGAAGAGAGTCGTTTCTGCGCCAACAGATGCTTCGACATCGCAATCAAGGTCATCTACCTCAGACCAGGTCCATTGTAAGAAACCACCGCCACCTCGGCCACCGTCGTTGGTGATGTCAAACCATTGCGACCATTCCGGTCGTTCTGGAGCGATAAATGTGTAGTTCTCACCATCGGTTTCTCCAAAGATCGGTCGCAAGGTGATAGTTCCTCCGTTCTCCCCTTCGTAATACCCATTCACCCGCAGTTCTACTTTCTGGATCGTCCCGAGATCGTCTCCCTCACAGGTGTTCCCGTTACAGAGCTCGACAGTGGTGTCAGTGCGAGTTGATGCAAATGTTTCTTCGGTTTCGTCAGTCATTAATTCTGGGTCATTCTCCCATGTCTCATTCGCATCAAATGCGTCGAAATAATAGGTTTCCTGACTGGCATCATACCATTGCAGCTGGGTGGATTTCTGCTGACCTATGGCAAGCGTCCCGACCCGGATGAACAAGGTGACCGGTGCGTTCTGCTGACCCACCCGTGATTTCACCTGCAGTTTATAGGTCGGGTCCGGGTCCCAGCGCACATACAAAGACTGGGTCTGCGTCTCTGTACTGTCGTCCATGAGGTAGAACACGGTTTCATTAAGATCGGTATAAACGTTTTCCAGGGTCTGGTTCAGGTAATAGGACTCCTGGTCGACCATGATGTAATCACCCTGGGTGGTCATGTTGATCTGGATGTCCTTGAGTTCCCAGCCGAACCCGAGTACATACAGGATGCTTGTCGTACCAAGGTTCTTGATGTACGGGATGACGGTGAGGTCACAGTCGTTGACACCGAGATGATATCGGATGGCAAGACGGAACGGGTATCCAGCATAGCTAAGATCCTTCCATAGCGTCACGTTCACATAAGAGTTTTCGTCGATCTCGATGTCTCGGTTAAATCCAGTGAGCTCATCCGTCCGGTACAACAGGTTCCATTGGTCGTTGTTGTAGTATCCCAGCATCAGTACGTTATGGGACCAGTAATTATCCTTATGGTTCGTCAGCTGAATGCCGCTGCTGGTGTTGAAATAATAGTTATCGTATTGGTTCCAGAGATGCAACACCGCTCCATCATCCAATAATTCGTATCCTAGTGGTCGTGATGGGTCACCGGGTGGATCAGTGAGGTTGATATAATCGTTTGAAGTGTAGTTTTCTTTTGTTGTACATACTGTAATGGTCGCGTCAGCAGAGACGGTGAAGTTAAACCCACTTGTACAGTTCGTATTATTCGCGTGATCAACTACCCAGATGCTGTAGTTGTACACCCCGTTCTGCCATGTGTCATTAAAGAAATAGATATAATCACAGGGATAGCTCATATTTGCGACCATAGAGAGATTCCCGGTTGTTTCGTTGTCCGGATATGTGATATTTATATAGACAGCTTGGATGCCACTTAGATTATCAAAAAGGTTCACTTCGAAAGTGACATTTTGTCCGAATCCTACCTGATCTGGATAATCAACCACCGAGACATATTGTGGCTTGAGTGATTCAATATACAATGTTTGATTACTGATATGCGTGTTATTTTGATTATCTTTGACGGTTAAGGAAACATTATAGATTCCTGATATGGCATAGACATGTATGGGATTTTGTTGATATGAGCTATTTCCATCTCCGAAATCCCATGTCCAGTTGACAATCGAATTTACACCACTAGATATATCCGAGTAGGATATATTTGTTCCAGGCTGACCCCCCAGGATATTAAAATCTGATTTAAGTACAACAACAGAAACATTAACCGTACAGTTGTAATAATCTCCCTGCCCATTGTCAAGTGAAAGATTGACAATATACATACCTATTTGACTGTAGTTGTGGGAAACATTTTGTTCTTCTGAATAGGTGCCATCACCGAAACTCCAATTCCAGTTGAGTGATTCTCTTGTTTGTGTCTGTATATAAACACCTTCGGCTAAACCAGTGCAACTTGTTTGTTGTGCAGGTGTGACAAGGGTTTGGGTGAATTGCCCTAGGAGTTCGTTATTCCATGGAACTGGAGCCCCTTGATTTGCGGTGACAGTGACATTAAGTGGTTCAGACCAGGCGGAAAAGACATCGGGTTGTAATAAGTTGTCTTTTGCCCGTACTTGAACTTGGTATTCACCAGGGAACCACCAACTAATTGGTCGGAAGCAATTTTCCCCTGATTCATGTGGTCCCCCCACAATCCAGCGAGTGTAGTAGGTGGCCCCTAGTCCTGTGTCGTATCGCCATTGATACCAGATATCATCACCATTGGGATCAGTTGAGTTAGTGGCAAATTTTTTCATTTTATTGTTAATCACGTCAGCGACCCATGGTTTATGTGGTGTTTCTGGTGGATCATTAGATGGGTACAAAAAGAAGGGACCTGTTGAATATGTATCGTTTGCAAACAAACCGAAATCTAAGTAATCAAAAAGGTGAGTTAAATCTCGATCCGCTTCCCCACTTGAATTATAAAGAAAGACTTGAAGGAAATACGATCCCATAGGAGCTTGGGGTGGTAATGTGATGTTTAAACTGTCCGTAATATTTGTCGGGGAAGATATGTTATAATATTTCTTTATTTTATATCTGCAGAGGATTTGGTGTTGTAGTGAGATAAGGGTTGCTTTAACCAAAACACGATCAGGTATAGACGTTTTTATCGTATAATTTACTTGGACTGTATCATCATAGGTATTTATATCACCGGGTGAGTCCCTGAGGTCATAGTCTATATCTTCAAACCAGCAGTTTGTGTGTGAACCAAGCGCCATGACGCCGCCTAACCAGGTGCCAAAAAGTATTCGAGAATGATTGTTTTCCATTAGAATTGTATAGTCACCATTTGCATAGTTAGCTTTAGCAATTAAAGGCAAGTCAACCTTCCATAGTATGCTGTTATTGTCACTCAGATTAATAGCGATGACCCATTTTCCCTCTTTACGCCATTGGTGGTTAGCAGAGATAAGCATTATGGGATGTTCTGGCGTTCCACAGATTGTCATGTCTGAACTTGGTAGAACTGGTAAATCTTTATTTTTACCTGTATCATTAAGGAGTGTTTTCATATCGATTTCTTCGATGATGCTTCCGTTTTCTTCAGAAAAACGAACCAGTTTATTACCCCCCGTAGTATTTCTGAATCTTACTTGGTCGCAATCCTCGTACCAAAAACCACCCCGTGGGTCTTTCGTAAATGTAAACCATGTTACATTTTGATAAGAGATATTCCATTTTTCAGTACCATTATTTGCGTATACTGCGTAAATATGTGGATCTCGATTCTCTGGGAAAAGAAACGAGTAGTTATATCCATCGAAATACACGGTATCGCCAATTAAGGTTGGGGTTGCTTGACTTTTTTCATTTTTCCTGGAGTAATTATAGTACCATGCAACCTCTAAAGGATTCTCCTCGTTGCTTGTATTAACATCAACAGCATAAAGCCGTGCGACATAACCTTTTTTCTCACACGCAAGAAATACTCTGTTTCCACTGACGAGCGCTGAGTTAACCGTTGAATAATAATCTGGGCCTTCGAGGAGTTGCGGTTCGACGATTGAGTTGTTGGCAAGCATCTCATCGGTGTTGCTGTCAAATGCTGCCACGTAGCCATAGGGGTCGCTAAAAAATTCGATGTCTCCTTCCTGGAAGAAGTAGTTCAATGGCATTATGCCATAAGGTATATCTGATACCCATTCAACGGTTTGGTTTTGGTTGTTATAATGATAGGGACAGGAGAGTGGGTTTGCTATGATGGATAGAAAATCTGACATGTTCATTTCAGGTATTCCGTAGTATGATCCTTTTGTTCCGTTTTGTCCTAATTTTATTTCAGCTATTTTCTCGCCACTTGTGACGTTATATGCAAGAAGTGGACCATTTTCTGTTGGTAAGATGATGGTTTTATTTTCAACTATGGTTGGGCTAAAAGGGATTGATCCTAAGGGTATTGTCGTTGAATTCCATTCAAGAGAGACATTATTATGATTGGAGGCATTGACTAGAATGATTTTCATATTATCACAAGCAACAACTCGACCTTGGGTATCGATCATAGGTGAAGAAGCAGTTGCTAAAGCATTTAATCCAGAAGGATTCGGAGTTAATGGATTATTATTTAAAAATAAAGGACCAGATGACCAAATATGATTACCGTAATAGTCGTAAAGGATAAGGTTATCTTTCCCACGATAATTTGAAAATGTACATGCTGCAATGCTACCATTTCCAGCTATTCCATTTCCCCATGTTCCAACTAACTCTCCACCTAAATCATGACGGTACCATACTCTTCCAACATTTGTTGTAGGTGGCGGTAGCCAGATATTTTCTGTCATCTGAGGATCCATATGAACCATCCCGCCCCCCTTTGGTGGAAGAATAAAATCACTGAGACCCAAAGGTAGAAATGCGATTACTGCTAGTAGGCTTATTGTCAAAATATAAAAGATATTTTTTCCTTTTCTCCTTTTTTGTTTCATGTTATTTCCTCTCCCTAAAATATAAATCAAACGTAATTGTTACAATAGGTAATCGCTTTAACCTTTAAATATTTTATTTAGTAAAAATAGACTTTTTATATAATTTCAAAGACCAATAAATATATTAACTAGTACAATTATATTATATAGATACTGATTGGGTGAAAGTTATGAAAAAAAGCCCTTTGTTTGGAACAGTTATTCTTGCCGTGATTCTTCTTATTCTTGGTTCGTTAATCAACGTCATTGGATATCAAACCATCCAATCATCAAAACAAGAAGTAATGGACAATATGGTTGATCAGAAAGACCTATTATTTCAAACCATCGTTGACATCACGAACAACAAAGATATCCAAAGAATTATTCTTAAATCCAAGATATGCGGAAAAGAGCTCTTTAATTCAGGTGTAAAATTCTCAATATTTAATACTCCTGTTTTAACGAAGAACCACCTCAAACACATGTATGCTGTTGGTGTGATGCTTTCAAAGTTTATAAGCAAATCAAAGATGCATTCGATGGTCGAGCAGTATAAATTAACTAATCAAGATCTGCAAAAGGAAATAATAGCTGTTGTTGAGAACGATGCTACGCTTAAAGGAAAAATAACACAATTATCGAACTCAGGGTGTAATTGTGAAAGTGATATTATAGAAAATTGGTTTTTTCCAGTAATTTGTACTGTTTTATTCCCTCTATTTGTATTAATTATGATTTTATGGGGCCTGTCACATTTTTCCCTTTTTGATATACTTTTATCTGTTATAATATCAGTCGGCGCGATTCTTAATTGTTTTTGGATATAATATTAGATATATTTAATTATGTATAAAAAATTCTTGATTGGAATAAGTATCTGTGCTGTGGTTCTTCTCATTCTTGATTCGTTGAGTAATGTACTTGGGTATCAAACAGTTCAATCTTCTAAACAGAACATGATAAATAATAAAATTAATCAGAAGGAGTTGTTATTCTGAACCATCATTGATATTGCAAAAAATAAAGATATACAACGAATCATAATCAAATTTCAATTAAGTCATGGAGAATTTCCTGTATTAGATAATTCTGTTTTAACAACAAATCACTTCAAACAGATATATCTGATTGGTTTGATGTTTTCAAAGTATATCAGTAAATCAAAGATACATTCGATAGTTCAACAACATCAAATGAGTAGTTTTAATGTACAACAGGAAATATCTGCTATAATTGAAAAGGACGCAGTACTTAACGAAGAAATAACTCAATTATCAAATTATGATTGTGATTGTGAAAATAAGAATGTAACTCGTTTATGGCATTTTCCAGTTCTCTGTTTGCTTCTGTTTCCTATATATGTCACCTTTTTTGGACTTTATATTAGATATGGTATGTTTGAGTACTTGTTTTTAAGTATTATGTTTATAGGTTTATTACTCGATTGTTTCTGGATTATTTAACCATAAATTGGGACGAAAAATCATTAAACAAGCAATATTTATTGTTAATATTGATATTTTAATTATTGTTATAGAAGGCCCGGTTCATAATTCGTTTCTCCTGTAGAACAAATGGTAAAGAATCTTGAGAGCTACTGTTTTCCTGCTTCTTTCTTCTAAATCACATGCACCCCAGGATCAATAGTCTTTTAGGCCATTTCTCCTGTTGGGAATTATGAGCCAAGTCCTATTGTTATATATTCTACATACATTACTGCTTATATTAATATCCGGATGCGATGAACTGCACGATAACACATTGCATCTTTGATCATGCAGGAATTAGCCATAACGGTTTTCCTCCCTCTGGCTCAGGGAAATCACTGTATATCATGAAATAGGGGTTTCACCCCTATAACCCCGTTCCGCCTTCGCTTCCTCGGCAAGCCCAAAGGTCTTGCCGTATCCCCGCTCGGCGGTCACGCTCCGGTTGGCAGTCATTGCTGTTTTTCATCGATGATGTACGCATTATGATGTCGTGCTTGATCACGGACGTAGGCAGTTGATTGTTCAAGGTTTTTCCATCCTGTGGACTCATGATGCTCGTACCCGCTCCAGAATCCGCCGCGCGGATATCTCTTCCTGAAACCAGGGAAGGCTTCAAACATTTTCTTAGCGGTGTATGACTTCAGCATGATCTCAGCGGTTTGAATGGAGTACTGCTTCGGGATGTTCACTAAGAAGTGGACATGGTTGAGTGCAAAACCGAATTCCCCAAACTCAAAACCGAATCGTTCCAGATCGTGGAATGCTTGCAGAAGGACGTCGATATAGATCTGTTTTCGAAGACAGTTATACCTGTTGTGGGTGACGAACATCATGGTCACCCAGTTATTGCGAGTGTCACCCGCAATCTTTTTAGAGCTACAGCTAATTACATTTTCCATAACGAATTTTCTCCTGTCGCACCTTTAGAGGGCAGACGAATGCCTGCCGCGTGCGACAAAAACAGATATTATTTGTTTGGAGAAAAAGGGATGCGACTTTTCATCTGCGGGTCATCACTGCGGTTCAGACCACGCAGTATTCCCAGCCGCAACTATAAATAATCTATTCACAAATAACTCTGGGATAAACCTTGCATATCTGTGTATTGATAGTCATGGAATAACCACTATTGAGTCAAACGTTTTTGAAAATAATGATATCGCTATTACTACTTTGAATTGTAAGAGCGTCAATATCATTAAAAATAACTTTATCAACAATACTCAGAATGTCTTGCTCCAAAAGACCTCGTATATCTCTGAAACCTTATTCTATATCAATCACAGGCAAAACTGGAAGAATAATTATTGGGATGATCGCAACCAAAAAATATTTTACCCTATAATTGGAATATGGACTATTGGCATCTTATTTTTTAATATTCCTATTATTTCATTTCATTTTAGGGAATATGACTGGCTTCCTGCACAAGAACCTTATGACATCGATTTATAATGTGATAAAACAAAAAAGATGGCATGATAATTCTTGAGGGAGACTCGTGTTGCATACCCTAAGGTGATGCAACATGAAAAACACAAAATATTTTATTGGACTGGATGTCCATAAGGAAAAAACCTCGTACTGCGTACGAGATAAACGAGGCAACATCCTTGCAGAAAACCAGACCGCAACCCTCTACTCCGAGCTAGAACCTCAACTCAAACCTTATCTCAACACCGCGAAGATCGGCCTTGAGGCAAGCACATCCTACTACACCCTTTACCGCACTTTTCTCACGAACGGACATGATATCAGCGTGGCGAACACCATTCAGCTTCGCCAGCTGATATCCAAGAATGATTCACTTGACGCGAAACGTTTATCAGAGATGCTCAGACTCGGGACATTCCCCTGCTCGTACACCCCAGACGAGCGCCTACAGCACCTCCGCAGCCTGGTACAAGTCCGCCATTCACTCATGGAAGAAAAAGTACGATGCAACGTCAGGATCCAAGCGTTCCTTGATAAAAACAGAGTACTCATGCCACCCTATGACGCCTTCAGCAAACACTGGAGACACACCCTGCAGGAACATCTCAGCACAGGAGCAGTTAGCAGTGAACTCCAGTACGAATACGACCATTTTCTGTTCCTGGAGAAGAAACAACGACATGTCGAACAGGAGATGAAACACTACACACGAATCCACTGGAGAAAAGAATACACACTGATTCAAAGCGTCACCGGCTTTGGACCAGTGCTTGCCTGCTACGTGATCGCCCATGTCTGCCCGATCGAACGATTCCCTTCAAACCGGAAACTCCGACGCTACGCAGGCGTCATACCAGTCACCAAACAATCCGGTGAGACCACCAGCAGGGGTCATATCCCGAAAGGCTCCAGCAGAAAACAACTCCGCTGGGCACTGGTACAAGCAGCGAACACCGCAGGAAAAACAGACACACCACTCGGCAGGTACTACCGGAAGAAAAAGAAACAGAAGAAGATCACAGCGATTGCGAAAATCGCGGTTGCATCCAGCATGATTGATATCCTCTATAAGGTGCTGACTACAAAACAACCGTACCATGCAGCGTCAGCAGAATGAGACTTACACCAATGAAAGTGTTGTGTGTAGGATGGTGAGAGTCGGCTGTCCTGCTTTTTTGTGGGCTGTGTACCCTGAAAAAAGAATGGGCAGCTAATGACTCGCCATAGTGGGCTAACCCTACCCTCGTAACGGTGGGATGTGTACCCGGATAGAAGAGCGTCGTCAAACGATCTCACCATCAATAACCATTAAATGTGAGGTGATTGATAAAGATACTGAAAAAGCGACACGAGAATCCTCAGGTTGATTCCTCAGGATCCTCATGAATTATCATAGAAGATGAAAAAGAGAAAGAGTCCGTGGGAAAATATCCCTGTGATTCTCGTCGATTTTCTCGTCGAAAAACTTAGAGATTAAGACAAGGTTATAACTGCTAAATCATACCCTTTCATGTTTGCTGAGTTAAACCCTATTTCTTCGAAAGATATCGTAAAACGCTTGATTTCTCTGTAAAAGGAAATAGTGTAGGAATCGTTTGAAATGATTCTCCCATTGATGTGGTCCCTTGAACACATGCAGGAAGATCACACAATACCCATTTTCTAGAAAGATGCGTTTTCTGTATTCATAATTGAACTCCTTTGAACCGCACACTTCGAGGTAGATACCAAACTGGGTGAGATAGAAATCAGGCGTCCAGACACGAGGTCGTCCATCATCATCCCAGACGAACACGGGTTGTTCAAAAGACCAACGAATCCCTAGCCTTTTCAAAACATCAGCGACTTTCCTTTCAGACTGCGTCATCCGCCTACAAATCGATTGATTTTCCATAGAAAAACCTCCAAACAAAAAAAGAAAGGAAAAAGGGTTGAGAGAGAGGAGTTGAAAGAATCAAAAGGGCTGATTTTGGGCATTTTTTCGAAAATTTCTACAGGAGAGAACAGGTACAGTCCCCGACAGGAGCACCTCTTTCATTTTATGAGCACAACACTAGACAAAAATGATATTAATTGTTTTCATATGTGCCCGTATAATATGATACATTGTATGGGCACTTTTTTAAACAAAAATAGATAACTTTATATGTTATTGTGCCCATACATACAATATGGTTTATTTGGAAAAAATCAAGCGGAACGGAAAAACGTATTATTACATTACAAAGAACTTTAGGTCGAGTAATAAAAAATGGAAGAAAATAAGAAAATATATTGGCAGCAAACCGCCATCGAAAAATCAAACATCACATGCAATTGCTGAGATTGAACAAGAAGCGATAAAAAAAGGAATCATAAGGCCTCCCTCTCATTATAAGTATTTGAGTGACACAGAAGCAGAGAAACTTCAAGATTTGAAAGAAGTGTATCACAAATGGTATGGAAAGTTAAACGCAGATGAGATAAAAAAATACGAAGAAGATTTCATCGTCCGATTCACATACAATACAAACGCTATTGAAGGTAATCGCTTAAGCCTTCGCGAAACAAGTATGATTCTCACGGAGAATATCATCCCTGCTGGTGCAACTCCTAACGATTATAATGAAACAATAAACTCTAAAGAATGTTATGAATTCATAAAAAATTATACAGGTGAATTCAACCAAAAGTTCTTACTGAAAATACATGGAGTACTCACGAAGAACACGAACTGTACACTTGTTGGTAAGTATAGAAATCATGATGTGAGAATTTCTGGTTCGGATTGGATTCCCCCGTCGTATAAAAAAATTAGGGAAGAAATGAGGAAATTATTCCAATGGTATTATGGTGAGAGAAATTAGGTGCGATCTTGCATAATAAATTTGTACGACTTCATCCCTTTTCTGATGGAAATGGAAGAACATCTAGGGTTGTGATGAATTGGATATTGATGAAAAATAAATTCCCCATGTTCTACGTGGAACAGAGGGATAAAATCCATTACTACGAAGCGATTGAGGAAGGCGATAAGGGCAACGATGAGGTGATAGTTCATTATATTGCCTCTGTGCTGATGCAACAATATACATTCAAATCACCAAAATAAAAGTAAAAGGTAGTGATAACAAAACGTAAGGGGATTTTTACCCGTGGAGCCTAAATCCCGACAGGAGCACTTTCTTGATTTTTTTCTGTAACGAAATGTCATCAAACTGCAAATAACCATTGGTACGGAATGATAAAAACCGTGGTGGTTTCCAGAGCAATTCACCAGTTAACTTTATTATAATCAGGTTCATTTCCACTATGAAATAAAGGAGACAAGACCTCTATGTTATCGAAAATACCAATTGACTTACTTAAAATAAAACCAGAAGATATTGAGAAAGAAATATTACGAGTAGCTGTTATTGCGGAACTTGATGCTATCAACCTCTATGAAGAGATGGCGGCACTAACGAAAAACAAGCACATTAAGACCGTGTTATTGGATGTTGCGAAAGAAGAAAAAGAGCATATTGGTGAATTTCAAACGCTACTTCTTACATTTGACAAAGAACAAAAAGACGCATTAGAAGAAGGTAAAAAAGAGGTAGAAGAACTAACATCATAATTTTTTCATGCAGTACATCAGAGTGATGCAACACTGGAAGTGGAAGTCGGCTCTTAGGTGTTATGAAAGAAATACGATACAAACCTATAGGTACTATTCATTCTCCGTTCAAGGAGCAAAGAGGAACACCGATACAACCCATAAGTGGAAAAGGTACCAAGGCAACAGTTGAGGTTTTCCCAGAATATGCAAAAGGTTTGCAGGATATCGAAGGGTTTTCTCATATTATCTTGCTGTATCACTTTCATCTTTCAAAAACAATATCTCTGGTGTCAATACCTTTTATGGATGATGCGCCTCATGGTATTTTTGCGATCCGTAGCCCCAATCGGCCAAACCCAATTGGGATATCGATTGTACGACTCATAAACAGAAACAAAAATATCCTTCATGTTGAGGACCTTGATATCGTCGATGGGACACCACTGTTGGACATCAAACCCTATGTGCCAGAGTTTGATACACGAGAGGTCAGGAAAATAGGATGGCTTACAAAGAATATCGACAAGGTTCCAGTGGCCAACGATGACGGTCGATTCACCTAAACAATTTCATAATTTTTAATAGCCGTACGCAAGGTAGTCACGGCAAGAAGAGCGCAATGATGATGTTCCGATGGGAGACTCTCTAATGCTTCGATTAACTTTGTATCTGTTATGGTATTTGCCTCCTGTAATGACTTTCCTTTAATCATCTTTAGTAACATATTTCCTGAAGCAAGTGTCGCACCACAACCATCGGTCCAAAACTTTCCTTCCATTATTATTTTCCCTCTTATTTTTAGGTATATTTTCATGGTATCACCACATGGACCTTTTATTGTTCCTACTGCATCAGGTTGTTTTAGAACTCCAAAATAAGTTGGGTTACGATATTCTCTGATTACTGTTTTGGAATATGTTTGTTCTTCATCGTTTTCTATTTTTCTCTGCAGTTCTTTTATTGTCTCTTCCAACGTGTCATTAACCATTTTCCTTTAAAACCTCCAGGGTTTTGTCCCACATTTCACGAACGTTCTGCGAAAGCATTCCATCAGAAAACTCTATGATGCTTTGTTCATGAATCATCGCTTGGGTTATCGTCGTATCGTAAGGGAGCGTGCCAATGATTGGAATAGTATTTTTTTTACAATACTGCTCAATCTTTGAGGTATTCTCAGGATTGATTGTCGCTTTATTGATAATACACACCACAGCAGGGATATGGAAATGCTGTGCGACACCAAGGATTCGTTCGAGATCATGAATCGCGGAAAGCGTAGGTTCAGTGACAATCAACACGAGATTAACACCAGAAATAGAGGCAATCAAAGGACATCCAATACCCGGAGGACCATCGATGAGAATAAGATTTTTCTTGTGTTGTTTCGCAAGATCACTTGCATTATTCCTTACCACCGTAACAAGTTTCCCAGATGCCTCCTCAGCGGTATGTAACACTGCGTGAGCCATAGGTCCAAATCGTGTCTCAGAACGATATGCATACCCTGAATCCCTGTCAACCATCGTAACAGCATCGACAGGACAAACATATGCACATACACCACAGCCTTCACATGATTCATTAATGAGCTGTATATCTTCATCGATTGCATGAAAACGACAGGAATCATGGCATTTTTTGCAATCAATACAGATATTTTTATCAATCGATGCAATTTTAAGACCCTGGAATTTGATTGTTTTCTTAATCGATGGCTTCAAAATAAGATGAAGATCAGCAGCGTCGACATCACAGTCCGCAAATACAGCGTCTTTCGCAAGCGCGGCAAATGCTGCAGTAATGGATGTTTTTCCAGTGCCACCCTTCCCGCTGATTACTGTAAGTTCTTTCACGTCCTTGCCTCCTTTTGAATGCAGTTGAAAACAAGGGCAAACATCTCATGCCACTCAAATGCCTCTTTTACAAGAGCAATACCCTTTGAGTATAGAAAAGCAATCTTTTCTCGTTCAGGGATTTTCAAAAGAATAGGGATGTTTTCTTTCTGGCAGTACACCTCCACCCGCTGATCACCGATGCCATCACGATTGATAATAACACCAAACGGAATAGACAGATGTCGTACTACTCCAACAGTGAGTTTCAGGTCATGAAGGCCAAATGGAGTTGGCTCAGTGACAAGAATACAATAATCCGAACCAGTGATTGACTCGATAACAGGACAAGAAGTACCCGGGGGCACATCAAGGATTACATTCTTGTTTTTATCAATCTTTCTTTTCAATGCTTTGATGACCGGAACAGCTTGTGCTTCTCCGACATGTAAAATCCCCTGATAAAAATCGACACCGTTTGTCGTTCCATGCTCGATTTTTCCAATAACACGTTCCCTCCATGTAATGGCATCCTTAGGGCAGACAAGCTCGCAACCACCACACGAATGACACAACTCAGGAAAAACCAGGACAGTTGAACGTACAACAGCTAACGCGTTATAGGCACAGAACTCAGAGCATTTCCCACAGTAGTCACATTTCTGTTTATCTATCTCTGGAATAGTGACACTGACATCTTCATGCTGCTTTATTTTTGCATGTAAAAAAATGTTTGCGTTTGGTTCTTCAACATCACAATCCAGGAACTGGACATTTCCTATACTTAAGGCGATGTTTGTTGCTACTGTTGTTTTTCCTGTTCCACCTTTCCCGCTTGCAACAGAGAGTATCATTACTCCTTCATCCCCAATAAATCCACCTTTTTAAGAGAAGAAGGAAACCGTTTTCTCGCAAGATCAACATATATCTTCTTATATTCAGTCCACTGCGTCTTGTATTCAGGGGTAATTTTTGCGACAATTTTTGCTGGTACTCCCACCGCGATTGCTTTTTTTGGGATTTTTGTCTTGTTTTTGACCACTGCTCCCTCAGCAATGACCCCCCATTCTTCAATCTCTGCATAATCACTGACTATGGCACCCATTCCGATGATTACCCAATCATGAAGTGTCGCGTTGTGGATAATAGCGCCATGTCCAATCGTCACTGAATTTCCAATAATGGTTTCATCATTGGGTCTGGCATGGATAACTACGTTTTCTTCAACAGCGGTATCGTTGCCTATTCGTATTGACCCATAATCTGCGCGAATACGTGCCCCTGGTCCAATGTAGCAGTTATCTCCAAGGATAACATCTCCAATCACATCCGCTGATGGGAAAATAAACGTCCCTTTTCCTATGCATGGTTTTTTATTTTCGAATTCATAGATGGTCATAAAATATCCCTACCTGTGCCTCTAATGATCGTCCTTGTTTGATATCTATTTGCACTGTCCGTCATGATGCTTGTGATGATGCTGGTCACGAAACGCATGTCTACCACAGGCATCATCAGCACCTGCTTTCTGAAGGCGTCCTTCTCGAAAAGCGGCAATGGCATCTTTCACCGTCCCTGAAGCACCAATGTACACGCTGATACCGCTTTCATCAAACATGCTTAGAGCACGTCTCCCCAACCCTCTACAGACAAGGACCTGTACACCCTCCCGCGCCATAATCTCAGGTGGATATCCCACCCCACCCACGTGCTCACTTGTATTTTGTATAACCTTCACATCATTGGTGTCGAGATCCACAATCGTATAGGTTGGGACTCTGCCAAAATGGTCACCGACCACATCATCGAACCCACGTTCACCCATCGTTGGGACACATATCCTCATTAATTTCTACCTCCTATTCCCGCATGGCTTTCCACATTTGCTGACCTAGTCTCTTGTAGTTCTCCTTTCTTGTAGCGCTCGATAGTGTCATATACAGTTCCTTCTGCACCGGTAAACACCTTTATTGCTGCTGTTTGAAGGATTTGGAATGCATTTGGTCCGATGTTCCCCGTTATCACAGAATCCACATTTTCTTTTGTGACGAGTTGCGCTGCTTGAACACCAGCACCACCAGAAGAGAGCGCAGCGTCATTTAAGAGCGTCTTCAGTTTCATGGTTTCAGTGTCAATAATTAAGAAATATTGGCATCTACCGAATCGTTGATCAACACTTGCATTGAAATCCTTCCCTGTTGATGATACACATACCTTCATGTTTCTTACCTCTTTTATTTCTTGTTTTTTATCAGTATCAATTTTTTTCTTTTGAATAGATTAGATGGTGTGCTAATGGAGAGCTACAGCAGTTGAACCTTAGTCGTCCTAATTAGTTTTCAATCTTTTTCCTATCATCTGATTCCTCGTGCTCTCCACTGTGATTCATTTTTTTCCACCTCAAATCATAGTAATGCTTCCTATGGATATGGTCGTGTCATCGATGTGCCACAGCGTGGGCATTTTATGGTATAACAAGGGACGCCTCGTTGGTGAGGCTCTCGATGTCCGCAGTGTGGGCAGAGGCATTCTCCACCGGGACCTACACCATATCCACCACCGAGACCTCTTCCTCCAAATCGTCCAAAGCCTCCACCGCCACGTCCCCTTGGCATATCCTTGTTCAGCTCCTTTTATTTACAATCTGTTCAATTTTCTCAACAATGTTTACAAAGGTTTTGCTAGCGTCTGCTGAAGCATGTTTTGTGAGGAATGACTCGCCGCTATCACCTGTGATAACTATGTTTGGATCAAGAGGAATCTTTCCAAGAAATGGTACCTGAAGATCCATGGATGCTTTAAGTCCACCACCTGTTTTAAAGATATCAATTTCTTTATGACAATATGGACATGTAAACCCACTCATATTCTCAACGATACCGATGACAGGCATGTTCATTTTTTTTACAAAATTGATTGATTTGCGTACACTTACTAAAGCTACATCTTGTGGTGTTGTCACGATAATCGCACCATCATTCTTTGGGATAAGCTGGGCTATACTGAGTGGTTCATCCCCTGTACCAGGTGGGAGATCCACGATTAAATAATCAAGATCACCCCAATCAACATCACCAATAAACTGTTTTATGGCGCCCATTTTCATCGGTCCCCGCCATATCACTGGAGAATCTGTATCAGAAAGAAGAAAACCGATGGACATTACTTTCAGATTCGGTGTAACCATGATTGGATTAAAACCGGTTGGTGACGCCGTGGGTCTTTTTTCTTCAACACCAAGAATCTTTGGGATACTTGGGCCATGCATATCACAATCCATTAAACCAACCATATATTTTTTCTCTGAAAGTGCAAACGCTAGATTAACAGATACGGTGCTTTTCCCAACGCCACCTTTCCCACTTAACACAATAATCGTATGTTTTATTCTTACCAGATTCTGTGCTATTTTCAAATCGCTTGTGCTATTTTTTTCCATTGACTCATTCACCTCAATGCTATTACCCTAATCCTGCAAACTGTTTTTGTCATAAAAAGAAAGAAAAGGATGTTTTCTGGTCGTCTTATGGAGCTTCCTTTTTTTCTTTTGAGAGCTCTTGGAGCCGTTCCTGTATCAGCTTTAGTTCTTCTTCGAGACCTTTGATCATGTTCTCAAGATAGGTTTTTTCTTCTTCTCTGCTCGGCTCTATATGTGGTTCAGGGTAGTACGGTGCTGGATTGGGATATACCCCTCGTCCCCAGTACCCTCGAGCACGTCCCCAGAACCCACGACCGAAACCACGACCCCAGCATCTGCCAAACCATCGACCGAATGCAGGGTTTGCATACCCCGGTACATTATATTCGGTACAGTATCCTGCCGCTCGACCAGTTCTTGGCCCAAGGCCCCATGGTCCTGTTCTATCGCCACTAGGCATGATCTATTTCACCTCCTTTCGATTCTATCTATTGATTTCCTTCATTGAAATCAACATGTATAGTTCTATTTAGCATAGAGAGTAACTTATAAATGTTTTTATAATAATTATAATAAAAATAGCTCTTTTATCCTATTATTTATAGGAAATATTTAAATAATTTATCTATTTTACTGATAATATATATGAACTAAAGAGGTCGTTATATGCCACGAGTGAAATTTACCTTAGACGATAAAGATAGAAAAATAATTTCCCTCCTCCACGATAATCACGATCTTTCACAGGAAGAAATCGCTAAAAAAGTAAGTCTATCCCAACCCTCTGTTGCTATGCGGATAAAAAAACTAAAAGACCGAGGAATACTTGAAATCGTGTCTGGGGTAAACCTCAACAAGGTTGGAATGTATCTGGCAAAGGTCATGGTACGCACAACCAACACCACGAAGATATTGAATATGTTTCGTGGATGCCCCTTCTTTATAAATGGTTTCGTCGTCTCAGGTGATGAGAACCTCATGTTGCTGTTCGCTGGCGAAGATCTAGCATCCCTTGAATCGATCATAGATTGTCGGATACGAAAAGATAAAGACGTACAAAGCGCGGATTTTAACATCATCATCTCAAGTATCAAGGATTTTGTGGTGCCCATACGAATTGTTGAAAGATCTTTGAATAAACCACCCTGCGGTGTTGAATACAAGACATGTCAAGCGTATACCGAAAATCGATGTTTTGGATGTCCAGCCACGAATCGATATAAAGGATTGTTTTGGTAAAAAAACATATGCAGGAAACATTTTCATTGGAAATGTTTCTTTGGCAATTGTCTGTGATGTCTAATGAAACATAACAGAGTAATGCAGCTTAATAGGGTGGTTCTTTGGATAGTTCCGAAGATTCAACTTTTTTTTGTACCCCATATTTTTTCCCGATGGACGTCACAAGATCAATAAACCAATCAGGGACACTTGGTGAGACGACAATGCTATCGATCAAAATATCTAAATCTGTTTTCACATAAACCCCAAACCATTTCGGGTCGACGTAGAGGATTGGTTTTTCAACGGTTTCGTCCTGTGGTGCGAATTTCAGCAGTATTGCCCGAAGCTCTCGTTCATGTTCGAAGGATTTCCGTTTATACAGAAATGGATTAAAGATGTTACCTTTTGGAATCACATCCCTTGTATAATCAATATATTTTACTTTCCCAATGAAGATATCATCGTCTTTGTGAGGAAGGAAGCTGTCTTTCAACCGTTTGAACGTTGATTTAATGGCCACACCCTCTTTATTTTGAAGACAGATCTCCCACATGGCAGCGGATTCATTCTCATTAATATGCCAGCTGCTAATGTTAACTATTTTTCTGATCCGATCATAGATCTCCATTTGGTTTAATTTTGTCTTGGGTTGTAATCGTTCCTCCCATTGTTTTGCATCTGCTTCAGTAAATTTCCCTTCGTACTTATCAGGGAATTGGTCGCTTCGAACAAAAAACAAAGCGTTTTTTTCCAAATATGATATGAACTTTATGAAATCCACATATCTCCATATGATTGTCTTATCTTCGGGTTCTTCAAACTCAGGGTTCTGTCGATACATATCTCCTTGCCGGATTTACAAATATTATTTTTCTTTAAAAACTTATACCTATAATGCGGAAAAAACATTCTTATTGACACCGAGTAAATGAATTAGATATCTCCATTAGAGTGCCATGATTTCCAGAATAACAATATATCTCGGAAGGAGCATAGAAAGTTATATCATTTACATAAACAATCAAGCCTGATGTTTAACATTAAGCATAACTATCGTATTTAAGTGCTGCAAAGTTATTTTATATCAATTTAGTATACAGAATCATGAATTGGTTCCTTGTTATTGGGTTTGGTTGTAGTGGAATATTTGCCTATAAAGCATATAGTTTTTTGAAATATGATACACGTCGACCAATGATTACATTTGCTGCTGAAAAATACTCGCATCCTTTACGAATCGCCGAGATTGGCGTATTCTTCGGAACAAACGCTCGTAGGATGTTTAAAAAACTAAATGTAGAAAAAATGTTCCTTATAGATCCTTACAAAAAATACCAAGAATATCAAAAAGAAAAAAATGTTGTAAGGTTTTTACCTTCATCTTTTAAACCAGCATTATTCGTGCTGAAAAAATATTTGAATCGAATTATTCCATTGCAGATGACCTCGGAGGACGCTATTGATTTTATACCAAATGATCTTGATATGGTTTACATCGATGGGAATCATCAATATGACTACGTGAAAAAAGACATAGAGCTATACTATCCAAAGGTGAAAGCAGGCGGTATCATTGGGGGACATGATATCGATGGCAACTCAAACGGAGAAGATGTACAACGAGCAGTATTTGAGTTTGCAGAGAATAACAATTTATCGGTTCATGTTCGTAAACCTGATTGGTGGATCGTCAAAGAACAGTAGCCATTTCTCTGTCGTATCCTTATACTTCCAGATGGTGTAAAGTATGACTGGTAGCTATCTACAGGATGATGCATTTTTCATCTGTCGGTTGTGTTGTTGATTGTGTTTTCAGTTTTTAAAAGGACTGAAATTTCTGAGAGATACTGGATTATGGTTTAGCGTCTTTTTTTCTATTTAGTGTATGTTAATGACAAGAGGAGAGTGTTTTGTAAAAGTGAGAATTTGTTTCCCTTGCCATGTATTAAACATAGATTAGGAAGAATAGAAACGATTAAAAAAAACGTAACATGAAACGATTTCTTTTCATTCAACAGGATCATTTCTATCTACATTAGCATGACCGTATGATGTAAAGATAGATACTTGACTGTGTATATTTTTATGTTTTAAATGCTCCTGCATCTAATTTGAGTCCCTCGGCGATGCGACGGCCGTACTCTGGGTCTGCCTTGTAGAATAACTTCGTCTGTCTGATTTGAATTTCCTTGTTTGCGTTCCCGAGATGAGTTACAATATTGCCTATCAAGTGCTCTCTGTCCGTTTCGCTTATGACTTTTCTGAAGAGGTCGCCTGCTTGTACAAAATCATCATTCGGATGAGCATAGGCATGTCGTGCTGCAAGTCCTTTCACATCAAAGGGTGGCTCAGCAGCATCCGTATGTGGTTCTGGACCACCAAAGCTATTGGGGTAATAGTTTGGTTTTCCTCCCTCGTTGCCATCAAATCGCATGTATCCGTCACGCTGATAATTTTCCATGGTGACCGCTTTTGGCCTGTTCACGGGTAACAAATGGTAGTTTGGTCCAAGTCGATACCGATGCGCATCATGGTAGGCAAACAACCGACCCTGTAACATCTTATCTGGTGATGCAGCAATCCCGGGTACAAAATTACCTGGTGAAAACGCAGCCTGCTCTACCTCCGCAAAATAATTCTCAGGGTTTCGGTTCAGAATCATCCGTCCAACCTTAATAGGTGGGTAATCCTTATGTGGCCAGACTTTCGTGACATCGAAGGGATTAAAACGGTAGTGTTCAGCATCGTCTGGATTCATAATTTGAACTTCTAACGTCCACGATGGATAGTCACCACGTTTTATTGCGTCATACAAATCACGGGTCGCGTGATCGGGATCTTTGCCTTTAAGTATATCTGCTTCATTCCTTGTAAGGTTCTGAATGCCTTGATCTGTCTTGAAATGATACTTCACCCAGAAGTAATCTCCTTTGTCATTGTACCATTTGTAGGTATGGCTGCTGTATCCATTCATGTGCCGATAGGTCTTCGGAGTGCCTCGATCTGAAAAAAGAATGGTAACCTGATGGACCGACTCCGGAGTAAGTGAGAGGAAATCCCAAAACATGTTTGCGTCTTTTGTGTTGGTCGCAGGGTTTCGTTTTTGTGTGTGGATAAAATCAGGGAATTTCAACGGATCTCGGATAAAAAACACAGGTGTGTTGTTGCCGACAAGGTCATAGTTGCCATCTTCAGTATAAAACTTCACGGCAAACCCCCGAGGATCACGTTCTGCATCGGCAGAGCCTTTCTCACCTCCGACAGTTGAAAAACGAACGAATATCTCGGTTTTTTTCCCGATTTTTGAAAGAAATTTCGCCTTGGTGTATCTGGTTACATCGTTGGTAACCTCAAAGTAACCACCTGCTCCAGCTCCTTTTGCGTGAACCACACGTTCTGGAATTCGTTCGCGGTTAAAATGAGCAAGTTTCTCGATGAGATGGACATCCTGCATAAGAACTGGTCCATAGAGACCTGAGGTGATACTGTTTTGATCATCTTCAACTGGTTTTCCGAAATTTGTCGTTAATATTTTCTTATTTTTTGTCATTTTCAACCTTCCCCTATAGTTTAAAAAATTTTTGTTTTTTTTGTGTATACTAGCAATAATAATTAAACGTATTGGTGATATTACGTAAAACTGAAATTTTTTTGAAAAGAATCTTCGAATTTTAGCAGAAATTTTTTCTAGCAGATAAAATTACAAAACTTATTAAATCAATCTTTTAATAATACTAAGTTATTCAGACTTGTACCCAAAACTTCGGTGGAGAATCTAGATAAAAATGAGTATCAGGATGGCAAAGAGGTTCAACAAGCGGGCGGCACAGCGGAAATTCAAAGCAGATGAAATCATTCAGACTCTCTCGGTAAAACCTGGTCAGATTATCGCAGATATTGGTTCTGGTGGAGGGTACTTTACATTTCGTTTTGCACAAGTTGTTGGTTCTACCGGTCGTGTCTATGCAGTGGATACCAATCAGGAGTTCCTGGATTTTATCATGCAGCATGCTACAAAACAAGGCGTATCGAATGTCATCACACTGCGTAGCTCCTCAGAGTATCCTAATCTCCCACAAGGTCTGTTTGACATGGTCTTTCTGCGAAATGTGACGCATCATCTCCCCAACCGGGTTTCCTATTTTCAGAAGTTAAAAGGGACCTTGCGACCGGGTGGAACGCTTGTCATCATTGAATTTGATGGGAGAGGAGGATTGTTTAGCTTTCAACGTCGCCATCGTCATTATATTCCAGACGATGTGCTTGTTGAAGAGACCAAACAAGCTGGATATGTGCTTCAGAATCGGTTTGATTTCTTATCGGAACAATCGTTTATGATATTCACTATTAAATAGTGTGAGGGGCACATTTTTTAAATAATCTTTTTTGATTTGAATATTCCTAGAGAAGAATTCAATAGGATGATCACTTTCTTTTGATACTGTTGGCACTCTCACTGATGATGGAAAGAAAATAAAATCTTCTCTGAGTTGACGAGCAATGCGTGAGTCGTTGTATATTATTTTGTCTTTTCTTTTTTAAGACACATGAACCAGTCGAGGCAGTATTTTCCCTCTTCTTTCTTTTCAACGCGTTCTTTTGCTAACCCACAGGATCCTGGCGGTGGGATGATGACATCATCACCGGGTTGCCAGTTTGCTGGTGTTGCAATTCCTTCTTTGTCAGATTTCTGCATGGCGATGAGAAGTCGTTTTATCTCTGCCATGTTTCTTCCGTTGGATAAAGGATAATAGAGGATCGCTCTGATCTTCGCAGCGGGGTCGATGATGAATACTGCTCGGACAGCCTGGGTGGTTGATGCGTTTGGTTGAAGCATTCCGAATTTTTTTGCCACATCCATCTTTAGGTCCTCGATGACTGGGAAATTTATTTCAACGTTTTTCATGCCTTTGTACTCGATTTTTTCTTTGATGGTCCGAAGCCAGGCGATATGTGCGTAAATGCTGTCAATGGAAAGGCCGATGAGCTCTGTGTTGAGCCTTTTGAAGTCTTCCTGCATCGTGGCAAACGTCATGAACTCTGTTGTGCATACCGGGGTAAAATCAGCAGGATGGCTAAAGAGAATGACCCATTTTCCTTTATAATCATCTGGGAAGGTTATCTCTCCCATGGTTGTTTTTGCTTTGAATGTTGGGGCGTGATCACCAATCAATGGCATTTTTATGCTTTCTACATTTTCCATTTTTTATTCCTCCATTTCGGCAAGTTTTTTTATGCTGTTGTTTGTTTTCGTATGTTTGATTATGAATCTATTTCTGGGCTTTGAGGTTTTACGCTGTCTACACGTTTCTATTTTTTATAATAGGTTTATTAATGCTTCCCCCTTCATTTTCAGGTCTGTCATACAACTTGCCTTTCGTATGATGCGGGTGCATTGTTTCTGTCTATTTTAATATTTTGTATTGATTGGTTTTGATTAGGGTGAACAAATTTTTAGGTTGACCGAAATATTTATATTCCGACGCATACTATATCATAATATAGTGAGGATCATGCCCCAAGAACACATCGAAGAATACCTCGAAGCGATATATGACATCGCTGGAAAAGAAGGAACCGCGAAAACAACAGAGATAGCAGAACGACTAAAAAATGCTCCAGCAAGCGTCACCGAAGTATTTCAGCGATTACAAAAGAAAGGCTTCGTGCGATATGAATCACACAAAGGAGTCTCCCTTACCACAAAAGGCTACAAAAACGCACTAAAAATGAAACGAAAACACCGGCTCCTTGAAGTATTCTTAGATAAAATGCTGCATCTTCCTAAGGAAAACATCCATGAACAAGCATGCAAAATGGAACACACCCTGACCGATGAGACAGAAACAGCTCTCTGTAAAACGCTTAAAGGACCGACCCAGTGCCCCCATGGTTCACCTATACCCCCCTGCAACTTTGATGTGAAAAACTGCCAAGAATGCATTACAGAGCAAACCAAATCACTTGAAAAACGACAAAAAGAAATTCTTGCCCTCACCTCGCTAAAACACGGCGAAACAGCACAAATCGCTTTTGTCCGTGGCGGTGGAGGGGTGATGCAACGCTTATGCGACCTTGGTTTAACAAACGGAACAGAAATATCGCTCCTAAGGGCTGCACCTCTGCATGGTCCCGTAGAAATCTGTGTACGGGGATGCAAGCTAGTCATCGGTAGAGGCATCGCCGAGAAAATCTTTGTGCAGAAAACGTGATCACCTATGGACGTTGACCTTGTAATCGCCCTTGCAGGAAATGCGAATGTTGGAAAAAGCTCCATTTTCAACCAGCTCACCGGCATGGGACAGGTTATAGGAAACTGGCCAGGTAAAACCGTCGAAAAAGCAGAAGGAATGCTTCTCCATCACGGGAAACATATCAAGGTCATTGACCTCCCAGGAATCTATTCCCTCTCGACCTATTCTCAAGAGGAGATCGTCTCACGAGAGTTCATTGCCCTAGAACATCCAGATGTAGTCGTTAACGTCGTCGATGCAACCGCACTAGAGCGAAATTTGTTTTTTACTCTTCAGCTGCTTGAAATGGGCACGCCGCTTGTTATTGCGTTAAACCTTGTTGACGTCGCAAGGAAAAAAGGTATTTCCATCAATGAAAAAAAACTTGAGAACATCCTTCACGCCTCGGTCGTTCCCATAGTTGCACCAAAGGGCATTGGTGTCCATGAAATCGTTGATAAAGCCCTTGAACAGGCAAATGAAAAACCATTACAAAAAAACCATGCTATTTCTTATGGTCCGGAAATTGAGACACGCATAGAAAAACTAGAGCGGCTACTCAGTGGAGTTTCCATAGGCTATCCCCTCCGCTGGACCGCTATAAAACTATTGGAACAGGACCCTGAGATTGTATCAAAGGTGTCTGAAAAACATCCTGATGCGATTGTTGCTGCGAAAATACTTGCCTCAGAAATATCTCATATTCATAAGGAGCCGTGTACGACAGTAATCGCCTCAGAGCGTTATGCGGTTGCTGCACGGATTGTAAAAGAAGTACGATCATTCAAGGAAACAGAGAAACCCTCCTTAGGAGAACGGTTAGACGCACTTAGCATGCATGGAGTTTATGGTTATGCTCTGATGTTTATTCTCATGCTGTCTATTCTTGTATTTCTGTCGTATTTTGGCGGATGGCTTTCTCAAACAATACAAGAACTCTTTGAAAGTATCAACCCTGAAATGACTGGATTCTGGGGCGAATTACTCTGGAACGGCGGAGTGGTCGGATTCTATGCGACCCTTTCAATTGCGTTAGGGTTTATCTTACCATTCTACCTGATCCTTGGGTTCCTTGAAGATTCGGGATATTTGCCAAAAATAGCGTATCTCATGGATCGTCCCTGTCATACCATTGGTCTTCATGGGAAAGCATGCATGCCTCTGCTCCTTGCCTTTGGCTGCAACGTACCCGCCTGCGTTGGATGCCGCATCATGGAAACCAAACGGGACCGGTTCATCGCTATCTTTCTTTCAACACTTATCCCCTGTTCAGCTCGAACCGTTGTGATTCTTGGGTTGGTGGGTGTATATCTCGGATTCCAATGGGCGCTCCTGCTGTATGTTTTTGATTTTGCATTGATATTCCTCATAGGAAGAGCCCTGAACCGGTTTCTCCCAGGGATGTCTGTGGGCATTATCATGGAAATGCCACCCTATCGTCTGCCATCGGCTCTAGTGGTGATAAAACAGGCATGGAACCGATTTAAACCATTTCTCCTGACAGCCCTTCCCCTTATCGTTCTAGGTAGTATCATTATCGAAACGATGCGGCTGACTGGTGTGCTTGCACTGGTTTCAGATGCGTTAAGCCCTGTGACGGTCGCCTGGCTTGGACTTCCTGCGTTTACCGGTTTTCTGTTCATCTTTGGCATCTTACGAAAAGAAGCAGCTCTGGTACTCTTGATATCTGCTGCGGGAACAACAGATATACCTTCGGTGATGTCTCCAGTGCAGATGATTGTCTTTGCCCTGGTTATCATGATCTATGTGCCATGTATCGCAACCATCGCTGCGCTGATACGAGAAACAGGATGGAAACGGGCAGGTCTTATCACATTTGTAGAGATAGGCCTCGCTATTTTTATTGGTGGACTTGCATTCCGTATACTAACTGTATTCATGTAGAAAACCACAAACAGGAGAAGGATATGATCCAGAACATCATTGAAAAATCCTTAGCAGGCGATACATTGACAGAAAAAGAAATCAAGGAACTTTTTAACGTCCCGTTGTTTTCAAAGGAATCCCTGCATCTTCTGTGGGCTGCGCGGGAAAAATCAATGCAGGTAAGCAATGGGGCAGCAGAGGTTCACACGCAAATAGGCTTAAATATTTCCCCCTGCCCAAAAAACTGCCTGTTTTGTTCATTTTCCGCAAAAAATAAGGTGTTCCAGGAGTCTGTTGAGCTTGCTGTTGAAGATGCGATTGCTCAAGCCCGACAATTCGAAGCAGAGAATGCAAACGCGATTTATTTGATGACGACGGCAAATTACCCATTTGAGCGGTTTATTGAAACCTCAAAAGAGATTCGACAGGCGTTAAAGACAGAGACAGTTCTTATTGCGAATATCGGTGACTTTACTGAAGTACAGGCGCAGGAGTTAAAACAAGTTGGGTTTTCTGGGATTTACCATGCGGTTCGGTTAGGGGAAGGAAAACAGACAAGGATTCCTATCAAAAAACGACTGCAAACAATGGAAAACGCCCGCGAAGCCGGACTACTTGTTGGCACCTGTCTTGAACCAGTAGGATCCGAACATTCCATCGATGAACTTGTTGAAAAAACACTCATAACCCGAGATGTTACGCCTGTGTACAGTGGAGCGGCACGTCGCATCCCCATCCCGTTGACGTCCTTAGCTCATCACGGAATTGTCTCAGAGTCAAAAATGGCTTTAATCCTTGCAGTTGTACGCCTTGCTCTGAACGATACCATCGTGGGAAATTGCACCCATGAACCAAATACCCTTGGTGCCTTTGCGGGAGCGAATCTATTGTGGGCGGAGGTTGGTTCCAATCCACGGGATACGATAAAACAGACGGAAAAGAAACGAGGTATGAGCGTGAAGGATTGTACTCGCATACTCACTGAAGCAGGATGGAATGTTCGTACCCGCCCATCAGAATTCTTTTCAGCACAGAAAACAGTGTCTTTGAACCATATATAATAGAGGAACCTTGTGACAATGCACGTCGATTTGGGATTGGTTCAAAAGCGAAATATTTCTTTGTCCCCATCTGTTCGATATCTTTTTTTGCTGTTGGTGATACGTTTATTAACGTGTCTGTGGTTATGGGCTGTTATGGGAAAAATTGGACGTAGTTGGCAGCTTATGAAAACAAGCCTTGGCGTGCTACGAAAAGACAAAGAGATCATGATCTTTCCGGTTCTCTCTTTTTTTGCGTGCGTTATCCTTTTACTTTCGTTCTTTGCTGGATTTTGGTTTTTAGGGTTACCTTCGTTTGAAACATCAGGCTGGCTTTGGGTCGCTCTGATGGTTGTGATTTACTTTATTTTGTTTTTCATTGTCATTTTCTTTAACACCGCTATTATCGCCTGTGCGAACATTCGATTAACCGGTGGTGACCCAACAGTCTCTGATGGACTGCGTATCGCCTCTCAGAACATAGGGAGGATTCTCATATGGGCGATTATCTCAGCGACCATTGGTATGATCCTGCAGGCGATCCGCGAGAGAGGAGGGTGGGTTGGACGACTTGTCGCAGGGGTTTTTGGTATCGCATGGACCTATGTCACGTTCTTTATCATCCCGGTTCTCATCTATGAGAAAAAAGGGGTTGCGTCCTCTATTCGGCGGAGTGCTTCGCTGTTTAAGCAAACCTGGGGTGAGACCATCATCGGATCGTTTGGATTTACCTTTATCTTTTTCTTGCTTGCACTGCTTGGGATTCTGCCAATCATCCTTGGTGTATCCCTTGGAAGTATGACTGCAGTGGTCATTGGTTTTCTATGTGCGTTTCTCTACTGGGCAGTCATCGGTGTTGTTGCATCAGCGACCAACGGGATATATGTCGCAGCAATGTATCAATACGCGACAAAAAAACAGCTTCCATCGGAATTTGACCCCTCGCTTCTGCCACAGACGATCTCAGGGTTCTAGGAAAAAGAGAGGTAAAAGACGCTGTTTACTTTCTATAGATACTCGTGGTGTCACTCTCTTGAATTCGTTCCATTAAGAGATTGATCTCTTTGGTCGTTGTTAGATGTTGAACCTCTTTTTTAAGCTCTTTGATAAAAGCACATGATGAAAAATAATGTGGTAGGATACTTCGCATGCGGAGGACTGCCTGTCGTTCACCATAAAATGATTCCAACAATGCAAGATGGGTGTGGCACACGTCTTTTTTCTGGTCTAAGGGTGGTGGTGTATATGGCTGATGGGACAACCGGCACAATATCTCAGGAATTACCCAGGGGTTCCCAAGGAGCCCTCGCCCTGGCATCACCGCTGCTGCACCAGTCTTCTGAATCATCATCTCTGCTTCAGCCCCGGTGGAGATTCCACCATTGGCGATAACAGGGACTGCGAGGGTTTCTACCGCAGTTCGTATGACGTCCAGATCCAGTGGTACTCCAAATTTTTTCTCCCCACTTCGTCCATGAATGGTAAGGGCAACGGCACCGGCATCGACTAAACTTTTTGAAAAAGACAAGACGTTGATGGCGTGTTTGGATGGCCCGAGACGTAATTTACAGGTCACGGGAAGGTCCACTGCATCGGAAATCGCTGTAACGATGTCGCAGGCGCGTTGTTCCTGTTTCATCAGACCGATCCCTTCACCACGACATGCGATTTTTCGTGCGGTACAGCCCATGTTAATGTCGATGTAGTCAAAACCAAAACCTTCAACGACTTCCGCTGCCTTTCGCATATACTCCGGGATACTTCCAATAAGCTGAACCCCGTTGCAGTGGTCCCCTTCAGCAATTGTAAGTATCTGCATGGTCCGCCGATTCTTCTGAAGAATGGCTCGGGCATTCGCCATCTCAGTGATGATAAAGGGAGGATGAAAACCTGCAAGAATCACACGAAAAGGATAATCAGTATATCCGCTGAGTGGAGGTAAAAGCAACTGTTTTTCACAAAGAATTTTATTAAAGAGAGAAGGTCTCATACTCAAGCAGGCATACCATATGGGGTATTAAGGTATTTTCTTAGAGAAAGCTTGTATTATTCGTAGCGTACTGCTTCTATCGGGCTCATCCGAGCGGCCTTCCACGCAGGATATAGACTTGAAAGTACCCCAACGATAAGGGAGACCGTGACTGCAAGAACCACAGAAATAAGCGTGATCACAGGAGCAAGGCCTGATGAATCACCCATCATCATAAAATTGTTAAGCATCACGGTCAGTGCCTGCGATCCAAAGACACCAAGGATAATTCCAACAATACCTCCGATACTGCTTACTAGTATTCCCTCGATGATAAAGATACTCATGATATCCTGATTTGTTGCACCGATTGCTTTCATAATTCCAATCTCCCTGGTTCTTTCCATCACCGAGGTAAGCATTGTATTCATAATCCCAATAGAGGCGACCACAAGAGCAATAGATGCAATCGCAACCAACACAAGTTGAAGGATGCCGATAATCGACTGGACCGTCTCTAAGACAGAGGTCATTGTCGTCGCATCTGCAAAATCCTTCCGCCCATGGTTTTGATTAATCGCATCCTGGATACTTACAGCGATTGGTTCGACATCATTGATGTCGTTGACCCGCAAATAGATGATGCTGATGTTACTTTGCCCTGTTAATTTTTTAAAATCACGTTGGTTCATCAGAAGAAGACTATCAGAAGAAAACCCGCTCATCCCCTGTTTTGCAAAAATGCCACCGACAAAAAATTTTTTTCCATTAATCATGATTCGCCCACCGACAGAAACATCAGCATCGAAGGTGTCATGGGCAATCCCGTACCCAATCATTATTTTATTTTGATCGTTTTCGTTAAGAAAATCTCCTGCTTCAAGTCGTTGGCTCGAATATTGAAGATTCATGACAAGGACATCCATCCCGGTAAGAGACACCAAAGTCTTTTTCCCGTTATACTCTGCTAAAGCAGATGCAGAAAGCTGGGTGCTGACATCCCGAACTCCCGGGGTTCGCTCTACGGTTGCGATATCACGGTCCGTGAAATATTCACTCGATAATCCCCCACCACCACCAAATGTTGAAAAAAAACCTCCACCGGTCGATACAACGATGACATCGGAAAGGGAAGATAGCTCTCCAGTGACGGCTTGTTGCATACCTTCCCCAAGAGCCATTAATGAAATGATTGCCATGATACCAATCGCGATACCAAGCAGCGTCAGTAACGATCGGGACATTCGATGCCGTAGATTTTTTATCGCGAGTTTCACATGATCTTTAAACATATTTTTCCGTTACCATACCATCTTGGATACGAAGCACTCGTTTCGCACGCTGTGCAATCATCATATTATGAGTTACGACAATGACCGTCTCACCCTTCCGATTGATCTCTTCAAGAATACTCATAATATTCTCCCCTGACCTTGTATCGACATTTCCTGTCGGTTCATCCGCAAGAATGATGGAAGGATTGTTCGCTAGAGCACGAGCGATTGCGACACGTTGCTGCTCACCACCACTCATTTCCGATGGTTTATGAGTCAAACGTTTTGAAAGGTCAACCATCTCCAGAAGCTTCCGTGCATTCTCGGTCCGCAGCTGGCTGTCAACTCCTGCGAATCCCATCGACAGTTCAACATTCTCTAGTGCATTTAAGGTCGGTATGAGGTTATATTTCTGAAAAATAAATCCTATCTTTTCCCTTCGGATCCGTGCAAGCTCATTTTCGTTTAATCTTGAGACATCAAACCCGTCTATGAAGATCTTACCTGACGTCGGTTTATCCAGACAACCAAGGAGGTTCATCAGCGTGGATTTCCCTGAACCAGATGGACCGATGATTGCGATATAGTCCCCCTGTTTGATATATAGGTTTGTCTGCCGTAGGGCGAAAACCTGCAGAGGTGGTTTTCCATAGGTCTTTGAGAGATTCTCTGTGACGATGACATCCGTACTCATCATGCCGTCCGCCGTTTTTTCCATCGCATGTAAAAGAATAATACAAGAACACCAACAACAATGACAATCACAATAGGTGTAAGGCAGGTGACTAACGAGGGGGCAAAGGACATGCCATTTGATTCAGATTGACTGGTTGATCCACTGGAAATCCCATAACTGACTCCTGGGCCGGAGACGACGCTAAATGCTTTAGTCACAATAGGAGTCTCAAAATAATCATTTCCTTGTTTAAATGAGACGATAAACCCGATGAGGTACTTCCCGTAATCAAGGGAATCGGTATAGATATCAAATGAAGCGGAGAAGACATCATCAGGGTCCATGGATCCAATAAAATACTGCGAGGGGATGACCGTTGCATTGCTGATTGGGGTGATAAGAACCCCTGTTATTCTTTCTGTTTTCGCGTTATACGCCTCGATGCTAATCCGTGATGAGCCCCCCTTTGTTATGCTGACCGGGAAGTTTGTGATGATTGGTGCGACGTCTAACGCCTCGATAACAGTGATAGGCACGACGAGGGTGCTTGCATGCATATTATCACCGTTTTTATAGCTCAATTCAAAACTAAGATTCTTTTCACCGGTCCCAAGCGGTTTAACAGAAAAAATAATGTCTTGAGATGTCCCTTGTGCAAGCGAACCAAGGAAATAGCGTTGAGGGACAAATTCGACTGAATCACTATGGGGATGAATAATGACTTCTTTTACGGCATTGGCTCTTTTATTTACAACGGTGATGATAAGCTCTGTTGTACCACCTCTTGATACTTTCGCAGGTACGCTTTTTTGGATGATGTCCACCGACGCATTACTCACCTTCATAAGAAGAGGATAGCTAAGGTCAGTTCCACCTCCTACATCGATATCGACTATGGGAAAGTACACGCCCTCGCTGATGTTTGTATCAGCCACAAGTTCAAAACTCACTGACATCCCTGTTCCTGCAGCAAGAAAACCGATGTTGTTGTATTGGGTCGTCGCCCGTATCTGTTTTTCCCCTGACTGCACGGGAAGGATTCGGAGCGCATCGATGGTTGCTCCAAGGGTGCGTTGTGTAGTAGTCGTTTCTCCACCTGAGACATAGGTGGTCGTCTGTGTGGCGATAGTTTCCCCGTTTCGTATATGAAGTGTTAATACCGCGCGATCGCCTGGCAGAAGTATCTCTGGATCCAGCGTATACTCCGTTATCATGATGGAAGGCTGCGCGATAACAGTGGGGAAAAATATCAAAACTCCTAAGAGTAATAGTATTAGTGGGAATACTTTTAGTTTCATAATGAATCTCCTCATTTTCAATTGTTGCGTTTTGGAATCGGTAATACGCATCTTGGACATAAGTTTTGCTATGAGAAGATGCAACGTTACGACAATCCTAGGGTAAAAAAAGAAAAAAGTTTAGGTGTAGGTTCCCCAGAAATACAATGCAGGACCAACCGGTGCCATGAACCTCCCGATGAACGAGTAGTTCTGAGCCTTTAGAAACCCTACAATGGGTAGTGATCGCTCCGTGTCATTTACCATTGTCGAGATTCTTCCAACCAGCAAGTGTCTTCCAAATACACCTCTTATGGTTCCTGTTCTATTATCTGTCTGCCAATCACTGGTAAATCTGCCTCCGCGAATTCGCAGCCAGTAGGACCCGTTTATCGTCCCTACTATTGTTTCGTTTTGACCTTGGTGTTCGGGAATCCCTATGTTACCCTGAAATGTTCCCGTTGGATCAATGGTCAAGCATTGAGGGTGTTGTTGTGTTAGGTCCGCTGCTGCAGATGCAATCGATACGCCTAGGAATACAAAGCACATACCTATGGTTGTGATTTTTCTCATATTTCTCATATGTATCTTCTCCTTACTATATGAACTTAGATAGGCTATGATATCAGAAGAACGAATACTATATAAATTTTTACACGGATAAAAAATGCATGATGAATTTATTGAAGATACGGAAGGAATATAACCCTAATAAATAAAGATATGAACATTTTTTTTAATGGTTCTTAACTACTGAGCGTATCAAAGAATATCAATGGCTCCTTCCTATGGAAAAATATGGGGGAAATTCTGGTGGGATTTGGGTAAAACCATATATAATGTAAAGAAGTATCTTAGTTTAAGAACAAATGAAGGTATGAAAACATGAAAGGGAAACTACTAATTGTCGCGATCGCAGCCTTCCTCCTTTTCTCAGGGGTTGTTGCGGCTGTTGGAGAACAGGCTGGTAACTCTCAATGCCAGGTGGAAAAAAACCAATACCAATCAGCGCCTACTGGCGATGGCATGATGCAACGGTTGATGTACCAAATCCGGGACATGCTTGGAATCTGCAAAGGCGGTGCGAATCTCTCGGAACTGACTGGCGTTATGACCTATGATGGAACAAACTTCTACATCGAATCTGTTGAACTCCATTTCGGTCCAATTTGGTATATTACTACAGCTACATCTGCAGTGGATTACGACGAGGATGGAGAACTTGAACTGGTGATAGACGAACTCTTTGGTCTGGTCAACACCACAGTCACCGTCGAAGGACACTACCAAGCAGACGACTGGATGAGCGTCTTTACCATCAACGGTGAAGTCTACCGTGAACCTGGACAACCGATCTGGGCAGCAC
>MUGD01000153.1 GCA_002900555.1 Thermoplasmata archaeon M9B2D | reverse complement strand
ATGCGCAAGGATCTGCAGACATAAATTTGTTTTCCCTGATCCCGTACCACCAGCAATAATCACGGAGGACCCCTTCGGTATTCCATGTTCAAAGAGCTTGTCAAAGCCTGGGACACCGGTTTGTATGTATTTTGAATCCTCTTCCTTTAATTCCATCACTTCCACCACTTCACCATCACCTTTTTTTCCCAATAATTACAATCTGTATAGATTTCGCCACCTTAAAATCCTTTGGTTCGTTTTAACTTTAGCAAAGAAATCTTAATGATTTCCCAAGAACCATTACACGTACCGATGGTTTTTTTTGAACAAAATAAGAAAAATTATTTGTAGTCATTAGATGTTTCCTTATTAAAAGATAGGTGGAGGAGAAACCAAATGGTTAAGAGAATCATAAAGAACAACACTGGATTTTTCGTACTACTCTGTATTTCTTTCATCATGATGCCCGTTGTAACCGCAAATGAAATACTGGGCATCGATATATCGATCTCTCAAAACCCGATTCCTTGTGGCGGAGCAACAACAGTGACAGCAACAATCAAAAGAGCACCGCTGACCCGTGGGAAACTGCCGTTAGGGGGGATAGCAAAACTATGGGATCATGATACGTTTTTGAGAGGTGGAGATGATCTGCTGGACCAAGAACATGTGGTGTTATGGTTTAACCAAAACACGATATCGTTTACCATACGATGTGATGTAAAAGAAGGCGGCTGCGACCTCTACGGACCAAGCGGTGAGAGTGGCGAGAGCGGGACTGATATTTACGTAAGTTTTTATGAACAGAAGAGTGCAAAGATCTATGTGAAATGTGTGCAGGTTGACGTGGACGGGGAGCTTGCATTACAGGGGGAAGAGGACGCGACAGTCGGTGACGAAACAAACGTGACGTTGTTCGCTGAGCGTGCAATAGAGAATATCACAACCGCACAGGTGGCTGTCTCGTACGATTCAACGGTTTTTGAAGTAGGAAGCGTTGAAATAGTCCATCCCGTCCTGCTAATGAACCTAGCAGAGGGTGTCTTTTCCTATGAGACGAGCATCCCTGGCGTTGTCTCGTTTACAGTATCGAAACCATCCATCCCCATAACACTTGACGGACCACTTGCCATACTGCACCTCCGGGTGAAACAGAACTCATCATTGCTGTGGGATACTACCACTCTCCGGGTACAAGAGGACACGGTGTTCTATAACGAGATCGACGAGGAAATCACCGTATGTCTTGGCGGCGCTCATTCTATGTTTATAGCACCAGATGACATCACGCCACCGGTGATTGACCCAAGCCGCATCAACTTTACCAAAGGAAAAATCGTTGGTTTGAGTGGTTCTGTCACCGATGATTACGATAGCTTCAAACACTATCTGTCTGTGGCTCTCTACGATGAGAACGACATCTTACTAGCAGAAGATTTCGTAAACGATGATGGGAGTTTTTTGCTTGATCGGTTCTTCTGGTTAAACGACACCGCATCATCAACACTTCTCGTCTCAAACGGCGTCAACCTGTCAGCATCGTACTTGTTTGTACCTAAACCAACATCTGTTCCGTATGTCCTTGTGAATTATCAGACCGCCAGTGCGAATAGTACAGGGAAGCCTGGTGAGACAGTTCAACTCGCATTTGATATCCTTGGAGTGAGTGATACTGCTGAAATCTATGATTTCACGGTTTCTGACGATCAGGGTTGGCATATAAACCCGTCTGTATTTGAGATGGAGCTAGGGCCAATGGAAAACAAGACATTACCGATAAATGTCACAATACCAACAACTGCAGAAAATACAACGACAAATATGATAAGGATAACCATGGCGTCACGCACATACCCGGAAAATCGCGATGCTGATTCGGTGGTCGTATCGGTTTTCGGTGCATATCAACAACCATCAGAAGAGAAAGAGACCCCTGGTTTTTCCCTGTGCCTCCCCCTCATAGCCATAGGGTTCTTCGTTCTATTGATAAAAAGAAAGAAGAAATCAGATTCCTAGCTACGTTGCACATACGACTTCTTTTTCCAATGACGCAGTGTAGAAAAAAAATCCTGTACTGTTTGATTGTCTGACCGTGTTATTTCAGTATGTCATAGAACTCTTCATAGGGCATGCGTGTGGAATACGACGGAAGCTTTTCGTAGATGTCCTTGAAGAATTTCAGTTTGTGCGACTTATCATGGGAGTGTTTGTCCTTCCAATATGTGATGATGATGTATTTGTGTGGTGTGACATCCACCTTGGTAAGGTCTGCAGAAAGGTAACTGCCGACGCCAGAGATGCCGGAAATCTTCAGTAGTTTGGAGCCAAGGAACCCGTCGATCTCGTTGGTCTTTTGGCAGAGCTGCTTGATGCGACCTTGGAACGTTGTTTCCTTGTCAGGATGTATCTCCAGGTAATTGATAGCGCTGATGATACCTCGGGTGACTCGGGGGTAGTCCGCATCCCAATCCCCAGCAAGCAGGTCCGCGTTGATATGCCATTTCTTGAGCCATTTTTTCGCAAGCTTTGCCCGGACGCCTGAATTGCAGTAGACTGAGACGGTTTTGCCTTTTAAGAAATCAAGGGAGAACTCCAGGTCATGGACCGGGATGTTAAGAGCCCCTTTGATGTGGTCTTGTACGTATTCCTCCCGTGTCCGTACGTCGATGATGAGTTTTTCTTTTTCGCTCATAGGGTGATTCACCAAAAGACAGGATGCAGGCATGCTTTTTAAACATTCAGGGCAGTCTTGCT
Source organism: Thermoplasmata archaeon M9B2D (assembly GCA_002900555.1). The sequence continues at coordinate 3,430 of MUGD01000153.1, read as the reverse complement.
TTTTCTTTCAATCATAAAAAAAAGATGGTGGGTTTTGCCTAGAAGGCGAACAAAGTCCTTAGGCAAACACCCTGTTAGGGCATCGTATCACTCAGGCACAAAGCAGAAGTACCACACGCTTAGCTCTTTGAACGCAACGTTTCCTCCGCTGTCCTTGGCAGAGATGTTCATGGTAAAGGTCCCAAGATCCGGCCCAATCCATTTCCTCTCAAAAAGCTCACTAGCGCTGTTCCACGTCATGTTCCCCTGCTCATCCTCATACACGTACAGGTAGACTAGGATATCCTCAGGGGGGTCCACATCATCGGTGACTCTTACTTGGACAGGGCGGACCCTAAAGCCGCCAAACCCCGTGGTGTCTCCCTTTTGAAAAACAGCAACTATTTATTCCAAACACTTTATTAACAGGCGCATATGGGGTTTCATATCATACGAACATATCTTAAGCTTGGACGGGTTCATTCAGCTGTGCTTACTGGGATAGCACCTGTCTGCATCGCAGCTGCAACAGGGAGAACACTCCCGCTATACCACTACCTTGCACTCTTTCTCATCGGTTTTCTCTTCCACCTCTACCTTTTTACCCTCAACGAACTTAAGGATGTAGAAATAGATAAAAAATCAAAAGATCTCCAAAGCAAACCACTCATCGATGGATCGATATCTCTGAAAGCAGCCCGCATCATTGTACTTGCGTCCTGCTCCCTCATCCTTCTCCTCACTGTGGTCTTCTTCTTTGACAACGCAATAATTCTCATCGGCATCAGCCTTCTTGGGTTCCTCCTCGGATGGATCTATGATTCTTTCGGAAAGACACTTCCGCACGCAGACTACATTTTAGCTCTGATGATCTTTCTTGTCGCATTCTATGGCGGGCTATCAGCAACAACACAGCTCTCCCCGTTTGTCATAACCATAGCACTCCTCGCCTTCACCCAGATGCTAATACAAAATATCGTTGCTGGACTAAAGGACGTCGACCATGATTTCCTTGCAGGCGGACTGAGCACAGCACTCCGGCTGGCGGTACGGGTGGACAAAGAACGACTCATCATCCCACGATCATTCATCGCCTATGTCTCGGTGCTAAAAACACTGCATATAGCCCTGGTGATGACCCCGTTTATCACTGGATGGATCCAGTACGAGCAATGGCAGTTTTATATAATCATCGTTCTTATCGCGATTTCAGTTGTTTTCATGATACGGTTCCTTGTGATGAAGACATTCCAACGGGAAAAACTCATGCGCGCCATCGGATTTCATGAGATGTTTACGTTTATGATCATTCCCCTTCTGCTCGTTGGCTTTATCGGGTATGCGGCTGCGGCATTCCTGGCAGTCTTCCCGGTCCTCTGGCTTGGGGTCTTCCTTCTCGTCCTGTACGGAAGACTGATGCCAACGATTTAATATCCCATCAGAACGTGATCAATGATGACCCTGAAAAAAACCATCCTTGCGTATCTTCGATTAAGCCGGCTGCAGACCGCAGCAGTCACCGCAGTCACCCCTCTCATCGGCAGTCTTCTCATGGGCCAACGAGACATCATGGTTCTTTCCCTGCTGTTCCTTATCGGTTTCTTCTACCACATCTACGGGTTTGTGTTAAACGAGTACATCGATGTAGACGTCGACAGAAAATCCATCGACCTGCAGACAAAACCGCTGGTAAGCAACCAAATCACCAAACGCTCCGCTATCGTCCTTTCTCTTTCCGCGGCCGCATGCTGCTGTCTTCTCACACTGTATTTCTCCCCAGCCATCCAGCCCCTAGCCCTCCTCCTGCTTGCGCTGCTTCTCGGTGGAATCTACGATATACTTGGCAAACGAATACCAGGTTCGGATTTCATCCTTGGTCTCAGTTTCTTTTTCATGTGCCTCATGGGAGCAAGTACCGTATCTGATACGTTCACCACCGTGACCTACATCGTCTGTTCCATCTATTTTATCCATATCGCGCAAAGACGCTGGCGACACGACTTGGAGTACGCATCCAAGACAACACACTATTCGTTACCCGACCGTTCGTGCTTTTCTCCTGGTCGATCAAAATGATTTTTATCGGACTGATCGTTTCCCTGTGGCTTCAACCACAGACCCGGCTTTCCTTCTCCCTTGAAAACACGGTACACATACTATTTCTTGTGCTCTTTGTTGGCATTGTCTTTTTCACCATGCATACCTTCTTGTCCGCCACTACCTTTGAAAGAACCCGTTTAAAACGGTTGTTCAGCATCCATGAGATCTCCTCATACTTCCTGCTTGTCCTTTCGCTTTTCCCCCTGATTGGTCTTTCCCCAACGCTCATACTTCTTTTTCTCCCGTTTCTCTGGTTCATCCTGTTCAACGTTATCCTGTATGGGAAAGCTCTGCAACCACAAGTATAAAGTAACCAGAGGTATTAGCAGAAAAAAAAAGAGGTGCTTCTGTGGATATCACCAGCTGGCTCTTCAATGACATCATCATATCACGATCCTTTCAGACACAACTATTCTACATCTTCATGTTCTTCTTCGCAATATTCTCTCTGTGGCTCTCAAGAAAGGCTCGATTGTTCAGATTCTCCCTGCTGCTGTGGCTTGCAGCAGGACTCATCGGTGTGATCTGGGAGATCGTGTTATTTAGCAGTGGACTACGGCAGTACAGCTTTATCGCTGGCTTTGAGCTTTTCTATCATGCTCTCACCGAGGGTGGACCAGGGTTGATAGTCATGGTTGTTTTCGCAGATAAAATCGGCCTTATAGACCTCTCAGAGTATAAAGAGGAGGTGCGAAAACGGCACTCCTAGAATGGCTCCTCTCACCAGCGAGCGTCTCTCGTGAGGTGAACTACGCCTATTTCCTCGTCGTGCTTGGCATCACCGTCACAGTCTTAGGGATAGCGCTGTACACAAAAAATAAACGGGCGGTGAAAATGTTTGTTTTCGCCATGGGCATCTGGGCGCTCATCGAAGGCATCGGTCTTGCGTCTTGCGACAGGGATGAGAGCCTACAACCCTCCTGAGGAAAGGATTCTTGTGTTTGTTTTTGTCGCATTCGTCGAAGACCCTGGCTGGGTCTGCCTAGGGTTTATGATGGCAGAGCAGCTCTTTAAGAGGTTAAAACCACGTAGAACGGCAACCATAGCTTCACCAACAGAACAGTCATCTCCTGAAACGCCAAAAAATTTACAAAAGCAGAAACAATAAAAGAGAACACAATCAGCATAAAGAAAAAACCTCCAGGTTATAAAAAGACTTCCTGAATTTGATGACGTGGTACTTGACGTAGTTATAATTGGAATAAAGCCTGGTAAAAATACGTTTCAACGTAAATTTTTACCTAATAAAAATCAATGACTCTGCCGGGACCCATTTCTGATTGATTAGCGAACCACCAATTTATATATACATAAAATAATATTAAAATGGCTTATACAATGTCATACAGAG
>MUGD01000152.1 GCA_002900555.1 Thermoplasmata archaeon M9B2D | reverse complement strand
GTGATCGAACATGCCGATGCCATTGTGACAACCGATACCGGACCTGCCCATTTGGCCTCAGCCGTCAATACCGACATCTATGTACTGATCGGGCCGACACCGGCGGGCCTGACTGGCCCATATATCACGCCTGACAACCGCGTCACCATCCTCTCCATGCAGCTGCCGTGCTCGCCATGCTACAACACGGATGTCATGAAGAACTGTCAGGAGAACATCTGCATGAAACAGATCACCCCGGAGATGGTGCTCAAGAGCATGCAACCGATGCTTGACACTTTTTAAACCGCTTGATGATAAAATACCGTTAATACATTCAAAGGGAAACAATGCGCAAACGAATCTTAGTGACAGGCGGTGCCGGTTTTTTAGGCTCACACCTCTGTGAACGTCTACTCAGAGAGGGCAACGAAGTCATCTGTGTAGACAACTTTTTCACCGGCGACAAGAAGAACATCGAACACCTCTTAAACGATCCCTATTTTGAAGTGATCCGTCACGATGTTACCTTCCCCCTCTATATTGAAGTGGATGAGATCTACAACCTGGCCTGTCCGGCCTCACCACCGCACTACCAATTTGACCCTGTACAGACGACCAAGACTTCTGTTATCGGTGCCATCAACATGCTTGGTCTTGCCAAGCGCTGTAAAGCGAAGATCCTGCAGGCCTCTACTTCCGAGGTCTACGGTGATCCCGAAGTTCACCCTCAGCCTGAAAGCTACAAAGGCTCTGTCAGTACGACAGGGATCCGTGCCTGCTATGACGAAGGAAAGCGCTGTGCCGAGACCCTCTTCTTTGACTACTACCGCCAACATAACGTCGATATCAAAGTGATGCGTATCTTCAACACCTACGGGCCGAATATGAATCCATATGACGGACGTGTCGTCTCCAACTTTATCGTCCAGGCGCTAAAAGGCGAAGATATTACCATGTACGGCGATGGTACACAAACCCGTTCGTTCTGTTATGTTGACGACCTGATCGAAGGGATGATCCGCCTGATGAACTCGCGTGACGGCTTCACAGGACCTGTCAACATCGGAAACCCGGGTGAGTTCACGATGCTGGAACTTGCTGAGAAGATCATCGAACTGACCGGATCGAAAAGCAAGATCACCTTCCAGCCACTGCCTCAGGATGACCCTTTACAGCGTCAACCGGATATAACGCTTGCGAAAAAAGAGCTCGGATGGGAACCGACAATCAAGCTCGAAGCAGGTTTAGCAAAGACCATTGAGTATTTTAAAACAGCTATCTAGAACAAAGACGCTCTAGCAATATTTGTTGAGACCCTCGTCGCAAAAGAACTTATGTTCAGCTTTGACCTTGTTAAAACGTGCGAGGTCTTCACTTGGATCAAAATCCGGATAACTAGGTCTTTTATGGTCCAGGTGAAAGACATTGGCGACATTTTTGCATGATGAGATCGATGCACCATAATCGACAAAACGCCAGTTAAGATCCGTATCATCGCCCAAAATCGACAATCCATAACTCTCATCAAAACCATTGATCGCTACAAAATCCTCTTTGAAACATGAGAAATTACACCCCAGAATCTGAACATTTCGCTTTTTCTTTGCAACAAACCTATTATATAACATTCCGTCAGGTCTAACATGAAAACCTTGTTCGTAATGTGTTTTTTTACGCCATACTAAATCTGTCAAAACATAATATAGATAGTATTTTTCAAATGTCGAGGTCTTTAATTTGTGTTGGCGCATTTTTTTACTCAAAGCAGCATCAACATTGACTCTTCGTCCCGAAAGCACCTGCTTTTTTGCACTTAAAGCGACATGACCTTCGACAAATGTTGAAAAAGGCACACAATCTCCGTCGATAAAGATCAGGTACTCGCCATTGGCTGCACATATTGCTTTATTTTGTGCGGCAGCCTTTGTCCTGCCTATGTCTTCATGCGAGTTATGAACAATGTCAAGATTCTTTCTGAACTTGTCGAGCAGTAGTACTGTTTGCGGGTCATTGTTATCTTCGGCGACAACAACTTCTATATTGGAATATGTCTGCCTCTCCAATGCTTCGAGTATCAGTTCCAATGCTTCTAAATCTTTATAAAATGCAATTATTACGCTAACTTTCAAAAATAGGCCTTGAGTATGACATTGGTTCAAATGAACCATAAAAAAGGATTGTACTCTAACTCATTTTAATAGTAAGTTGATACAATTATGTATTATGAACAACGAGGTCATTTTGACACAAAAAGCCAATACAGCCGTAATCTGCCTCTCCCCCTATCAAGGTGGTATGGAGCTCGATGCCCTGCACCTCTCGAAAATGTTATCTGCCGTGTCAGATGTGACACTGATCGCTAAAAAAGATCATTTTATCGCCAACACCTACGTTACCCAAAATGAGCCGTACGGTGTTGCGTTAGAGACGATCAGTTTCAAACACTCATTGAGTCCCGCGATCATCACAAATGTCCGTAGGATCGTCAAAGAAAAGAAGATAAAAAACATTCTGTTTCTCGGAGCCTCCGAACTCAAATCGCTCTATTTTGCATTTATCGGTTTGGATATCAATCTCATCATTCGTCACGGTACGACAAAATCTACCCCAAAAAAAGATTGGTTCCATCGTTTAATCTATTCAAGGGTCAATTATCATATTGCAATTTGTAAGCACCTAGCCGAAAATGTGGAAAAGATCATACCATTTGGTCCAAACACAAAACTAAAAGTGATCTATCCCTCTCTGAATGTGAACTTCCTAAGCCCATCTAAAAATGGTTTTCATACACCACTTAGACTATTACATGTAGGACGAATTGCCCCTGCAAAAGGTCAACTCGAAGCCATACAAGCCTGTTCTGTTCTTTATGACAACAACATTGATTTTACGCTGCAGTGTGTGGGCAGCTTTGATCAAGATTACGAAAATAAGTTTCGAAATTTTCTGGATACGCTAAGTTACAAAGAGAAGGTTAAAATTGTTGGACATACAGATCAGATATCAAGATACTATGAACAGAGCGACATCTTTCTGTTTCCAAGTGCAGGGGAAGGCCTAAGCAATGCATTTATTGAAGCACTTAGCGCCGGTCTGCTTTGTGTCAGTTTTGACAACACCTCTTTTCCAGAACTTCAAGAGCTAGGTTTTGAGACACTTATTGTTCCTGATCAGAACATTGATCTTCTTCAAAAGAAAGTATTAGAAGCAGCACAAACAACTAAGTTTGATTACGCCAAAAGAAACCACATTCTTACAAAAAAGCTTTTCAGCCTACAAAAAGAGCTTGATTCATTCAGTGAGCTGTTACGGTAACAAAGACAGATAACGTTTAACAATAACATGTGAGGCAAAACGATTAACCAACTCTTCCGGAATAGACGGAGGATTCATTACATGCTCTTTTATAGCTGAAGTAAAAGCATCAATATCATCCAACGGGACCAAAGATTCCGGCATATATTCACCTAATATCTCTCGCGGTCCGGATGGACAATCTGTACTCACGACAGGTACACCTAAACTCAAAGCTTCTATTAACACAGTGGGTAAGCCTTCATAATCGGAACTCAACACGAGCAGTTTTGCTTTTTTGACAATCGCATAAGGATTACTTTGAAAGCCGCACAGTTTTACACGATCTTGTAATCCAAGTGCTTTGATCTTTGCCGTTATGCTATCACGCATCTCCCCTTCACCGATGATGAGAAAAGACTCTTTTATACCACTTCGTCTATAAGCTTCCAACGCTCTGTCATGACGTTTGGATGCTGCCAAACGCCCAACATAGACGATGTACTCGTTATCACATCTGCAGCCGGGTGTCTCTTCTGCTTTTTGCGCCAGTTCTACTATATCAACAGGGTTATAGATAACCTGTAATGATTTCGGCACAATACCGATCTGTCGGATATCCTCCGCAATGCCGTTGGAAACCGCAACGATATTAAGACCGTCATAGATATTTCTCAGGCGTTTGATCTTTAAAAATTTTCGCAACCCCATTCTATTGGAAAGAGAAGCTTGAGAGAGTGTAGAGTGGACCACATTGACAAGTTTAGGATGCTTGTACCCCTTCATCAAGCGAGTTGACTTCTGCAGGTGTACAATGATCATATCATACGCACTATTGTGCTGCAGATCACCGATCATTCTATGCAGCCTCTTACGGTATCTATAATAATCTAACAGCCCTTTTTTAAAATGCAATGAATAAATTGAGATGTTGTCATCAACTTCATAGGTAACGATATTGTCAACAGTAATGATATCAACATGGTACTCTTCATGCTGAAAAGCCGATGCCAGATTCAGGGCCACTTTCTCTGCTCCGCCGGCACCTAACGAGTCGATTACCATTAAAACTTTTTTCTGCATCGGCTTTCTTTCTATCCTCTTGTACACTTTATAATTCTCATGACTTCATAAGGTCAATATACTGACCGATCACTTGATCACCATCAAAACGTTTTAATATATCTGTAGCGATGTTCGCAGGTGTCTCATACTGTTTTTTGATCATCGCAGCAAGCTGCTGTGTCTCACCAACGGGGACCAATGCGTTTTCGAGGTAACCCCGCAATATCTCTCCCGGCCCAGATGGACAGTCAGTACTGACAACAGGAACACCCAATGCCAATGCTTCCAAAATCGCCATGGAGAGTCCCTCATAGTCTGAACTCAACACCAGGAGGCGCGCATCTTTCATAATAGCGTAGGGGTTGCGCTGCATACCCGCAAATACTACCTTTTCATTCAGTCCAAGAGACAGCACTTTCTCTTCAATAAATTCTCGAGACTCACCTTCACCGATCAAAATCAATTTAGCGTCGATTTTCGACAAAGCGAACGCTTCCAAAAGCCGGTCATGTCTTTTAACAGGGACCAGCCGTCCTAAATGCACGATATAGGGCTTTTCTCCCACATAAGGATT
>MUGD01000151.1 GCA_002900555.1 Thermoplasmata archaeon M9B2D | reverse complement strand
TATCACTGTCTTCGTATTTTATTCCTATATCTTAAGTTATCTTGTTGTGACCGGTCATCCGTCATTTGCGCCGTTGAACTTTATCATTCTGAGCATAGTCATGACCGCCGTACTTATTCTGCTTTGCCACAGGTCCATGAACTTTATAAAGCTACCGATCTATAAATGGATGCTGTTTTATTTTGCTGTTGTGTTGGTGTGGCTTACACTGCCGAACTCAAATGCCATTGAAGAAGATGTCAGGGCGATCCTGCTCTCCTTTATCTTTCTTTTTACGATGACGGCATTGATGTATTTTGATGATGAGAAGATGACAATGTCTCGAAGGGCTGTTCTTCTGGTGACAGTATTGGCGGTATTCAACAATATCTACGAGTTCTTCAATCCGCTGGCTTTTTACGAACTGGATTCGGGATATAACATCTTAGGCCGATCTGCCGGGTTTTACATCAACTCAAACAAAGCCGGCGAGGCCATTATTCTCGGGTTGATCTTTTCATACAGTCTTGTTCCGAATAAACTTAAAGCCATTTTCCTGATCGCGACCTTCGCCGGTGTCTTAGTGACGTTTTCGCGTGCCGGTATCTCTTCTTGGTTTATCGTCGTCGCCATATTGAGCCTGGAAAAAGTGATCGACAAAAAAAATATTTTTGTCGTTGCCGCTTTTTTCGGTGCGGGTCTGTTCGTTGTCATCCCTGTTTTAATAGGCTATATCGAATCGGACCTCGATACGGTCGCCAGCAACCTTTTAAACAGGTTGGACTTTTTCGCATCTACCCAACATTCGCTTGATTACAGTGAACTCGAAAGGATCGCTGTTGCCGTCTCCGCCTTCAACACCTTTGCCGATCATCCTTTTTTGGGCGGAGGTATTTTTTTGACGTATCATTGGGGTTTTGACGTGTCAACACACAATATATATTTAAAACTGATGGCTGAGTACGGCATCATAGGTTTTTTCATCTACCCTTTACTTCTTTTAAGCAGTGTCTGGCACATAAGGGGGAAAGAAGAACGAAAGATAGCGAATGCTTTTGTAGTCTATCTCCTGGTGATCGGGTTTACCACCCATAATATTCTGGATGCCTATCATCTGCTGATCGCCTTTGGATTGATGGCAAATCTAAGTTATAAAAATAGAAAAAAACTTATACCGAATGGCGTTGCCTATGACAGGGTCTAGAAAAAGAGATTCGGCCTTGAATAAAGAAGTCTTGCTTTTTGTCATGCATGAGCTTTCGGTCGGGGGAGCCGAAAGGGTGGTGTCCAATCTTGTGAACAACCTTGACAGGGAGAAGTTTGATATCCATCTCTGCCTTTTCAAGAGAAAAGGCGCACTGGTAGAGACATTGGCCGACGATATCACGCTGCACGACCTGAAGGCGTCGCGCGTTATCACCGCCGGGCATAAACTGTTCTGGTTGATCCTGAGGTTGAAGCCGGATGTGGTCTTCTCCGGCATCACCCATGTCAATCTTCTGATAGGCTCTTTTATCCCTTTTTTGCGGCCGTTTTGCATACATACACGGTTTGTGACACGTGAGGTTAACATTCCAAGTGCCCGCGCCGAGCATCTGAGCAGGTCGAAGAGACTGGACCGTTTCTATAGGCATTTCATCCATAATTTTGACTTTATCATCGCGCAGTCCGACTTTATGAAACGAGATATCATTCGTAGCTACGGTGTGGATGAAAACAGCATTACCGTGGTCAACAATCCGATTGATTTCAAAGTGATCGAGCATTCTCTTCATGATGAGAAGTCGGGCAGGGCATTGTTGGAAACAGACAAGACGACGATCCTGGCGGTCGGCAACCTGCGCCGGCAAAAAGGGTTTGACATACTGCTGCGGACTATGACGCTGCTTAATGATGGGTTCCACCTCTATATCCTTGGCGAAGGCAAAGAGAGGACGCTTCTCGAGAAGATGATCGATGAGCTGAACCTCTCGGAAAAAGTGACGCTTTTGGGATTTCACAAGAACCCCTATATCCATATGAAAAACGCAGACATGGTGGTGCTGAGTTCACGCTACGAGGGTTTCCCAAACGTCATACTTGAAGCAAATGCATGCGGCAGGTTTGTGATCGCTTTTGAGTGCCCGGGTGTGAGCCATGAGATCATAGAGAACAACGTAAACGGGCTGTTGGTCGAGTGCGGAAACGACAAAGAACTGGCAGAGGCGATAGAAAAATATGCCGATATCGTTCACGATGAAGATATAATAAAAGAGACGACAGCGCGTTACAGGGTCGGAAACATCGTCAAAGCGTACGAAAAAGTGTTTCTAAAACTAAAAAAGTAGGTTTGCCATGCGATTGATCTATATCGTCAACGACATCAGTAAAACATCCATCCCCTGGCGGTGGGCAGAGTTTTTCAACAGGCATTCGTCACTTACTGATGTCGAGATGATGACGATCAAGGATCTCTTCGGCAGAATAGGGGAGATCAAAAGAGGGGCGGATATCGTGCACGGGCACCATATCAAGGCGATGACCTTCTTTCTCATCGCCAACCTTTTTTTGAAGAAAAAATGCGTCTATACCGTCCATGGATCATACCTCTTTTTGTCGAAACTCAATGCCCTACTATTGAGATATATCTTTAAAAAGAGCGACAGGGTCGTCTTTGTCAACAAGATGCTTCATGATGTGCTGCCGTCGGACATGAAACTTCTTGTAGACCATAAACACGTGATCATATTGAACGGTGTCGAGACGAACTACCGCTATGTCAAACGCGACGTCTATAAAAAGTATAACGTTGATGAAAGCGATACTGTCCTTTTCCATCCCGCACGGTTCGTTCCCGAAAAAAACCACATGCGTATTATCAGCGCAATCAAACCGTTGGTGGAGAAAAACAGCAGAATAAAACTGCTCCTTGCGGGTGAGGGGCGACTAAGCGAACAGATCAAAGAGCGCATCAGGGAGCTGAAACTCGACGATAACGTGAAGATGCTGGGCCTGATAGAACGCGATGACGTCTATAACTTTCTGCAGCGGTGCGATCTTTTTCTGATGCCGTCGGTGTCGGAAGGGCTCAACATCGCGTTTCTTGAAGCTGTCTCTATGCACTGCCGGGTCGTTGTCAGCGATATTGAGCAGTTCGTCTATCCTTTGAAAGCCTATGGTCTTGATCCTGATGACATCAATGTGACCTTTGTAGACCCTACGGACGAAAAAAAGATCGGCGACGGTATCTGGTCGGCTCTTCAAAAAGAGCGGAAGACGGCCTATGACTGTTCTGACTTTTCTCTTGAGACGATGATGCACAGATATGAGTCGATCTATAAGGAGCTGTTGCCATGATCATTGAGTTGACCGGTGTCCCCGGCGCCGGCAAATCCACTGTGCTGGAGAAACTGAAAAAGTCAAAAGAGACGCAAGGTACCATCTTCGATATACAGAAGTATGTCTTGGAGAGGTCGATCCTCCCTCTGAAGGGAAAAGCAGCTTATGAACTTGCGCTTCTTTCGCACATCTTCTTATTGACGTCAGCCGACAGGCGTCTGCTCAAAAATGTTTTTTCGTTGGTGCGAAACAGCAGCAACTCGCTCTTTCACAAGGCCAACATACTGAGAAATACGCTTAAAAAGCTGATCATATACCGGTATATAGCGGATCGAGAAGAGCGCTTTCTGATCGACGAAGGGGTGTCGCATATTCCTTTTACGGTCTTTGTCGATATCGGCAGAACGATCAGTGGCGAGAAGGTGGAGGCATTTATGAGAGAGCTCCCGCCGGTAGACCTTCTGCTGGTCGTGGATGCCCCTGACGATGTGCTTCTTGATAGGGTGATAGCGCGGGGCTCAAAAGGGCACAGGCGCATCAATTTTGATTCGCATGAGGATGTCGTTGCCTTTATGCAGCAGTCGCGAAAAGTGGTTGAGTATGTCAAACGCCATTTCGGCGGGCATGTCTATACCAACACCGTTGAAGATATCGATACAGGTGCAATCATAAAACTATTAGGATCAAAAGATGTATGAGCTTTCCAAACAACTTATAGAGACACTCGAGAGGGAAAAAATACATTATTGTCACTGGAAGAGCAACCTGCTGCTTAATGAGGCGCTTAACGGCTATGATGACCTTGATCTTCTGGTGAGAAGAGGGGACCTGGCCAGGTTTGAGACGGCCATTATGGCTATGGGCTTCAGGGAGGCATCGAACAGACATATGCACCTTAACGGGGTCAAGCACTTCTATGGTCTGGATGCCAAAAGCGGCAGTATCCTTCATCTGCATGTTTATTACCAGATCAAGACAGGGCCCAGCTGGATCAAATCGTACCGGTTTGATTTCGAAGAGTATTTCCTGGCCAATACCGCCCTTCATGAGAGTGGCATGAAGGTCCCCCAAAAACATATCGAACTTGTGCTCTTCGTATTCAGGATCATGCTCAAGTACACAAAACTCAATGAGTTCATACTGATCAACAGGGAGCAGGGGAGAACACGAAAAGAGATCGAATACCTTTTGACAGATCTTGACCGAAGCGGCTTGGAAAGTTTTCTGGGCAGCTACTTTCCCGACATATCCGCCGAAGCGTTTTTAGGCTATATAGATGTCATCAGGGATGGGAGTGGTCTCAGAAAGTATATAGCGGCGCTAAGGCTCAAATCCGAATTATCAAAGTATCATATCTACAACCGGTACCAGGAACTATATAAAAACATGTACCAGCTCATCTACAGGGTCACCAACAAGCTGTTTTTACATCAAAAAAAGCAGCTGCACAGCTGCGGTATGCTGATCGTCATCGCGGGGCTGGACGCAACCGGCAAGACAACGATCACCAACGATCTGAAAACGTGGCTGAAAAAAAACTTTACACTCTCTTTGATCCATTTCGGAAAGCCGCGCAGTGCCTTGCTGACCTATCCTGTGAACCTGGCCATAACGATGATGCGGAAAAACGCAGCCGAAAGTTCGGCAAGGTCGGGTCTGCAA
>MUGD01000150.1 GCA_002900555.1 Thermoplasmata archaeon M9B2D | reverse complement strand
ATCACTTGAACTCCTTTTAAAGAAAATGACAGGAAAAGAGAAGGGCGCTGAATTCCCCTGGGCCATACTTGATGCGAAACCAGAAGATGGGATAATGGAAGGGGGAATGAAAATAGATGAAGCGGTTTCATGGCTTGAAGACAAAGAGACGAGAGACGCCGTTGAACTCCTTATGGCCCTAGAGGTGAATGCTTATGATCTCTATATAATGGTTGGGAGGTCGGTGGAAGAGGAGTCGTCAAGGGAGGTGTTCCTTCATCTAGCAGAGGAGGAAAAACAGCATTTAAGTCGTCTTTCAGAGCTACTTGAAACGCTGGTGACAGGATAATTCGTAAGTCCGGATCCTACATTAAAAGATATGACATTGTCTAATCAGCTGTTTTTTTGAGATAATAATACCTTATGAAGAAGTTTTACATTAAAACATTTGGATGTCAGATGAACGTTCACGATTCTGAGAAGATGGCGGGTATTCTTACCGGTGCGGATTATGCTATTACTGAGAGACCTGATGACGCTGACATCCTCATTTTCAACACCTGCAGTATACGACACAAGGCCGAACAGAAATTCTTCAGCTACCTGGGAAGATTTCAGAACATAAAGAAAAAACGACCGGATGTGAAGATAGTCGTTGCTGGTTGTATTGCTCAACAGGAAGATAAAAAGATATTTTCAAAGGCTCCCTTTGTCGACCATGTGATCGGTCCGCAGAATATAATGAAGATAAGGACCGTTACTCAAATGGATAAACGTTCAACCCACACGTATGACAATCCCTTTATCATAGAAGAAGAAAGCGCTGTTGTCCGGGATAGTAGGGTTCGCGCGTGGGTCAATATCATGTACGGTTGTGACAACTTTTGCTCTTATTGTGTCGTGCCGTATACCAGGGGACGTGAGCAGAGCAGATCGTCAGACCGTATTATAAATGAGGTAACCCGACTTGTTGATGAAGGCTTTAAAGAGATCTGCCTCCTTGGACAGAATGTTAATTCCTATTCAGCGGACACGAATTTTGTGGGCTTGTTAAAAAAACTAAATAAGATTAGTGGGATAGAGAGAATTCGCTTCATGACATCTCATCCAAGAGACCTCTCTGATGAATTGATCAGGGCTTTCGGTGATTTGGAAAAACTGTGTGAACACATGCATCTCCCCCTCCAGTCCGGTTCGAACAGGGTGCTAGGTCTCATGAACAGAGGATATAACTATTCAGAATATAAAGAAAAAGTTGAAAGGCTTCGTAGTGTTGTCCCTGATATTGCTATAACAACAGATATCATAGCGGGGTTTCCCACGGAAACAGAACTGGAACACAAAGATACTGTGAAAGCGTTGAAAGAGATCAAATACGACGGTATATTCGCATTCAAGTATTCTCCTAGACCTATGACGAAGGCCACTGAAATGGATGGACATCTGGATGAAAAGATAAAGACCGACTGGCTCAACGAGATTCTGGGCGTGCAAGACCGCATCACGGATGAAAGGAATAGGGCACTTATGGGGTCTGTTCTGGAGGTATTGACCGATATCGATATGCAGACCGGCTATCTTGCAGGACGAACAAGGATGAACAAGATTGTTAATTTTAGAGATACTGAGGGTCTCACGCCCGGCATGCTGATCACCGCGAAGATCGTGAACACCTACAAGCATTCTCTTGAAGCAGAAATTATTACATGAAAGTTACGTTACTGACTCTTGGCTGCAAAGTTAACCAGTCTGAATCGAACAGGATAGAGTCCGATCTTCTCTCCACGGGTCATGAAATCGTTTCACTCAAGGAAAAGCCAGACATTTGTATTGTAAATACATGCACGGTAACATCTAAGAGCGATTATCAATCCCGTCAGTACATCAGAAGAGCGTTAAAAACAGGAGGAAGAGTCGTTGTTACTGGATGCTATTCCGAACTCAATGGACATGAAATCCATGCTATTTCCAGTGACGTGACTGTGGTACCCAATAGTAATAAATCAGATATTATCAATAAGATATTTCAAAAGAACCGTGTACAGGTTCCTTTTATCGGGCATGGGAAAAGCAGGCACTTTGTAAAGATTCAGGATGGATGTAATAAAAGATGTACCTATTGCGCGATCCAAATGGCTCGGGGCCGTTCTGTCAGTATTCCCGTTGAAACAATCGTTGAAGAGATAAAGCTTGCACATTCAAGCGGGATCAATGAGATCGTACTAACTGGTATCCATATAGGTTTTTACGGAAATGATCTTGATCGTGAGATTTCGTTGGATTCTCTCGTTGCCGAGATTTTAAAGAGTACATCAATTCCCAGAATACGCCTTAGCTCACTTGAGGTGGGTGAGATATCCGAAAGAACGATAGATCTTCTGTCGGACCAAAGACTCTGCGATCACCTTCATATACCTCTTCAATCTGGGAATGACCAGATCCTTCGGAGAATGGGACGAGGATATACTCAACATGAATTTAATCAAAAGATAGATAAGATAATTCGGAAACATCCTTTGATCGCTCTTGGAACGGATGTCATAGTCGGTTTCCCCGGGGAAGATAATGATGCTTATAGGATTACTCTTGATTTCATTCAAAAATCCCCCTTTACGTATCTGCACGTATTTCCTTATTCGAAGAGAAAAGGCACACCCGCAAGTATTTATAAGGAGCAAGTGCCATCAATAGAAAAAGATGAGCGTGTAAGCCAGTTAAATGAGATCTCAGACATTAAAAAGGCATCATATGCAAAACAATTCGTAGGCCATACACTGGATATGATCATTGAAAAACAAAATGCTGTCTCGACTTACAGTGCTACAACCGGAAATTATCTAAAGGCCGTTGTAAAATCAACATCGTTGAAGAAGGGGAGTCTTGTATTTTCAAGGATTGAGAAAGCATCAAAGGGTTTACTATATACGAATCCTATAAAATTGCATTAATCTATTGATTTATAATAAATTATGTTGTGCACAAAATATGTACAAAAGTGCAGAGATGGCTAGGTTTCAAGGATCGGGAAAAATATTAACATCGTTCTTAACATGTTCTTAACATATGCTGTTCATAGTTTATTATTCATGTCCGATAATATATATTATGTAAAATAACTATTGTGATTCCTTGGCAAGCGACTTTATGAAAGACGTTGCTTCCCTCTTATTTCTAATATCCCCAGCATATCTTTTCATTCTAAGAATTTTTATGGTTCTCCCCAGTTGTTTGCCAGAGAACCCAGTTATATTGGCAACTTCATGACCATCAAGCAATGGTTTTCTCCTTACCTTCAAATATCGATCAATTTTCTTTAATAAATTTCCGTCCATTGAATATATACCCAACTCAATGAGATGATCTTTCATTGATTCGAAGAGCTGGAACTCCCGTTTGGCGAGCACTCCCTTTCTTCTATACCCTAAATATTTTTTACTAAATTCAATAAAATCAATGCATTTATTATTAATTAATAATAAAGTACTTGATATATTTATATTATTAAGAAGCGCCGTTAACAATATCATACTTTTTTTGCTCAGCGCCTGAGAAACTTCTTCATTGAGCATTTTCTTATAATGTGATGCATTGATAAAATCATTTATTTGAACTATATTATTGATATTTATACTTAACCTATTGTTATTGCAAGATAAAATGTTTTTCAATAATCCTGATCTTTGTGCGTCGCGCAACGCTTCAATGAATGCTTTGCCATTCATAAGCTGGACAAATTCAAAAGTTATCCTTTCAAGAGATGTCTGAGAAATTAAACCCCAATTATGGCGAATTACTTGCATAGTTTCTGCCTCGATTTCCCATCCAAGTTCACTTTTAAATCGAAAAGCCCTCAGCATCCGTATTGGATCATTGATCAAATTCTCAGGTCGTGTGGCACGAATGCATCTTTTACGCAGATCCTGTTTCCCTCCCCAGGGATCAATCAGTCCTTTAGTGTGATGGTAAGCCATTGCATTTATCGTAAAATCACGCTTAACGAGATCTTGTTCAATTGAACCGTGCAATCGTGTGAAATCCAGATTGCCGCCATTCTTTAGAGCGATGCGAACAGTGAGATTGTCCCTGAACTGAATGATCTTGCCTGGAAAGATTTTTTGTACCTTCTGCGCAACCCTTAACGGATCATTGTTAACAGCATAATCCCTGTCAACTGCCACCTTGCTCAGAAGTGTATCCCGGATATACCCTCCTACAAGAAACACTGTTTTGAAGATGTTGAATATTCTCCGAGTATATAGATCATGCTTTATTTTCTCAATTTTTCTTCGAATCATCAGTTGATTGTATCATAAAAAAAAGAATAATGATATCTAACCCTTCATAATTAAAGACTTTTTTTGTTTATTATGTTATGATGTATCACTATGGATGACGTTTTTTTTATGAAGAGAGCCCTCCGTCTGGCCAGAAAAGCCGAAGGCCATACCAGCCCTAATCCACTGGTTGGCGCAATAATTGTAAAAGATGACACGATTATTGCTGAGGGATATCACAAAAAAGCAGGGCTTCCCCATGCCGAGGCAGAGGCGATACAAAAGGCAACCAAGAGTCTTGAGGGTTCAACGCTTTATGTTACTCTTGAACCCTGCTGTCATACGGATAAACGAACGCCGCCTTGTACGAGCGCAATCATTTCTTCAAAGATAAAGCGCGTTGTTGTTGCCATGATAGATCCTAATCCAAAAGTATCAGGAAAGGGTATCAAAATTTTGCAGGAAGCGGGAATCACCACAAATGTAGGTGTACTTGAAGAACCTGCACGCAGGTTGAACGAATTCTATATTAAATTCATCCGGACAAGGGTCCCCTTTGTTATCTTGAAAACTGCCATGACCCTCGATGGAAAAATAGCAACTCCAGAGGGAGAGTCGAAATGGATTACTTCTGAGAAATCCAGAGATCTTGTCCACAGGTACCGTGGTCGGGTTGATGCGCTCCTGAGCGCCATTGGCACGGTACAAGCTGACAATCCGCGATTCACTACCCGTATCCGGGGCAAAAAAGACCCGGTTAGAATTATTATAGACCCTGATA
>MUGD01000149.1 GCA_002900555.1 Thermoplasmata archaeon M9B2D | reverse complement strand
GATGAACATGGTTACACTCCTATCCTCCAGCGTCCTACATGCTGCCAGGGGGAATGCGGGTCAGCTTCCTTATAGCGAACCACCTCCTGTCGCTGCGTATGCAACGAATCATACACGGCAAGTGCGATGATTGCATCAAGAGGTAAACCTTCTTTTGTAACAAGCCAGTCCTTGAAGTAATCATCGATGAAATGGGTGGTGATGTTCCCCGTCTTAAACTCAGGATGTTCAAGGACTTTTTTTAGGAACGGGATGTTCGTCGTGACGCCAAGCACAACATAATGGGACAGCGCCCAAATCATCTTATTGATACTTTCCTGCCGGTTTTCACTGCTAACGGTAAGTTTCGCAAGCATCGGGTCATAGTAGGGACTGACCGGAAAATGCGTCTCAACACCGGTGTCATTGCGGATGTTCGGTCCAATGGGAATTTCGACTTTTTCAAGGGTCCCGATACTTGGGAGAAAACCATTGGAGGGGTCTTCGGCGTAGATACGACACTCCAACGCATGACCGCGCTGGATGATATCGGTCTGTTTAAGCGTCAGCTCCATACCACTCGCAATTCGCAGCTGCCATTTCACTAGATCGATGCCAGTGGTCGCTTCTGTGATCGGATGCTCAACCTGCAGACGCGTGTTCATCTCCATGAAATAGAAGTTGTGTTTTGCATCGACCATGAACTCTATGGTACCTGCGTTGGTGTATCCGACTGTTTTTGCAGCCGCAACCGCTGCTTTGCCCATGGTTTCCCGTAATGCTGGTGTGAGTGCTGGTGAAGGGGTTTCCTCTATGATCTTTTGATGTCGTCGTTGAATGGAGCATTCCCGTTCAAAGAGGTGAATCACATGGCCATGCTCATCAGCAAGAATCTGAAATTCAATATGACGAGGCTTATCGATGTACTGCTCAAGAAAGACAGAGTCATTCCCAAAAGCGGACTTTGCTTCTCTCTTTGCACTTTCAATGGATTGTTCTAGCTCGGATTCCTCATGAACGATACGCATCCCTTTGCCGCCACCGCCAGCAGTTGCCTTGACAAGCAAGGGAAAACCAATTTTTTTCCCCTCCTTTAGTAACGTTGAAAGGTCTTGTTTAATTCCATGATACCCAGGGATGACAGGAACGTTTGCTTGGGCAATGGTCTTTTTCGCCTCAATCTTATCTCCCATCAAACGAATGACTTCTGGGGTCGGCCCGATAAATGTAATACCTGTGTCAGCACAGGCTTTCGCAAAATCAGGGTTTTCAGCAAGAAACCCGTAGCCAGGATGAATCGCTTCTGCTTTTACGTTTGTTGCATGTTTTATGATTTTTGCAATGTTTAGATAGCTTTCCGAAGGAGTCGGATCACCAAGATTTACAGCTTCATCTGCAAGCTCAACATGTGGTGAGCTTCTGTCGCTTCTGAATAGACCGCAACGGTTTTAATCCCCATCTCCTGGCAGGCTTTAATGATCCGAACGGCAATCTCCCCACGATTCGCAATCATTACTTTCTTAAACATGCTGGTTACCTCTTCCAGCTGGGTTTTCGTTTCTGCAGGAACGCGGTGATTCCTTCCTGTCCCTCACATGAAACCCGAAGCTCTGAGATTTTTTCAACAGTTAACTCTTTATATTCTTTTATATCCATTGTTTCAAGGCTTTCCATCAGATGCTTTATTTCTTTAATTGCGTTCGGACCTGACGAGCGAAGTTGGTCAATATAGGAATTCACAGTATCATCAAGTAAGTCAGATGGAACAATCATGTCGATTAAGCCGATGTTCTGTGCTATCAGGGAATCAAATCGTTCACCGGTGATAAAAAAACGGCGCATATCCGCAGGTTTCATCCGGCGTGCGACATACGTTGAAATCACTGCAGGGATAATCCCAAGTTTCACTTCGCTAAACCCAAATGTCGTCTTCGGGGTGGCTATCGTTATGTCACAGACGGCAAGAAGTCCAAGACCACCTCCAAATGCCGAACCATTGACCCGTGCAATCACTGGGCAATGACAAGAATAGATACTCTCGTACATATCCAGGAGACGACGACTATCCTTCTTGTTTTCTTCCTTTGAGAACGTTACCATCTGTCTCATCCAAGTAAGATCCGCTCCCGCGCAAAAGGATTTCCCGTTTCCCGTTAGGATCACCGCGGTCAACGACTCATCGCTTGAAATCTGCGTAAAACAGTGCGTTAGTTCGTCTATCAGCACCTCGTTCATCGCATTATGAACATCTGGTCTGTTCAATGTTACGGTACCAACATCGTCTTTTTTTGTAGAGACAAGGGTTTCATAGTTCATCCTGCGACCTCCCTTATGCATTGTATCGCACTCATAGGAATTTCATACATAAAGGTTTCCCTACATTTATCGACAATTGTCGATTTCTCCTCTATTTTCCCTTAAAGACTGGTTTACGTTTTTCCACAAAAGCCATCACACCTTCCGTAAAATCCTCACTTCCAGCAGAAAACGCAGCAGTCTTGCTCTCAAGTTCCAAATGAGAAATCATATCATTCTGTAAGCTCTTATTGATTAACATCTTCGCCTTTCCAACGGCAATCGGCGGTAGTGACCGAAACGTAGAGGCGATTTCTTCAACTGTAGCATCGAATGTATCAGCATCGACCACCTTGTTGATAAGACCAAGATGATATCCTTCTTCTGCGGTAAACGTTTTCGACGTTAAGATGTATTCACAAGCACGCTGGTATCCTACAACTTTTGTGACAAACTGTGTACCACATCCTGGCGCAAGGCCGATACCGATAAAGGCAGTGCTCATCTTTGCCTGTTTTACTGCAATAATCATATCACAGGCAAGTGCAAGGGAAAGACCCGCACCAAATGCAGCGCCATTTACCGCGGCAATCACTGGTTTTTCCATGCTACGAATCTCAATGACACATCGGTGAATCGCCCTGGTGAGATCCCGTAGGAAACGTGGTTTGTCAGTAGCGGTATGCATCTCCTTGACATCGCCCCCGCCACAAAATCCCTTTCCGACTCCCGTAAGTATCACAACAAGGACCTGCTGGTTGTTTCCAACCTTCTGAAGAACATCGTATAGCTCACGACCAAGTGTCATATCAAAAGAATTCAATCGCTCTGGACGGTTTAATGTGATTGTTGCAACACTATCTTTGATTGTTAATTGAAGGGTTTCGTAGTTCATGAGCTTCTCAGAATCACACCAAAGCATTTAAATGTTAAGAAGAAAGGACGAAAAGATGGTTCAGTCGTTCTTTTTCTTTTCACAAGATACAGAACATATTGGACAGTGGGAATGCTGACAAGGTTCTAGATGAATATGGACAGCGCAGGAGCCGTATTTTTTTTGTATTGCTGCTTCTATCCGATGACATAACTGATGAGAGTCTTGTATGCTCATATCCTTATTTACCACAAGATGCATAGAGATATCATCAGCTTCATATCGTCTGATAATACGTATATTATGAAATGAAATGATGGATGGTTGTTTCTCTAATATATCCTTAATAATTCTTGTTTTATAAAATGTATCTCGAAGGAATTCTGTCGGTTCGATATGGATGATGGTAGAGCAATGCAGCTTTTCCATTATCTGCTCTTCAAGTTTGTCTGCAATACCATGGGCTTCATCAAGCAGAAGCGTCTTATCAACTTCTGCATGCAAGGTAATGATTTTTCTTGTCCCATAATCATGCACAGAGATATCATGAATGTCCTTTACTCCTTGTATTTCCCGTCCGATTTCCTTGACGTTTTTTACAAGATCGATATCAGGGGATTTCCCGATGAGGAACTGTGCTGAGGTTTTACCAAGTGTAAATCCGACATAGATAATTACAAGAGACACAATCACTCCGAAAACAGGGTCGAAAAGAGGATAACCATAAGAGGCACCGATGATGGAAATCCCAACACCAATATTAGTGAGGGCATCGCTTCTATGATGCCAAGCATCAGCAATAAGGATGTCGCTTTTGATTTTTTTTCCAAGAGCCACAGAATAGCGTGCCATCCATTCTTTGACGACCGCCTGAACGAATATAACACCACCGATAACCACAGCATACTGCTGATGGGTGATACTAATAGACTGTAGAATTCGTTCAATGGATTGTTGGATAAATCCGATACCGGTAATTGCCAGCAGAACCGCGATAATCATTGTTGCGATGTATTCCACTCGTCCGTATCCAAAGGGGTGTTTTGTATCAGAGGGTTTTTTTGCGATTTTAAAACTAACGATAACAATAAAAGAGGTTCCAACATCGGATAAGGTATGGACAGAGTCAGCAATCAAGGCAATGCTGTTGATAAATAACCCTAACGTCAGTTTCATAATAAAAAGAATCACGTTTCCTGTGATACTTACCTTTCCCTCGAGATAGCCGTATTTCGCTCGGACAGCAGGGTCATTGATATCTCCATAATCAGGGATGAGATTTAACCGTTTTTTTATTTTCATTATCCTCATGAATCAAAAAGGAAAACCTCTATCTGCGATATAGGTTTTTCCTTTTTAAATAAGGAAAAGACAAATTTTAATCAGTATAAAAATAATAAAACGAACTAGAGGAGATTAATCTTGTCTAGTATAATAATTCAAAATGTTAATGCAAAATACAGCGATAAGGATTACTCACTCAATATCCGTTTCAGATGATTATAGCGAGAGGTATGATGAGATTCTTTGGATGGGATGATAAGTCTCATCATACACAAAAACGTGTCTCTATCAGATGCACCATTGATGGCATCCTAGAGGTTTCTATAAGTATTCGGGAGATACGAACTGAGGAAGCGTTGGACACAAACAATCAGTGAAGTGAGGTCTACATAAATCGTGTCATCCTTGTTTAGTTTCTAAAGTAATATTCATAAGAAACGTATATATTAACCCGACTCATGAAACTGTATCAATCCTGTTATATTGTGTAACCTTTGTTATAATTACGAGAGGAGAATTACGTTTATATACTACGAAATACTTTCGTGTTTAGAGACTCTAGGTTTCATGAGGATGGGTGACAAAAATACAAAGAAAAGGCAGGAGAGGAGTATCATTAAATGCAGTAACTAAGAGGTCCCTTACGACATATCTTCTCGTACATATGACCTTTCGGTTCTTCTTCATTCTGCAAAGGAATCTGCCTGATTTAACCGATTCGAGAATGACGTTAGGATTCGCTTCCTATCCATAGGAGCCCTCCACTTAGGGATTTCGTTCGTACGATCATGTCGGTGATATCCATGAAAAATAACAAAAAAATCCATAGGACGCAACAGAAACATGCTATCGTTGAATTGACTGCAACACTGCTTCTCTTAGGGTTGACCGTTATTGCTTTTGTTTCCATCACGTATATCTTTCTGTCTACCCCACAGACATCACCCGGTCCGATCACAACAATCACAGGCAAGCTTGTCTACAACAACCTAGTCTTAGATCATATGGGGGGAGAACCCATTAGTCTTGCCGCCACCATCGGACTTACTTTTGGGAGTGCGAACGTGCAGTTTCAAGCGTATGATTATGTCAATGCACAAGCGAAAGAGGATGGGTTGTGGGGGTTTGGCGAACAAGTCATCTATCCGATGTACGTGCATCCTGAGTATGTGGAAGTGTCGCAGATAGACGTGATGATCATTAACAGTGAACCGGCATCTTCTATCATGTTCTGCTCCGTGTTGACAGATCCACTCTCCGACCTGAGTGTTGAACTTACGATTGACCCGGAGATTCCACGAGTAAATCAACAAGTTAAGTTTATCATTACCCTGCGAAACAACGGTAATATCAACGTTTCCGATACAAAGTTACGGTTTTGTCTGCCGGATGGCTTTGCTTTCATAGGGTATTCGGCGACGAGTGGAACCTATGACAACAGCACAGGGGTCTGGGCAAGTATTGCTACGATTCAACCAAGCGGTACTGCAATATTGAACGTGACTGCGATTGTTGGAAGGGCGGAGCCCGAGGAGCTGACGCAGCTGGTCATTCTTTTCGATGGATCAGCGTCACTGCAACCAAACGATTTAAAGAAAATACGATCTGCCCTTGTTTCAACAGTGGCAAATGAGTCAGTCTTCCCGCGGAACGGGGCCGTGGAGTTTTCCATTATTGTCTTTGGCAGCAGTTCAGGGAGGACTTTTGCCTGGGTATTGCTCAGCCCGACAGTAGTAACTAACGAAACGATTGATACAGTGCTTGCGACGCTTAACACCATGGATAGAAATCCTGGTTCTGCAGCAACCTCTTGTGGCTTTCTTTGTGCAGCCGATACTGTATATGCTTCAAGTATTTTCTCACCGGAGAACAGGCAAGTGGTCCTGTTGATGACTGACGGAAAAGCAGCCACGATCTGTAACAACGACGGGGATTATCTCTCTGACTCGCCAGAGGGAAAAGATGTCTGGAACTCAACTAAAATGGCAAGGGACTATCTCATCAATCT
>MUGD01000148.1 GCA_002900555.1 Thermoplasmata archaeon M9B2D | reverse complement strand
GAACTTATCCTCAAAAAGACAGGTGTTTGTTGCACTCCTGGTGTCGCGTTCGGGGCAAAATATGACAACTTCTTAAGATTCTCCTATCCAGTTTCGATTTCTGAGATACAAGAAGGTTTGGCGAAGTTAGCAGAGTTCTTGCCAAGCCTTATGTGACAGTAGAAACAGAAGATGTTTAGCCAATCTTCACTAGGATGAGTTTGATGCCAATAAATAATCCAAATGAATCTGTTGAGAACAAATTACCACGATTCGAGTGCACTAAATGCGGATCGTGTTGTAGAGAAGATTCTATGTTGATTACTGTCACAGGACACGATATTGCCAGAATCTCTGCAGCCCTGGGATTAGGCCCTGAGGAAACAATTAGGGCTCTTGATTTTTACATACTTGACAAACTCGATACAATTCCAGTAGGACTTATTGGAACTCCCTCTCCAAAAACAGAGAGAGGCCCAACCTTCATAGCCCTAAAGAAGATGGAGAATGGAGATTGTATTTTTCTTAAAGATGACAAATGCATGATACACGCATTACGACCAATTGTGTGTCGATCATTTCCTTTTGTATTCCAAAGAAGTGAAGGTGAACGCAAATGGGGTCTTAGCGCAATGAAACATATTTGCCCTGGACTTGGCACTGGACCTTCTGTATCACAACAAGAATTAGAAGACCTATCAATACTTGTTCTAGAAACTATACAGATCTACCGCGAATTCACAGATGAGTGGAATCGTCTTCCAACAACAACAGCACAGGAGCTAATCAGAACCATACTGTCCGACCCTAGATTCTATACTCAATAGGGCAAATGGTGATGGTCTATGTCGATGACTTGCTATGGAATTGCCTTGGAGTGGATTATTGCTTTGTGTGGAGTATCTGTTTAATCCACCTGCCTATCGAAGTGAAACAAATTGTTGCATTTGATGATCTAAATTCAGGAAATCTAAATTACAATTTAGTCAGAATTTGCAGAATGTTACCAAAGTTGTGTTCTACCGTCCTACTCTTTTCAGCGTAGTCTGATAGAATACTAAGTTTTTCATCATTTGCCGCAAGTTCTATGTATCTGTCGGAACGGATTTCCTTATGGATACTCTCGTTTATGGCAAGTATTTCATCTGACGTTCTTAAAATATATTGAAGCATTTTGATAAGAAGATTGAAGTCATTGATATCTCTAAGTTGCAAAGTTTGACTATAAAATTGAAATTCAAGTCTTGCTAATCGTTCACGCATTCCTATGAGATTGATAATCCATTTTGGTGCTCTTTCTTCAATATACTTCTTACTAAGTTCGGACCAATAGTGTTGTTGATCGAGTAATTGCACTAGGTAACTACGGAGAAATCCAAAGTAATCAACTCCTGCTTCGATTTCCTCTTCAGTTCCGATTGGCTGCATCATAGTGTCCATCTGGCTATGTTTTACAGCAATTTTCAGTGAGAATTTATCGACGTAAAGCTTGATCTCATCAGTCTTCTCTTTCTTTGACATCAAATCTGCAAATGTATCACCAAGTGTTAGTATGAATTTGTAGAGACATTCAGAGCAAATCTCAGCATTAGCGGTGGCTTCCTTTGTGGAGAGAAATTGTAATGCATCTTCAAGATCATCTCCAGGAACATCCTTCCCGTGAATTCTAAGGGCCCAACCCTGTGAGATGCAGTATACTTTGTTATCAGGATAATTGACAAATATCGATGCATAGCAAATATTGCCATCAGTCGCTTGTTCTTCCTTCATGCTCTCTTTATCCAAATGGAATCCAAAGATGGATGGGTCGATCTCTATAGCTTCGATTTCTAATACGCTATCATCATTGACACAGAGTTTTTCGTCTCCGAATACTTTGTAGCATGGGCAGCCACGAACCATCTTTACCGAAGACTCTTTCTGTTCCTCTAGCACTTTACTCTGCACCAACTTACTCTGAAATCGAACATTAGCTCATTCCTAGTAGCATTTTACTTTGTCTGGTAGGCATATAGTAGTTATTGTGTGGTGTGTGCATCAATCTCACTCAAAACCTTCACAAGATTGCTAAATCTGTACTCTGTATTCTTTCTTTTCTCAGTATGCTTCTTGAACCTCGTTTGTAAATCAGTGCTCATTGCTTTTCGTTCTATGAGGTCGTTAGTTTTCTCTCGAATCATATCACTTAGTTGAATTACTTTTTCAGATATGGTAACCATCAGTTTCAATGTACCTAATGCATCGATCTCGTTTGATGTAGTTTCCAAATTTAGGACCTGTGATAGGAATATTGCCTCCAACCTGTAGATAGAGCGATAATGCTCCACAAGTTCGAGGAGAGTCTTGTCGGCATCGGCTTGCTTTAACTTGGATGTTAGAGCAGCCCACTGCGATCGAGATTCATTGATTCTTTTAATGTACTTCTTTACATGTTCTTCATACGCTTTATCGGATTTGTTTGTCGATGAGAAATTAGTCAGTTCTGCAGCCATCCTCTTTGAGACTTCACTCACATATGATGTTATGATTTCCTCTCTCTCAACATCAGTGAGAAAGCCTGTTGACGCCTCTCCAAGAGTCCTCAAGTATTTGTATAGACAATCAGAACATACAACTCCATCTCTGCTTCTTTCCGTAGATGTGACGAATTGAAGCGCACTATCAATCTCTGATGTCTTAACATCCTTTTCATTGATATTGATTCTCTGTCCTCGACTGACGCAATAACAATAGCCCTCTTTTCTATCTAGATATATCAAAAGGTAGCACATAGATTGACTATCACTCTTGTATTGTGCCAGATCATCGATAGATACTATCTGTTCAAAAAACGAAGGGTCCACAGATATTGCATTGATTGGCAAAATATCATCATTATTTAGACAAATTTTCTCTTTGTCTAGTCCCACGAATTCTTTGTAACAGGGACACCCTTTGACTAATCTTCTTACGCCCTTCTTGCCTCTCACTTGGGATGTGTCCAAATTAAATCCGGAGGCTTCTGGTCCTATCAATAGCACGCTCCTGGGGAAGGGCGGAGTATCATTGTCTTTGATATATCATATTAGGATTGGATATCAAGGTTTCTTTTACGGATACCTAGTATCCATCCCCGCGCGCCACTTACAGACCATTGTAATATCTCACGCTTTTCAATCAATCTTGTATCTCAGACTGATTTAATTCGAGTGATTCAAGTAATATCTTCTAACCCCAGAGTTCTCTCTTCAGTAGATCGCGAATAGCGATTCTAATGGCCTCAGACCTATTCGGGTAAAGATTATTCTCGACTAGACGCTCCAGTCCTTCAACGTATTGCTCAGGTATATGTAATGTTACCAGCTTCATATTGGGCAATCACCTAGGTCATCTCTGCGTCATACATGAATATGGTTGTGAGTAATACTAACTCGGTATTAAAATCGTAAATCTAAAAGCGGTTCAAATCAAGCATACTACTGAGGTTATACTGTGAGCGATTGGGAGGAGCGAAGGCGAAAATCTTGGGGCTATTATGTGTGCCTTTTATTTTTGATATGGCCAGTACTACTAATTCCTATAGAGCTGGTCTTCGCCATAGTATATCTCAGTATTGATGCGATGCTTGTTTCAATCGTTTTGGCTATTCTTATCACAGGTCTTGTTTTTGGTCTTGGATCAAAGTACCGCTATCGTGGAATAAATCCCTCCTCACGAAATTTGATTAATGTGAATGATGGTCATTATTTCGAGCGGATAGGTTCTAAAGAGTCTGATTATCCCTAGAATTCATCTACATACTCGCTGTTCCTCTTTCTCCGATTGGCCATTAAGATAGAAGTTATATTCCGGAGCCATTGACTCCCGATTCGTGTCGCATGAAGGTCGTGTGCAAAGTGGACAAGCAAAAAGGCATTGACAGTTTGTTTTTCCCCCGTTCAATAGCTGTGATTGGAGCTTCAGAGACTCGTGGTAAGCTTGGCAACGATGTTATGCGAAACTTAATCGAGAGTGGCTACGAAGGACGCATCTACCCAGTCAATCCAAAGGCAGGAGAGATACTTGACTACAAGGCATTCAGATCAGTCAAAGATATTCCAAGCGATGTGGATGTTGCAGTGATTGTAATTCCTGCAAAACTCGTCATCAAAGCAGTCGAAGAATGCGGTGAAAAGGGTGTGAAGGCTCTTGTCATTATCACTGCTGGCTTTAAGGAGATAGGACATGAGGGTCAAGAGGCTGAGAAAGAACTTGCTGTTCTTGCAGAGAAGTACAAAATGGTAATTCAGGGTCCAAATTGCCTTGGAATAATAAATACTTCTGCTCCTTACAATGCATCTTTCTCATCTGGGACACCGAAAAAGGGCAGTATCGCATTTGCTTCACAATCAGGAGCTTTGATGACAGGAATTTTGGATTGGAGTCTTATGGAGAAAATTGGGTTCTCCAAGTTTGTTAGCCTTGGAAACAAAGCCCACTTGAATGAATCCGATTTCATCGAAGCTTTTGGTAGAGACCCTGATTCAACATTCATTCTTCTTTACATTGAATCGGTCGTAGATGGTAGAAAGTTTATGGATGCTTGCCGAAAAGTTATACCCCATAAACCAATCTTTGTCGTAAAATCAGGCGTAAGTGCAGCTGGTGCAAGAGCTGCTTCATCTCATACAGGATCATTGGCAGGAAGTGATACAGCTTACGATGTTGCTTTCAAACAATGTGGAGTCCGACGTGCTAGTGACATGGCCTCCTTATTCGATGTTGCCTCTGTCTATGATGATATGCATCTGCCATCAGGCAACCGAGTAGCAATAATCACAAATGCCGGTGGCCCAGGCATTCTCACCACTGATGCATGCGAAGCTAGTGGATTGCAGATTGCTCAATTGACATCTCAGACTGTGGAACGCCTTAGAACAAATCTTCCACCTGCTGCAGCAGTCTACAATCCTATTGATGCCCTTGGTACCGCTCAACCTGAGGATTATGCTTTTTGTATCGAAGCCGCTCTAATGGATGAAAATGTTGACTCGGTGCTTGTGTTACTGACTCCACAGGCAATGACCAAGCAAACTGAAACC
>MUGD01000147.1 GCA_002900555.1 Thermoplasmata archaeon M9B2D | reverse complement strand
CCAGAAATGTATACTATTATTACTCAATCCGGATTGTGAAATGCAGACACCCGTTTCCCTCGATTCAATAAAAGATGTATCACTCTATCAGAAAGTAAACGGGTATCGTTTTACGATTGACTCCGTCCTGATCGCTGATTTTGTAAACAAATTCATGCCCGCTTCGATTCTTGACGTAGGTGCCGGTACTGGAATCATCGGCATATTACTCGCAAGAAAATATACGTCGTCATGCATCAGTCTGCTTGAAGTTCAGCATGATCTTGCCGTGCTCTCAGAAAGGAATGTAATGCATAACGGGCTTGAGAATCAGATAACCGTTCATAATATGGGCATAGAGGATACAATGAACTCTCCCGACTTTACCCCAGCCTCTTATGACGTCATAGTCAGCAACCCCCCTTTTCGCGTTCCATCTTCCGGCAAGATAAGCCCTTATGATGAAAGAGCAATTGCGCGGCATGAAATAAGGATGAACGCCGAAGTACTTATGCGGTCAGTTTCGTATCTCCTGAAATCAAGGGGCTATTTTTACGTTATCTTCCATCCATTTCGCTTAGCGGAGATGTTCGCCCTGATGAGAAAATTCACGCTTGAGCCAAAGCGAGCACGTTTTATATATCCTGATGTCTTGTCTGAGTCCAAGATGGTCATGGTTGAATCCATAAAGGGAGCCAGACAAGGGATGAAGATAGAAAAGCCTCTTGTTATCCATAAAGATGGGACGACATATACCGAAGAAGTCGAAAGGATTTTAAGACAATAAACTGTCATGATAGAACATTCGTTCATATTTCTTGATGGTATAGGAGAAAAAACCGAGCGCGACCTGTGGAAACAGGGAATACTGAGCTGGAATGATTTTCTTTCTGTATCTACGATCTCAAATTTTGGTTACCAGAGAAAAAGGATTTATGAAGAGTCCCTTCAATATTTTTCCCATGAACTTCAGAGAATGAACGAGAAGCCGTTTGCTGAATTTATAAAACCAAAAGATCATTGGAGGCTTTTTAAACGATTCAGGAAATACGCGATCTGTTTAGATATTGAGACGAATGGGCTCCCTCTTGATGCCGGCGGTGAGACAACGGTTGTCGGACTGTACGATGGTAATAACGTAAAGCAGTTTGTTAAAGGTCGAAATCTGAGTGAAGATGCATTGTTTGAAGAATTGTCACAACACAAGCTTCTCATAACGTTCTTCGGTAGTTCTTTCGATATTCCTTTTCTGAAAAGACAATTTCGATCATTACCCCTGGACCTGCCTCACTTCGATCTCTGTTTCTCTGCCAGAAGAGTCGGCATGACAGGTGGTCTGAAAAAGATCGAAACGGACCTCGGCCTTGTACGCGAGAAGAATATATCAGGCCTCAGCGGATATGACGCAGTCTTACTCTGGAAAGAATGGTGTCATGGCAATCAGACATCACTGAATACATTACTTGAATACAACCGTGCTGACACAGTCAATCTAATGGACATAGCCAACATTGTTTATGAAATGCTACTAGAAAATACCGGTTTCCAGCAATATCGTGAAAACTCCCTTTCTTAACGATTACATCATTTTTCTTACTGTTGAAAAAGGACTTTCTCCCAATACCCTTGCGTCGTACAGGAGAGATTTGGATAAGTTTTATGATTATCTAGATAGAAGAGGTGATTCTGTCGAGACAGCGTCAAAGGAAGTCGTATCAGCTTTTATTGATTCAGTACACAAGAACGGATATAAGACGACCAGTATTTGCCGGATTATTTCCTCTATCAAAGGGCTTTACCGCTACCTTATGTACGAAAAATTTATTGAACACGATCCAACCGAGCACATCTCTTCTCCCAGAAAGTGGCAATCCGTTCCTAAGGCACTGAATCTGAACGATGTGATAACCTTACTTGATGCGAAGCCGAAGAGTCGATTTTACGTCAGAGACAGCGCAATGCTCGAACTCCTTTATTCGTCAGGCCTTCGTATAAGCGAGCTTATCAATATTGAGCTTCAGGATATCGATTTTGAGGCCGGTTTCATCAGAGTTTTTGGAAAGGGCTCGAAAGAACGTATCGTCCCCCTTAATGAGCGTTGCAAGGAAAAGATAAATGTTTACATAAGAGAACTCAGGTCACGTCAAGTTGGAAATACAAGTCCTTTCCTCTTTCTCTCTAACAGAGGGAAGCCGCTAACCAGGCAAAGATTCTGGCAGTCTCTTAAGGAAATCGGCAGAATAACGGGGATCCATGTTACTCCTCACATGTTGCGTCATTCTTTTGCCACCCATCTCCTTGAAGGAGGCGCTGATCTCAGGGCCCTCCAAAAAATGCTTGGCCACGCCGATATTGCTACAACGCAAATATATACTAAGGTCTCGTCAGAAAGAATAAAAAAGGAATATAAAAAACATCACCCCCGTGCTTGACACTCGTTACCGATAATTCGCGTATTGGAGCTCTATCCCGAAATCCTCTTGCTTTAGCTTTGCTATGACTGATTGAAGATCGTCGATATTTTTCCCCCTCACTCGAACCTGGTCCTTCTGAATCTCTGCATTGACCTTCAGCTTCATCCCCTTTATCACCTTTACGATCTCCTTTGATTTGTCCTGTGTAATCCCCTGCTGAAGTGTTATGATCTGCCGTACGGTATTTCCTGATGCCTGCTCTACCTTACCGTACTGGAGAGCCTTGAGCGGGACGCTTCTTTTCACGAGTTTCCCCTGAAGAATGTCAAGGACACTCTTGAGTTTGACCTCATCATCGGAAAGTACCGTCAGGCTCGCATTACCTTTATCGAGTTCAATACTGCTTTTACTTCCACGGAAATCAAAACGCTGTCCCATTTCCTTTGTAGCCTGAACGACAGCGTTTGAAACTTCCTGTAGATCTACCTTACACACAATATCAAAAGCATGTTCATCAGCCATAGTTTTCTCTCATCACTATCGATATTTATAAACAGTATTACTATATTCAATACATTTATGAAAATCAAGTATTTATTGATTTTATCCTTTATTTATCATAATAATAATAGTGATCCTATTGCAGTTCGCTTTATTTCCTGATACATTATGAAAAAGTAGCCACCATATTCGTTTTAGGAGGAATCATGGTTCAATTACTCACAAAGGAAACTCTTTACCATTGCTGCGACCCAAGTACCCTGAAATTCAATACGACCGCTGACATTTCTCCTTTGGAAGACACAATAGGACAGGACAGGGCTCTGAGTGCAATAGATTTCGGTCTAGAGTTAAACAGTGCTGGTTTCAACATATTCGCACTTGGAGAAAACGGGACTGGAAAGCTGACCACAATTCGCAGACTTATTTCACGAAGAGCTGAAAAGGAACCGGTACCCACTGATTGGTGCTATGTTTATAATTTCAGAGATGCTGACACACCACTTGCGATATCGCTGCGCGCCGGCGAAGGTATCGTGTTTCAGAAGGATATAGATGCATTGATTACTCATTTAAGGGCGGACATTCCCAAGGTATTTGAGTCAAAAGACTATGAAAAACAGAAAACGAAGATCATTGACGAATTTCAAAAGAAGCAAAAGGATCTATTTACATCATTAGAGAATGAAGCTTCTGAAAAAGGTTTCACCATAAGGAAAACGCCGAGCGGTCTCTTGATCATACCGGTAAAAAAAGACGGAGAACATCTCACAGAAGAAGAGTATGAGAAGCTTGATAGTGAAGTCAGAAGCAAGATCGACAAGATCGGGAAGGAGTTACAGGAAAAGCTCAATGACGTAGTTAGAACGGTTAGAGAAGGCGAGAAGCTTCTAAAAGAAATGCTTATGCGCCTTGAAAGAGAAACAGCACTGTCTGCCATAGGAGATCTCATTGATGAGTTGAAGGATAAATATGCCCATTACGACAGAATCATGCAATACCTCGACGAGCTCAAGGAAGATGTCCTAAACAACCTTGAAGAACTGAAAGGACAGCCCGAAGCACCTCCCCCCCTTCCCTTTATGAAGATGCCGAAGCAGGAAACAGCATTTAACAGGTATCACGTTAATCTGATTGTTAATAATAAGGACCTGAAAGGTGCACCCTGCATTTTCGAAAGCAATCCCACATATTACAATCTTTTCGGCCGAATAGAATCAAAGTTTCAGTATGGGGTTGCGGTAACGGATTTCTCAATGATTAAAGCGGGGGCTCTTCACAAGGCAAATGGCGGGTATCTTGTTATAAACTCACTGGATCTCGTGAAAAACCTCTTTTCCTATGATTCATTGAAAAGAGCATTGAGGAACCATGAGATCAAGATCGAAGATATATGGGAACAGTACCGGCTCGTTACTACCGCAATGCTTAAGCCTGAGCCTGTCCCTCTCGAAGTCAAGATTATACTTATTGGTACTCCTCATCTCTATTATCTTCTCTATAATCTTGATGATGAATATAAGGAGTTATTCAAAGTTAAGGCTGATTTTGACAGCAGGATGAACAGGGGTGAGGAGAATATTCAAAAATATGTCTCATTTATCGCCACAAAAACACAGAAAGAAAATCT
This sequence comes from Thermoplasmata archaeon M9B2D, assembly GCA_002900555.1. The sequence goes on along the minus strand of MUGD01000147.1, from coordinate 556 downwards.
CCTGCCCTTTGACAGAACCGGGGTCTCAAAAATCATTGAATATGGATCCCGTCTTGCCGGGCATAAGGAAAAGCTCTCTTCCCAGTTCAGCGATGTTGCTGACATGATACGGGAGTCGCATTATTGGGCAAAAAAGGCTAACAGCCAGATCGTTTCAGGTCCCCACGTTCTTAAAGCTATAGATGAGAGAAAATATCGTCACAATAAGTTGGAAAAAAATATGCTTGAAGTAATGACCGAGGGGACTTTGATAGTCCATACGGATGGTGCAACCGTTGGCCAGGTAAACGGCCTTGCCGTACTTGATATGGGAGATTATATGTTCGGGAAGCCCTCTCGTATCACGGCAAAGACGTGGACAGGCAAGGCAGGAGTTATCAATATTGAACGTGAAATAAAGATGAGCGGAAAGATACACGAAAAGGCTATTTTAATAATATCGAACTACCTGGGAATGAAATACGCTCAGAAGAAACCGATCAGTCTCTCAGCATCGATCACGTTTGAACAGCTCTACAGTTTGATAGAAGGTGACAGTGCAACATGCGCCGAAATG
>MUGD01000146.1 GCA_002900555.1 Thermoplasmata archaeon M9B2D | reverse complement strand
CCATGTCAGACTATCAGGGTTGTTCCATGCGATAGCTAAAGAAGGAATAATGCGAAATTGTTCATCATATTCAACAAGATTATTATAAATATTTGGGATCAATGTCCAATAATTATTATACGTGATATTCAATGGGTAAATCGCATCTGTTAATAACACTCCAATAATAAGTGTATTTTTTTTTGATGTATTGTAATCTATTATATTTGTGAGACAACCTGAACTTACAAGCAAGATGATAAGGAAAGGGACAATTAGGATGTTTTTATAGCTTCGATCCCCTTTCATAGATAGTCAAAATAGAGGAGGATTCATAAGAATTTTTCTCTTCACCTCAATTTATATTACACAAAGAATGTTTTACCTCTATACAGCATTTTCTTCCTAGAAATATATTTTTTCAAAATATCTATAACTAGAGTTAATTTTAAGGACTACGTACTGATGAGGAAAATTACTAATTTTTCAACTGTTTTTTAGGATGGGTTTTGATTCTGTAGGAAAGTCCCTTTGGCGACTTGACTAACTATTTTTTAAGGTCGACGATTCGCTTTTTTAAGGTCGACGATTCGCAATAAAAAAAATCAATCTGATATTTGTCACCGACAGTTCACCGTTACAAAAAAATTATATGTCAATAACAGTTTTGGAATAGTATGAAAATAGATAATCTTGTTGTTGGGCTAATAGTAATTGCATTTGGTGCAATTTTATTTGCAGATGCAGTCTTGACTACTGTAGACCCCTCTAGCCAACTGTTTTCGCCAAATGACGTCAAAGGCATCGTAGGTATGGCTCTTGTGGTAATCGCGGCAATCTATTTCAAAAAAGCAAAGGAGTAATCCAAAGGATTTTCTTTCTTTGTTGTTTGACACTCTCTTGTACACTAGTTTTTCCTTTCATCTTACTACAAAACTTGTAACCGTTATAAGACATCTACAAACGTTCTTTATGAATATCAGAAAAAAACATGACACGTCTATTGAACTTTTATACTCCGATTAGGAGTGGCTTTTAAGGATACGACATAAGAAACAATAAGAACTAAAGAAATCGTAAAATTCAGACTAAAAACATCATGCTCCATAAGAAACGAAAGAAAAAGGAGAAATGAAAATAAAGTGTAAGGATTCCGGAGATTTTTTTGATGTATATGTTGTATTTCTTTTACAGTTGATTATATTTTTTTCTTCTGTTACAATCTTCGAAAACACAAAACACTAAGAGGTCGTATAAGGAGGAAGCCATTGTTTTTTTGGTTATTCTGATAGTTGATATTTAAAATTACTATAAATACAAACAACTTTGTAATACAAAGTATTATATATCACAAACGATATAGATATAGAATGATGATGAACATGACAGAAAAAATAAATCTAAAAAAAATCGAAAAAAAAACCTATATGTTTTACCATCAAGACGGTCTCATCGACATCTTCCTGGGTTTTGGACTACTCTATGCAATTTTTTGTTTTTTAACAGAATTATTCTGGCTTGCTGGCGCATTTATTATTTTTGCTGTTCCGGTTTATACGTTCGCTAAACAAAAAATCACTGCCCCTCGGATAGGAATGGTAAAATTCGGACAAAAGGCTCATCAGAGAACATTATTCATCCTTCTCATACTCATTGGGAACATTTTCCTTTTTTTCGTACTTGGTCTCATGCTCTATAGAAACACAATCCCAGGATGGATCATTGAAAGCATCACCACCTATCCAAGTCTCGTTGTAGGATGCATTGGTGTCGCATTGCTTCTCCTTGCTGCTATTATCTCGGGAATCAAACGTTTTTACTTATACGCGACATCGATATTCATCATTTTTCTTACCGGCCAACTCCTTTCGATAAATCTTATAATCTCATCTGCCCTCGCAGCCGGAGTTATTACCCTTATCGGACTTCTCAGCGTATTGTATTTTATCCGAAAAAACCCTTTATCTGGAGAGATAATTTCCAATGAAAAATAAAGATCAAAGAACCAGCCCCGAAATACAACCTCTCACAACCGTAGACAAGGTTATCCATGAGCCAGCAAGACTGACTATTATGGCCCAGTTATACGTAGTCGAAAGCGCTGACTTTCTCTTCATGATGCATCAAACTGGACTTACGTTTGGCAATCTCTCAGCCCATATGAGCAAACTTGAAGCAGCAGGATATATTAAAATCGCGAAAGAATTCATTGGAAAAAAACCTCATACAATGTTGATCCTTACTGCAAAGGGTCGAACCGCCTTTGAAGAATATCGCAAAAACATCAAAGAGTTTTTTGACGACCTTCCTAAATAACGTTCAAAAAATAGAAAAAAATCCACTTTTCTTATTTAAAAAGACAGGATATCAAAGGAGTAAGAGAACTATTTGATAAAAACATCTTAGGTATCATAATCGTTTCCATCGTTTTAAAAGGCTATTACGAAGCTTTTTAACAAGGACATAAGAACGCTCAAGGAGAAACTAAACAAATGAAACAGGGTTCTATTCTATACAAGATTTTGTCGACCCAGGAATTGAGAGACAGAACACTGCCTCTGAAAACAATCCTAATCTTAACTCAACCCCAGGTTTTAAGCTTATAGTCCTGTTCATTTCGACGGGATTGATGGTGATAGGACATCGACGTAGGTTGAACGGAATTACGGACGATTAATATCCTCCGATTTTCAGGCTCGGGTCGCCAAACAGCACCCATTGTTGTATATTCTTCACTACTAACGCAGACCCATCGATTGTTTCATCAGACCAATCGACAGGACATTGTCTCAGAACAGAGATGATGGTATCCCTCCAAGTGTCGCCAAGGATATCGGTATGGTTTTGTCCGAACTCAGAGAAGAACTGCCTGTCCAACCATTCGATTCCACCATACCCAAGACTGATATCAGGGGATTCGTAACTAAATGCGGTCGGACCGATAGTTGCGATAGTACCGCCATCCCGCTGAACCATAAGCGCCCAGCTAATACAGTATGGGGTAGGCAGACCATACACCCACCATTTATTACGCAGGCTGACGTTAAACATGTTGTTGAAACAGCCGCTACCTGTAAGGCATACCGGCAGTTTATAGCGGTTATGTAAAAACGGTAGGTTGCGCAGACGAAGTGCAGAGATCCATGTCGCATTGTCATCAGGTGGATGGGTCGCCCAGGATTTCGGGTTGCCATGACCCGACCACCAGAGAAAGCCACATCCTTTATTGACTGCGGATACGACATCAATCCAATTCTTTAAGCTGCCATCCGAAGCCCAGAGCTTCACAGGATGAAATCCGGACATGAGGTCAAGACCCTGCTGGGTGTACACCTCACCATCATAGTACGGGGTTCGTCCAGGGTAGGTGTCGCCTGCAACGACGACCATGGTTTTAAACCAAGAATCGGCACAGCCTCTTGTCTCATATCGTATGATTTTTCGTACGACGATGCGTAGCTCATACGCATTTAGACAAGGGAGTCTCCCTACGCTTACATCAGGCGTAAGGTCAGGGTAATCCACTGCGCCCTGATCTTTCGGCCATTCACCAAAGATACCATTGCCATTATCATCCCAGCTTGAGAACGAACCGTTCCTATCATAGATATCCGCAAAATAGAGATCTGAAAGGAACTTCGATTCCGGGTAGGCCTGGTAAGGGCGGTCAAGATAACTATATCGCACAGGGACCCACCATTTCTCAACCTGCCCCTGGTTTTTCCGACCACCAACAAGCAGCACGTAGTGCACACCCCAGTTCTCGACTGCGGCTTTAATGAAGTACTTCACTTTCTCCGCATCATCACGACCCTGCCAGAACATCTGGTCGTACACATCGTAAAGGTCGACAAGCCGTGTTCGAATGCCGATGCTATTTTTATGACGTACAAGCGGGAGAAGATCCCAGCGGAACTCCGAAGGCGCTATGATGAGAAGGTCGTACAGGTTCCCTCCCTGTTCGGTATAGTGAAGAAACGAATCCTCTCTCCATGAATCGTCTATAATGACAGCCGACCACGAAGGAGCACCCATGATACATATGATGATGAGAAGCAACAGCGTACTAATCGGATTGTGGTTCATAATCTCCCTAGGTAAAAAAATATCTGTTTTTTAATTTAAATAATTTGCCATGTGATAAAAATCATCCGAAGAAACGTTTTTTGCAGGTTTTCTCTACGAATTACTCTTCGTTATTTCTTAAGTCATTAGAATGTTGCATTATTTTTTAATAATATCTCGTTCGATACGGCGGAGACAATATGGATTTCCATAGGGTTTTCCAGTAAATGAAATCGATGACGCAAGACATCCCCCTCGACACCTATTTCCATAGTCACATAAGCGGCAAGCTCCATTCAGATTTTCTCTTTGAAAATTTCTGGTATACTGAAAGGAGTGTACATTATTCCATACATCAATAATGCTTACATCTTTTACATTACCTTCTGTGTATTCATCTGGTAGTGTTAAACATCCCTTAATGCCACCGTTACTCTGAATGCCAAGAACATTCATCCCAGCAAAACACCCTTTCCAAGGACCCATCATCACATTTGGTAACATCGAGGAGTGATATCCCATGCAATGAGCACCTGTTACAGGAAGTTCCTTGATCGAATATTGTTTCCTTGTCGCAGCAATAAACATAGCAACCCCGTAAAACTCCTCAAGAGACAAGGCAAGTGTAGTTGGGAAACGACCGAAAGGCGTTCCCATCTGGATCTGCCATGCAATTTGCTTATTCAGAAGTAGTTCCCGCATTTTTTTCAATTCATGTACATTCTTCTTATGAACAGTAGTCACCACTGTCGTGGGTAACCCTGCCTTACGGAGTGAATCCAAACAGCTGATGCACCGATCAAAAGAACCAGGTATCCCTCGAATCGTGTCATGGGTCTCTGAGGTTGCACCATCTAGACTAATAGCAACAACGTACGGTTCTAGTGTCCTGAGTTGACGAATAACCCGATCGTTGATTACATAACTATTGGACATCATCGTTAGATTCATGTTTTGATTCCTTACATGCTGGGCGATGGTATACCAATCATTTCGCAGAAATGGTTCTCCTCCCATGAGCGTTATTTGTTTGCAGTTCAACCGGGCGAGTTGATCACAAACGGAGAGCCATTGTGGGGTGGAAAGCTCCTGGATTCGCTGCGTGCCGGCGGCAGACCCACAATGAATACATTGCATATTGCAGCGCAATGTGAGTTCGAATAGTGTATGAATGAGTTTGTGTTTGTTGGAAAACATAGTTGTAATCTCCTAAAAAAAATGAGAAAAGAACCATTGCGCGACCAACGGCTCTTACATCATTCCCCAAAACGGAGAGAAATCGTTGATGCTGATGCCGGTATATTTGAGTGGGATGGTTCCGGTAGACATCTGTAGTGTTACAATACCGATGATGAAAATCAGTAGTGTTACTAGCATTTGACGCCGGGTACGCATCGCCGTAATGGCCTCGTCGCTACTTATTCCCGTTATCTGACCTATGCGTTGTAGGTTATTGTGTATGTTCTCACGTTGTGTCGTTTAAACACCTCCGAAGTGATTAACGAATAATTATATAAGAACATTATGTGATTATAATCACAAATAAAGGATTTGTCCAGAGAATGATTTCAATTGCCAACATTTGTTTTTCATCAATATT
>MUGD01000022.1 GCA_002900555.1 Thermoplasmata archaeon M9B2D | reverse complement strand
AACACATACATGTCATCAAGGCTGCTATTCTTCCTATAGATGGTTTACAGATACGTACGACCCCCTTATATATATGGAGAAGACATCCATCGATGTTATATAAAAGTAATCCTACCTACCTTCTCATTGATGGATATGATTTTCAACCTGTCCTTTGAGGAGATGATTCTGAATAAACGTTGTATTGCACCCTGTTCTATTCTCTATTCCTGAGTTAACCCCTGAATTAGTTGATCCCAGATTCCTTTTGCGATAACGTTTGCACAATCATTTACGTTCATGCAGGTAAGGATCCTTAGGGTGAAAAAAAGGACAAGCAACGTGAGAGTAAGCGTGATAGGAAGAAGTGCTACTAAGGCGACGATGAAACAGCCAAGCGAGCTAGAGGTGCTTAACCCCAGCGGCTTTGGGGGGTCCTTCTGAGATAATTCCTGCTGCATCTCCGCGATCGCTTGTGTCACAACCGATGGATCATGCTGTAACAAAGCCATGTACCGGTGAATGTCTGCTGCAGTCACCCCTTGTTTTGCCAACAACCCAGCAACTTCAGGGTACGCATCGATATTCTCAAGTAGTTTCTGTACAAGAGCAGGGTTCGAACCAAAAATCCGCAAAGCCCTCTGAATCAGATTCTCATACGAGAATGATGCAGCCGGGAAGATGCGAAGCGATTGTCCCTTGCCAAGAAACGCGGACAGACCTACCTGACTTGGTTGCAGGGTTGCCTGTTGAGTCCGTATCGTAAACAACGGTGAAGTTGCTGCTTTTTCGTTTGCCTGCGCTGCCTGATATCCAACCACACAGACAAACGATGCGCCGATAAGCAATGCTGCGGCAGTTATGCTATACAATCGAATTGAGTTTTTCATTTCTATCCTTCCTTTAATAATTCCAATGTTGCCATGATATAAAAATCTATCTATGACGGCGGTGCGTATTCCCTTTCCTAGGTAGAGTGAAAGAACCTCACGTTCTTCTCAGAAAAGAAAGAAAAGAAAAAAAGGAGGGTTACAGAACAACTGTGATATTATAGGGGGTTTTGGCAGGGTTTTTATCAGTGTATATCCTCAGCACACCAACGATAAATTTCGGGAAGTTCTGGAAGAACGGGGCTGAGAATTTAAACCCAATCCAGTTGCTCCAGTAATTCGCATCCCAGATGTTCCGTGATGACACCTTAAAGGTTGCTTGACGTTTGTTGTCTATGAAATTGTTCTTCTCAATGGTGTTTTCATTGCTCGTCTGGATAAGTAACCCTTCCATGATGCTATCTTGGATGTTGTTGCTTTGTATCGTAATCGAACCAGTTTTTGATAATCGAATACCAATTTGATTACCAGAAATATCGTTCCCAGAAATCGTAGTATCAGTGCTTGTCAGACCGTCAATGAGGACCCCTTCCTTTCCGTTGTTTTTTATCGAGTTGTTAAAAATGGAATTATGATGGCTGCCAAGGGAAAGAGAGATTCCTTGTTCTACATTGTTTTCGATGGCGTTTTCTTTAATAACATTATAGGTTGTTGTCTGACCTGAAATGCCATTGAACGCGTTATTGGTAATTGTGTTGCCTGAGATGGTGACTTTACTTGTTGTCACGGCAAGTGAAATCCCATACCCTCCATCTTTTATCAGATTATTTGTGATAAAAACATTCTCGCTTAACGTTGCAACCTGAATATTGATTTCGGTGGGTGTACCAATAATAGTAAAACCGGAGATCGTAGTGTCGCTTACCCCGATTCGTACGACAGGGTCAGTCGAAACTCCTTTGATGATGGTGGTATCACGGTCTTCTCCAAGCAATGTGACCTTCTTTATTTTGGTATCAACATTCTCAACGTAGGTGTTGTTATAGACAAAGATAATATCCCCATTGCTTGCATTGTTAATCGCGGCTTGGATTGTTGTGTAGTTCCCTGGTCCACTGCCGCCGACATATAACCACCCACGGTTCAATGGGTGCGGGTCTTGCAATACGCTACTAGCATCTGCCGATACAGCACTTGCTCCAATACAAAGCACTATACCGATAATCAAACTTTTTACAATTAATTCATTTTTCATGACGTGGCCTCCTTCTATGTAATGCTTTACTCTATAAGTAATAAATTTAAGTCATTTAAATGTTTCTATAAAATATATTTAATCATAGATATATCATTGTTTATGAAAGTTTCGAACCATCTACGAAAAAATACGTCTAAATCGTTTCTTTTCATAATCTATTTAATCACCAAGCAGATACCGGGACCAAAACAACATGGAGGCACCCGGCTATGGTAGCAATCGCTCCCTTCAAAGGAATCATCTACAACAAAGAAAAAATAAAGAAACTCGACGATGTCATGTCACCACCCTATGACATCATCTCAGAAACCATGCAAGACGAACTCTATAAAAAAAACGAATATAACTTTGTCAAACTCATATTAGGAAGAATCTTCCCGGATGACACAGAAACAAACAACCGGTACACACGAGCAAAAAAAGACTTTGACGCATGGCAGCAGGAAGGGATTCTGATGCCCTCACAAGCCCCTGCAATCTATCCATACAAGGTCGATTACACAATAAAACAAGTAAAAAAACAAATGAACGGGTTCTTTGTTCTTCTCAAACTTGACCCAGAGTACAAAAAAATCAAAGCTCATGAAAAAACACTGGCAAAACCAAAGGCGGACCGACTTAACCTGCTGCGTGCATGCCATGCGAACCTTGAGCCAATCCAGCTGATGTACATTGATGAAAACGACGGCGTTAGAAAAGCCATGGACGCAGCACTGAACAAACCTCTTATCAACGTGAAGGGATATGATGGATTTACCCATCAGCTCTGGTGCCTTGACGACCCTACAGTAGTTCGGTCAATCGTCGATACACTGGAAAAGAAAATACTTTTTATCGCAGATGGACACCACCGCTATCAAACCTCAGTGAACTACGCAGTGGAAAAACGGCATCAAACAGGAAACAACGATCCCCATGCTCCGTTCCAGTACATCATGGTGGTCCTCTGCAATATGCTTGATCCCGGTCTCTCAATCCTTCCCACGCACCGTTTAATAAAAATGAAAAACGTTGACATCGACCAGACATGTACCAAACTTCAGCAGTACTTCACTGTAGAAAAAAAACGTATTGACGGTACAAACAAAGACTATCAACAGATCGGAAAAACCATCATGGACGACATCGCAGCTGTCAACGAACAGAAATGTGCAATGTACACAAAAGGAGCATATTATATTCTAACGTTGAAGGATGACCTCGTCATGGACTCAAAGGCAGCTGATCATTCAAAAACATGGAGAACTCTTGATGTCTCTGTCCTCCATAAGCTCATCTTAGAGGAAATCCTTGGTATTACAGAGAAAACCCTTGAGGATCACGTCAAATACACAAGGGTCGACGCTGAAGCAATACAATTTGTTAACGACGGAGTATGCGACTTCTCATTTCTCATGAATCCGACAAAAATTGAGCAGCTAAAGGCAATCGCCGACGCTGGCGAGCATATGCCTCAAAAATCCACTTACTTCCTTCCTAAGATGCTCTCCGGTCTTGTGATGTATAAGATGTAACAAAAGACAACAGAATGCCATTTTGTCATTTTGTCACAACAGATTTATATACCAGAAGAAAGAAAGAGGTATCTGGTGAGGAAGGGAAAATACTATTCTCATGTTTCTTCTTCATATTTTTTCCCCTCCTTCCTCGCTGTATTCGCTTTCGTTTACCCTTTCTTAAGAACAGATAGGAAAAATAGATCACCACGGGGAAGCGCCGTAAACATCCCGTATCTGTTTTTCTGCAAGAACGTCTGAAGAGGATATTGTTCAAACGATGGGATAATAAAACTCTGGTTCTCCAGGAAGGTTTTTATCACCTGTGTCGTCTCTTCAGGGGTCACGGTGCAGACTGCGTAGAGCAGTATTCCCCCGTTCCGGACCTTCTGTGCTGCCTGATGTAGGAGGGATACTTGTGTCTGTGGTAGATCACCAACCCCTTCGATGTATTTCGCCTCAGGGTTTCTACGGGCTGCCCCAAGACCGCTACAGGGGGCATCAACCAACACAAGATCAAAGGTTTTTTCAGAGGGATAGTCCTCCACGGTTACTTTTGCTTTATAGTCGCCACACCGTCGTTTCAGAATGGTCCGTTTTGCGGCGTTTAGCTCATATGCATAGAGGTTCTTCTGGTTTTTTGTCATCGATGCAAGGGCAAGGCTTTTTCCACCGTTACCCGCGCACATATCATAAATGATGTCCCCTAATGATGCAGCAAGAAAGGAAACAAACTGACTGCTTTCGTCTTGTACATGTGCGCAATAGTGTTGGACTACCTTGGAGTACTTTCCTACGGAGGTGGTCAGCACAGCAGAGGGAAGCACGCCGGATTCAAAAGGAAGAGCCTCCTGGTGTAACATGGCGTGTACCTCCTCCATCGTTGTTGTATTGAAATTGATGCAAAGCGTCGTCGGTGGCATCTCATTTAGAAACTCAGCCCACTCTGCATGGTCTTTTAGGATACCTGCTACATACTCGGAGCAGGAGTACCGATATTCAAAGGCATAGGAATGAGCGTCTGCCTGTGCACCATTCAGTGCAAGTTTTACGTAGTTTTCTGCGGAAAGGGATAGACCACGACGGTCAATGATATGCTCATACAATCGTTTCCAACGAACCACATCATGGACGAGTTCAGCGATTTCCTCCCGTTGTTTTTTTGTTAGCCCCGCGCTTGGGAGGATGTCGCGTAAACATCGCGCCATATTTCCCTTCTTAAGATATTTGTTAATGATTCGTACGGCAACTTTTTCTTCCATGGACAACACATCTTTTTTGGTGGGGAGAAACAGCACGTAATTCTTTACATGATATCGCTAAGTTTTTTTCTATTTGGATTGAAAATTTGGTGTCGTCGTACAAAATGAAGTGTTTGTAAAAGGTCAGCATTCTTAATAACCCCAGGGAATTCATTAATAAGTGCATCACATAATTTCTTCGCTTCTTTAATATCTGGAGCGATAAAGGAGATAACCCAGTCATAGGTTCCATGAACCAAACAACTACTCTCGATCGTTACATGAACGTTTGAGACAAAATCTTCTATTTTCATGGATTCAATTTTATTCGTGACTTTTTTATCTAACGGTTCTTGGGTCTTTTTTATCAGGAGAATAAAATGGGACAAGTTGTTCTTTTCGTCATCAACGATGGCAGTGTACCCCCAGATGAATTGATTTTTTTCCAATTGTGTGATGATTCTTCTTGTCTTTTGTGGTGAAAAACCACAGTGTTTTGCAATCGAGTCGATATTTTGATTAGAGTTTTTCTGAAGCTGTGCAAGGACCTTGTTCTTCTCATCATCTTTTGTTTCCCTTGTTTTTACCATGGTTCACCTGATATCCCAGACATAAAACCGGTCATTTCTTAAAAACATATCCTCTGGAACAGCATAACACGTTTTGTTAAAATTCATGGTTTTTTTTCTGTTTCAGGGACGCTTTCGACAGTTGGTGGTGGTATTTGTTTTATTTCTTCGACCTTCTGCCATTCTTTTGCCACTTTATAGTTATCCCATTTAGTCGTAATAACAACTAAACAAGTGTAGCCTAAGAGAGGTATTAAAATCATCGCTATTAAGAGAAACACCACAACGAGCTCTTTTATGACGTATACGAAAAAGAAGAGGGAGATAGCTAAGACCGCTAATATGAGAATTATTCCTTTAAGTCCGTCATCCATGGTTATCCTTAACCTATGTCTAATAGTTTTATAGCATTCATCATATAAAAATATATCCGTAGATGGATCTTTTTAAAACATTTACATCGAGCAGCGAGCAATCTACTGCTTGTTATAAGAATGGCCATTCTCTTTGAGATTAGCATCGTCTTCGACTGGATAGCACGGATACATAGGAGGATTATTGTTTCTTTATTTCTACGAATCGACATCATTGGTGCCTGCTACAGAATGATTCCCCGTCGGGTTGTTATCAGAGGTAGGAAGGTCTGAAACGGGAAGATATAGTCAACTTTCAAAGCCCAATAACAAATATGCGATAACAACAGCACGAAAACACAGAAACAGAATTCTTTATATACAATTAACGGACAAACAGTGACACGGTTTTAGCATCATCATTTACATCTAATGTACAACCTGAGGGTCCTTATTCTGTAATCCTTTTTTCCAATCATCTTTTTTTTTTTTATTGATTTGTTCCTTGTTTGTTATGCTTTTCTTTTTTATATGGGTACTCTACAGTGTTTTTTTGGAATGGATGATTATCAATATATGTTGGATCAGGTGATTCAGGATTGAATGAATTCCAAAGAATAAATCGTCCCCATTGATCGACACTCTTTTGTTCTATGTTATAACAATCTTCACATATAATGAAGTGTTTACCCAGTGTTGGATGATAGTAGCCTGAAAGGAAATCAATTTTTTTTCCACATATATAACAAATTTTTTCATGGTGGAGATGAATTATTCTCATGTATTTTTTCCTCCTTTCTTTTGGAATTATTAGTATCGAATGCTCCTCAAAATACGGATAGTATGTAACGTATATTATAATATAATACTTAAATTTTATTATTGTATTTAATTGTAACAAAAGTTACAAAAATAAGAACAGTCATGGATTGGAAAGCAGTAACACGATTTACAGACACAATAAAAAAGAAAAAAAGAAAAGAGGATTCTTTCCTCTGATGTCTCTAAATTTTGATGAAGATGAGCAGTACTGTTGCTGCTTGGGTTTTTGTGGCTGGTCCTGCAGTCACTGTTATTGTCGTTGCTCCTAATCCTAGGATCAAACTTGATGTAATCGTCTCTTCGCCACCTGCTGGTAGTGAGGCGATGGTGCCTGTGGTTTCTTTGCCAAGGATGATAAGGCCGCCAGTAAGTTTGATGCTCCAGTCGATATCGGCCGCGTCCCCTGTGCCAGTATTCTGTACGACTGCGTTTACTTTGAGTAGTCCACCGGTGATGTTCCCGATTCCAATGACTGGTTGTGGTCCAATAATCGTCGCGGTTGTGGTATCTGTGGCAATGCTTCCCTCATCGTCGGTGACGGTAAGCGTGACATTGTAGACACCTGCTTCTGTGTAAGCGTGGGTCGGGTTTTGTTCTGTGGCTTCTTCTCCGTCTCCAAAGTCCCAGTGCCAGGTGTACGGTTCAACTCCTCCGTACGCAGTACCGATGAATTGGATTTCTTCATCGATTTCACCAGAATATGGTCCACCAGCGCTGCAGATAAGATCTGAGCTATCTGGTACGACGGACATATCATCGTAATAGACAGATGTTGATAACGTTTCGGCAGCCCAGAGGTCAACAGCAGCAAGATTTAATTGACCACCGGGTGCATGTCCATCTGTCCACCCTTTAGCCTGTAATTGTACATCGTTATAATAGATTATTTGCCAATCGGTATCAAAGTCAATTACCACCTCTATCTTTGCCCATGCATCAGTTACAAGAGTTAATGAAGCAGCTTGATCGTCGTAATCGTAGATAATTCCACTTGCTGCACTTGATACAAGTTGAAGTGACCAATCTGGACTATTGTGGACACCGTCTTCATATTTATTCATGAGGATAAACCATGATTCCCCCGTCATTGTAGAAGGAACATATTGATATGCTGTATACCGCCATATCCCAGAGTTTATATCGGTGTATTGATGAACCATGTCTGCAGCATTTCCGCTGAACCATGCGATTTCTAGTGAATTGGGAGTACTGCGAGATTGAACATTTGATACATAACCTGTAACCTCTGGAACCTGATCCCATCCATGCCATCCACCTTGTCCGTGTAATGGACTTCCTGCCGTATAGGAATCGAAATTATCGCTCCAGGGTGCAGTCGCGCTGATACTAAATGTGGCACTAGCTCCAAGGAATAGGAGTGCTATTCCTATTACAAAAAATTTTTTACTATACTTTTTTTCCATTTTCTTTGTTCCTCCACTGTTATGATAAGTTATACATTAATATTGTCTTTGTTTATTTAAATGTTATGTTTTTATAAAAATAAGGGATGTAGAAGCAGTGACACGGTTTCTTATTTCCGCAGGGGCATCATTTTCGACAATTTCAAATAGTCTATTTTATTTAAAGTGAATAGTTATCTTCCAGCATCTGGATTTGGTTCGGTCAACCAGGGATCATAAATCAGATAGTCACAAACAGGAACCCCATCCCCCGGTCCACTTCCGCTTGGACCATTTGCTGCTCCCCACCAATTCATAGTACCATTTAGAATAAATGTTCCCAGATAAGTGACCCCACCATCATTATAACCAAAATTGTTGTAATGGATTACTGGTTTACTTCCATCAATGAGATAAAGTCCTTTACGGTTGCTATAGATATTATTATTAATAATCGTACAGGAGTGCGGTGCCCAGTAGCATCCGATTCCTACCTCGTTTTGAATTAGGTCGTTATGAGAGATAATACATGGTCCTGTCGTCCCAATACCAACAACTGAATTGACCACCTGATTATATTGAATGACTGAGTTTGAGCATTTTATCGCAAGGTCGCAATCTGACAAGGTGTTGTTTTCAATTACACCACCATCACCAATAATGGTGTAACTATCAACATTAAAGATTGAATTGTTTCGTATTATCGTGCCAGTGTTACTCTCTAAGAAATGGATTGCACGGTTACACTGACGTATCCAATTATTTTCTATTGTCACATTTTTTGTATTATAAAGATAGATTGCTGTACTATATGGTAAGCCACAACTTCTCCAATTTTTGAGAAAGTTATCTCGAATAACGATATATTTGTCAGTATTCGCTATTGTAATTCCATATCCGTTTCCAAAACCAAATTTGTAATAAAAAATCCCAGTAATAAACCATCTTGAAATAATGTACGGATCATCCTTTGTTCCATTCCCACTTCGTACCCCTTTCCATCGGGTAAGATCCTTGTTTCCGTAAATCCAAATCGGACGATGGGGAATCCATGGTAAAATAGGTAAAGGCGCTTCTGTATTATTGTCATAATGCTTTATAGAGCAATTTAAGAAGGATACATTGTAATTATTACTAAGAGTGTGTTCTGACATTGTCGCAGGAACTATGCAGGTTCCAACAAACAAAAGAATGATTCCAACAGCCAAGCATTTGCTAACAAGAGGTGTTCTTTCCATATCTTTCCTGCCCCTACTTTTTTATAACGTTGTTCTCCTATAAAAAGAATACCATCAGAAATAAGGTGGTGGGGAAGTAATGACACGTTTTCTAAGAAATAGCAATGATACTTTTTGTAAAAACAATAAATCTTCTCTCATTTTAAGCATGGAAAAAAGAACAAGGGGACCGAACCAGGCTCGCATTCCAAAGGTTTAAAAAATATTTTTCCGTCCAAGACGCTCCTAATTTTATCCATGTTAACATGAAATTAGAAAATTAATTTATAAAGGAAAGCAGTAACACGATTAAAGAAAAGAAATGGGATTTAATATCCCATCAGATGTCGTAAAATCGGGAAGGCATTAGGAAATCGCTGAAATAAAAATTCTAAGAATCGTGGTTTAGGTATACTATAAGAATATGGCATGGTTATCGTCAAGGGATCTGACCAGATACTTTCTCCACCAAAGATGTCTTTTGTTTTTACTCGCACTAAATACTCACCTTTCTGCGTCCAATTATAGGTTGCCTCCGCAAGCTCACCAGAGTTAGAAGGGCCAATCCAATAGGTATAATTATTATTGCCCCAGTCCCAAATGAAATAGAGCGGTTCTCCATCTGGCTCGATACAACTACTGGTATAGGTATATTCAGTACCAGTTTTTCCTCGTATTTTACCAGTTGGTTTTTCGGGTTTATTAGGTCGTTGATTGTCATAATCAGATATTTTTACTAACCAAGCGTTAAAATTATCACCGGATCCATAGGAGTAAGTCATCCCAGAAACAATGAATCCCCCATCGGATGTACCATAAACGGAGTATGTTGAATCGTACTGGGGTCCTCCAATGATTTTTTCCCATAGTATGTTGCCATTTTCATCAGTTTTTGTCAGCCATAAATCTCCAATGGAATATACCGGTATCTTACCATTGGTTATTCCTGTCATAATGAAGCAACCATCCGATAAAGGTTTAATCGTATGGTGTACTGCAAAACAGTCGTCTCCTTTTGGTGTGATAAATAATTTGTTCCATTGTTCATTTCCATTTTGGTCTATTTTGACCATCCAGGCGTTCAGATAACCACCGTAGACGGTATCTTTTACTTCTGCCAATAATAGATATCCATTATCCGCTGTTTGTTGTATGCTAAGACCTTGGTTTGCAGGACCAATTAGTTTTTCCCACTCGGTAACGCCATTGGAATCTGTTTTCACGATCCATGCATCACGCCTTTGAGCTGAACTGTTATCAACAAAACCTATCATTATAAACCCGCCATCAGAAGTCAAATGTGCCTCCCAAAAATGTTCATTGTATTCTGTTCCATAGGTCTTATTCCATTGCTCGTAACCCGTTGTGTTAATTTTTATTAGCCATCCGTCACGACCACCAAATCCAAAGGATTGGGTACTTCCTGCGATGAGATATCCCCCATCTGGTGTTTGAGTGATGGTTTTTCCAATTGAATCATATGAAGATCCACCATATGTCTTGTTCCATTCTTCGTTTCCCGTGACATCGGTTTTGATTACCCATACGTCAGCAGAGCCAGCCCCAAATGATTCTGTTATTGCTGAAATAATAAATCCCCCGTCTATTGTTTGTAGAAGGCCATGTCCATTCTCGGTTTTACTTCCTCCAAATGTTTTATTCCAGAGCATATTGCCGTTTGCGTCAGTTTTTACTAACCAACAATCGCCCCCAATATCAAACCCTGTTGCATTTGTGCCGCCACAGGCAATAAAACAGCCATCAGATGTTTCTTGTACTGTAAAAAATAAATCATATTTATCTCCTCCGAAAGTTACATTCCATTCTTCCTGAGGACCCGATTCTATTAAAAGCGCGTTCATTTCGCTTTTAAGCGAGAGAGTAGATGTAGATTCTTTCCCAAAAACAGTATTTCCGAAACTTACGATTATTACGATTCCTATTATGATTAACACTTTTGTTTTTATCATTTTTTTTACCTCGTGGTACAGAAATTTCTTGAACGTTTTTAATGATATCTTTTAGAAATTTGTACAAAATAAAAAAAGAAATGCATCTTTTATTGTATCGACCAATAAAATCTTCAAAATAAAAGTCATACATGGTATTTTTAATGATTTATGTTTTCGATAGAACTATCCCGATCTGAACTCTGATAAAAAAAAATTTTTAAAATTGCGAATCAATTTCAGTCAAACAAAACATATTTATATTAATTTATTTGATATGTCCAACGATGTTTCCACTTGATATGAAAGACAAGAAAATTCTCTATCAGCTTGATTTAAATTCACGTCAGTCACTCAATACGATTGGATCTAAGGTTCGACTCACGAAAAATGTTGTCCAATATCGAATAGACCGACTAGTAAAAACGGGTATTATTAAAAATTTTTTCACATCCATTGATTTCTATAAACTTGGGTATATTAATCTCGGCATTTATGTTAATTATCAATATTATACTCCGGATATTGAAAATAACATCATCAACTATTTTATCAACAGCAAACAAGCATGGTTTATAGCAAATATCCAAGGAAAATTCGACCTTATCGTTCTTTTTTCTGTAAATAATATGAATCAATTTTTTTCATTCTGGAAACAAACCCTTCGCAGATTTCGATTTTATTTTCAAAATGCTCTCATCTCATTTTTCACAAAGACATACTATCTTCCGATTTCGTATCTCATCGAAGAAGAAGATATGAGCCAGCGACTGAAACATGAGCTTGTTGATGGTGGTACAACAGTTGAAATCGATGAGACGGACAAAGCAATTCTTCGGCATATTTCATTAAACTCACGGAAACCAATCATCGACATCGCAGATGATCTAAACACTTCATCGACAACGATAGCGAATAGAATAAAAAAACTGGAAGCTATGAAGGTAATCAACGGTTATCGGATAAATATCGATTATTTGAAATTAGGGCTTCAGTTATTTAATGTTCATTTTAATCTAAAAAATTATGATAAATTGTATCAAATCCTTAGCTACGTAAAAAGAAATCCATATCTTATTAGTGTAAGCGAAGTGATTGATGATTGCGACCTTAGCCTTAATTACCATAGCAAAAATTTTAACGAACTTCACTTTATTATAAAAGATATTTACGATAAATTTCCTGATGATATAAAAAATCATATGACTTTTAGTTATCCTGAGATTTATAAACAAGACTATAACCCAAAATTTGATTTGTAATGTTGGATTATTTTCTTAACATTACTTCATCGGAAGTAAAAAGTAAATCAAGATACATATAAATTGATTCACGTTTATAGTTTGAGGTGAAAACGTGCGGATTTTTAATAATCGTAAATCCTTTTTTTCTATACAGATTGTATGCTACAATAAGTTTTCGATTTGTTGATAAAAAAATTTTTTGACATCCCACTTGACAGGCTTTTGAAATCGCTCTATCAATTAACTTTTCTCCAATACCTTTTCTTTGATATTTTTCGGTCACGCATAGCTTCGAAAGCTCATAGTTTGCGTCATCATGCCGGATAAGGGTACATGTACCTACGACTTTATCTTCACAAAGCGCAAAAAAAATAAAGCCATTTTTATCGATGATTTCCGTTTCAGGGTTGAATAAGATTTTTTTATCGGATGATTCAACTTCAAAATATTTGTTGAGCCATTCATAATTTAAATCTTTGTAATTTTTTTTATACTCCGGTTTGTATTCTACGATTTCAAGGTTCATATGGTTTTTTTTGGAATTTTGTTTTTCTGTAACTTGATTTTGTAATGTCATTTCCTCATCCGGAGTAATGATTTTATTGACAGTTATTCCGTTGTAAAATATATAAAATATTCAACAAGAAATTCGTACATATCATGAAAAAATCATCAATCTTTTACATGTTCGATGGATTTCCAGGTTGAACTGGATATTTAAATCACTATCAATTGTAACTTTTACGCCAAAGAAGGGTAAGCAGTTACACAGTTTCAAGTTTTAATATTCTCAAGGTTTATTTTAACAATGCTAAGGAATGACAGAGGGCTCGAACCGGGCTCGTGTTACAAAGGTTCAAAAAGTATTTTATCCTCCAAGAGAGCCCTATGTTTTAATTTGCTAACATGTATCACGTTATTGGGAATTAATGATGGACAAACAGTGACACAGTTTACAATATTTCTACTGATGATAAGATTCTCTCCGTATCTTTATTGATGCATTATCCAGTCGGTAATATCTGAAATAACTTCTTCGGAAACATGGCCTTCAATTAAATATTCAGTATTGTTTGGAACGCCTGTACCAACAATAAAGAAATGATTTAAGGATGGATAGGTGCGCAATGTAACAGAGGGGGTATTCGAAAATGTTTCATTCCATCGTGCAAAATCGGTCATCGTTACTTGGTAATCCCGTTCACCTTGGAGAATTAACATAGGGATATCTAACAATCGTGCAGTTTCTACAGGATCATATGTCGCAAGATCAGCCCAGTAGGATTTCGGAGCACCCAGAACATTTTCGCTTTCGTTGATGTCAAGCGATTTCACTTTTTGCACAAGCGCTTCAATGGCTGCAATCTGTTCTGTTTGGTTCGTTCCACTCAAGTTTGCCAGATATCGTGTTTGCTCCAACAGAAGATCTTCCAGATGACGGGTCGGTCCAGCTAATATAATCAACCCTGCGATTATACTGTCTTGGAGTGCTATCCGAGGTGCGAGCATCCCACCTAGGCTATGGCCAAGGACAAAAATCTCAGAATGATTCACAGCCGATGTAGCATTTAATAGTTCCACTGCCGCCAATGCATCATCTATGGTTTCGTCCTGCACTGTGAAATTTTGAATAGCTGCTGACTCTTCAGGATATTGTTTTGTCCGTTTTTCATACCGCAATACTACCACACCAGCTGATGCCAGACCCCAAGCAATATCCTTAAACGGTTTATTGGGACCATAGGTTTCATCACGATCATTTGGTCCAGAACCATGTACAAGAACGACTGCAGGAAATGGACCAGTTCCTTTCGGAAGAGTTAAGGTCGCAGGCAATGCCCATTGTCCAGAACCAACAGTCACATTCTCTTCGGTAAATAAACTAAGATTTGCATATGATGGAGGAGTATATTCAAATTCTTCTTCTATCGGGACAACAGTTAAGCTAACGACCTTCCTATCAGAATTAAACATAATTTTAATATCAAGAGAACCTATTTTTGAAAAATTGCAGGTGACATAGACGATAGAAAACCCTGATTCATTCGTCATTCGTGTCTGCCCGATTTTTGTGATGGTACCATGCGTTGGGGTTACTTGTTGCTCCCAGATATCTGCAAATTCTTCAGCTGTAATTTGTGATGTGATAGACGAATTAAAAAAATTATAGACACCAGTATAATTATTTTCCATCAACAAGGTGACGATAGTAACAGCCACTTCTTCAATTGTTTTCACGGTTGGTTGCGGTTCTTCCTTTGTGCATCCAGAAAGAAGAGATCCTATTAAAATAATTATGATTATGAGGCATGTTTTTTGTTTCATATTTTTTATTCCTCTTCTGAACAATTCCGGCTGGGATTTGGTATGATGTTATTTTATTTAAAAGTTTAGAAAAAATAAGGGTGGGGAAGGCAGTGACATGAATTCTAAAGCAAAATAATGATTTTTCCAATAGTAAATATTGATAATAATTGCCGTGCTAATATATGACAGAAGGCCCGAACCGGGATTTGAACCCGGCACAGAGGATCCACAGTCCCATATGTTACCAGGCTACACTATTCGGGCCATATGAGCAAAAGGGCAATGTTTCATCATATATTACAACATTTCCCAAAGGTCTCTTGCTTGAATCTTTTATGATTTCAGTTCCGAAATCTCCGCCTTTTATATAAAAGGTTTGGTTTTCCTCCGATAATATAAAATATCGTTTATATGTCTTTTTAGAGGCAAAAAGAAGAAAAGAGAGAATCTTACTGATTCTTATTATTATCCGAAGGGACTTTTAACGTCTACGGACTTAATATAAGTCCGTTTTTACCGGGTTTTATTTTCTGACTCTCTCGAGCTTCTACAACCCTTATTTTCAAGCTATTTTTCATTTATGGATAACTTCCCAAAAAAGTTATTATACACAATATAAATTCAAATTTGTATGAAAATAGAATGGAAAAATCTATCATTAGCCATGATAATATCGATAATTGTAACGAGTATCTTGGGGTTGATTTCTTCGGTAACATATGCAATAATAGCGATTCCAGATATGCCCCCAGGTAAAATCTCTTATACAGTAGCAACAACGAAAGATGGATTTTTTCTTTCGTTGTCGTTAACGGGAATAATACTATTGGGATTGATGTGCATATTGATTTTAACAGTAGTTTTTTATTTTTTAATTGGATTTTTAAGAAAACGTAAGAAACGGGTTGTGGAGAAAGCAGCGACTATATAATAGTATCAGAACGCGTGTATCACAGCTAGATTGTTCCTTGAATATTATGACGAACTCTTCCGGACAATAGATATCGTCATAGAACAGAGAGTATAATTCTTACCTGATTTACGAGATAACCTTTCAATCTCCAAGAAGTATTAAAATAGAGAACAAGAGTGATGGTTGTCATGAAAAGTACAACCGTAATAATAAAAACAGTCTTAGTAACAGTTTTCTTAATCATGATACTAATGTCTCCATCTGCCTCTTTTCACTCCTTTAACAACCTTCCTAAAAACAAAGATAATAATAGATATACCTCCAATATTCCTCCTATGTAGAATCATCAAATCGATTGCCGATTATAGGGCAAAGGCTGGTATACTCTCCCAGTGTAAAGCCGGGGAGGAAAAAACCATAAAAAACACTACCTTAGGGTTTGGAAAAATATTACTTTCTGCTTATGTCCCGGATATTTCGTGCAACATAGCTAGTGTTCTTTTTTTCTTTTTAACCCTTGGTGTGAAATAACATACATGTGACTAAAACAAGATACTGCTGATAGTCCGAAAGATTATGGTTTTGTATTCAGAACTCCGATAAGTTTTTCAAGGGCTTTCGCACGGTGGGAGTATCGATTTTTTTCTTCTATCGTCATCTCCCCAAAGGTTTTTTCCTCATTATTCGGGATAAAAATCGGGTCATAGCCAAATCCATATGATCCCCGTTGTTTCCCTGCGATAGTCCCGATGCATTCTCCGGTCACAATCACGGGTGTTCTCTCAGGCTCGCTGTATGCGTATACTGATCGAAACACCGCTTGTCTGTTTTCTTCACCCTGCAGCAGTCGAAGGATCCCAGATAAACCGATAGTAAAAAACGCGTACTTTGAGAACACTCCTGGGAACCCCTGAAGTGAATCAATGAAAACCCCTGCATCCTCAATCATAAATGCCTTATCAAAACGTTCCTTGATTTCTGATACCGCCCAGGTGACAACATCTGTAAGACAATCCGCCTGAATCTCAGGGTACCCGAGATCCTTCTGTACGACCCGATACCCATAAGGACGAAGCTTTTCGGCTGCCTCAAGGAATTTTCCCTTATTACTAGTGATAAAATACAATTGTCTCATACGCATCCTTTCGATTTTTCTTTTTGAAATCTTATCAGATGATGAAGAACTATGGTGTATTTAATTATTGCAGGTACAAAACACAAGAGACTGCCCACCTCCTATTTTTTTTTCAACCGTCGTCTTGATTTTTTCCTGATTCGGAGATGGAAATGTTTGTCTAAAAAATCTATGATAAAGAGTATGTTAAAGACAAATGAGAGACAGTCAAGTACAGATGAAATTGCGGTCCTTTTTGAATGTAGGAAATACTCAAACAATACCATTGAGACTATCGCGAAAGACTGCGGGTTCTCTTCATAAAAGGTCGGAAGAACCATTAAAAAATTAGAAGAGAAAAAGATCATCTGGGGGGATACACGACGATTCTCGAGACGGAGCATCAAGCCCTCCGGAAGTTTCTCTTGTTGATAAAACGAACCATGAAGGTTGTGGATGAAACCACGATTGAAAATATTATATTTGCTCGTTTGGAAAAAGAGTATCAAAAATTAGGGGAATCATCGAGCACAGTCAGTATATACATGGTGAATAAGACAAGGGGTTAATCTTCATTGCCATAGACCTCAAATATGCAAAGAGATTCAGCAGTATCCGCTCAGGGAATTATGCAGATATTATTCAAAAAACCGTGATTATGACAGATCCTTTATATACAACATAATCACCTTATTGTAAATCCCAATCTAGCGAAATTAAAAGAATTTATGTAACACTCTCTGGGTTCTTCATCGATATCGTCCACGGTGTACAATATCATCAATCGTGTCAATTACCATGATCGGATCCCCCCGGTATTGTCTTTTGTATCCAACAAGCACATCATCAAAGCAAGAGGAAAACCGAGAATGGGTTGATTCAAAGGCTTCCATAAGGACATGTAGGTCCACTGCTTTTGTTTCACAATCGATGGTTTTACATCCAAGACCAAAGTCAATGAAATACAATCGATCGTAAAGAAGGATCATATTCGATGTAGTGATATCGCCATGAATGATGTCATGAGAATGAAGTCGTGCAATGCTCTCGCCTATGCGGTGGCAGATCTGTTCTCGCTGCTGTTCATCCAATTCGTTGAGGATGTCTTTCACCCGATCACCAGCAAGATACTCCATCGTAATGATACCGTTCAAAAGATCAACATCATAGATAAGAGGAACCGAAACACCAATGGTCCGTGACTCTGTCATCAGCTTTGCTTCCTCTCGCGTCCGTGCGGAGATTAACTGCGCATCGATTTCTGCTATACGATACGCTTTCTTCACCCGTCGTTTCTGTACTACGATTCTCCCCATATATGTTGACAGATGGATTTCTGCTTCAGCACCACGATAGAGGATTTTTTCAGTCACGCCAGGTCACCTCTACCATATCAGTCCTGAATCGCTGATTGATAAGACTGTCTTCGACGCTCATCCGAGACCCACTCTCATACATCAAAAAACCAAGCCATGCAATCATTGCACCGTTATCGATACAAAGATCCCGTGATGGGACAAAAAATTTTGCACCACGGTCAAAGGCCATGGTCTGCACCATCTCCCGGAGTCGTTTGTTTGATGCAACCCCACCACCAAGAAGCACCTCCTGTTTTTCTGTATGCGCCATCGCTCGCTCGGTGACCTCTGTAAGCATCGCAAACGTCGTCTCCTGCATCGAAAAACACACATCCTCCACCGTCGCCCCTTTTTTCACGGAGTTCTCTGCAGCAGTGAGCAGACCAGAAAACGCGATATCCATGCCTTTGATAGAGTACGGAAGCGGGATGTACTGTATTCCCTTCGTAGCCAGCTGCTCAATTTTCGGTCCACAAGGAAACTCAAGACCAATAGTCCTTCCAAATTTATCAAGGCAGTTCCCGATGCCAATGTCAAGCGTCTCCCCGAACACCCGATATTTTTTCTCAGCAAATGCAATTACTTGGGTGTTCGCACCAGAGACATACAATAACACCGGGTCGGAACATCCCTTGACCGTCCCCCGACCAATCTCCAGATGCGCAACGCAATGATTCACCCCCATGAGCGGTTTTTCAAGGGATAACGCAAGTGCACGGGCTGCGGTTGCAGCAGTACGAAGACAAGGACCAAGTCCAGGTCCTTGAGAAAACGCGATAAGAGCAATGTCAGAAAAATCAACGGCTGCGGCATGAACAGACTCAAGGATGAGGTTGGCAATGTGCGTCGCATGATGATTTGCGGCCTCTCTTGGATGAATCCCGCCTTTCTCCGGCTGGTAGGTCTTTATTTTGTTGGAAAGGACCTGACAAGTTCCTTTGACATCTCTAATGATGCCAACGCCGATGGAATGTGCCGTACCCTCAATACCTAAACAGATCATCAACAGGGGGTAATATCAACACCATAAAATACATTTGGTTCGCCAGAAAAAATCATAGAATACGTATAAAAAAATTCGTTTACACGTCTCAGATTTGTTTTTTTAGGTTCGTATACCAATATCGACTTTGACATCATCGATCACCCATTGTTTCAGAAGCATCCCTGTTGGCTTGTCTACGAAGGTTACGGCTTTTGATCGTGTTTCTTCTTTGATATGATCCTTCCACCGCTCCAGCGAGATTCGTTTCTTTTTATCAAAAGCGATCTCTGTGACAATCCGATCCTCCACAGCAAGGTTTAATTCCTTACGCATGGATTGGATTCGTCTGATAAACTCCCGCGCTAATCCTTCCGCCTCCAATTCAACTGTGACGGTAGTATCTATAAAAAGGGTCATATCTTCTACAATCGCTTTTGCATAATGGTTCTTTACCTCTTCAACCACCTCGAAGTCATCAATGGTCAATCTGATTTCTTCGCTTCCAACGGGAAGAACAATTTCGTTCTGGTTCATAAGCTGTTGGTAAAGACGATGCATATCCTGTGTTTCAAGCATCTGGACAATGTCCTTTGCTTTCTGCTTATATTTTGGACCTAAATGAGAGACCTTCGGCTTGAGGGTTTTGGTCATAAACAGGGTAGTGTCGTGTTCGTACCCAATGGTTTTTACGTTTAACTCCTCTTTCATCAACTCAAGCAGTGATTGTGTTAATGTTTCGATTTCCGCGGAGCAGACAATCGCTGCTGAAGGCAAGGGTTGCCTTCCTTTAATATTCCCTTTGGATCGAAGCGCTCTGCCCGCCTCGACAAGAGCCCGGATGTGCTCCATGCCTCGTTCCAGATCCCGGTCGATTGCGTTTTCGTCAAACGTAGGATAGTCACACAGATGCACGCTTTCTGGCATATCCGCTCTTTTTAGATTCAGATACATTTCCTCTGTGATGAACGGGATGAACGGAGCAAGAAGCTGAGATAACCCGACAAAGACCTCATACATGGTGAGATACCCAGAGAGCTTATCCGGTGTTCTCTCCTCGACCCAGAGTCTTTTCCGGGAACGTCTCAAGTACCAGTTGCTGAAATCAGTGATAACGAAAGCTTCGATGGCCCGAGCGGCTTTATGGGTCTCAAACGCTTTCATATTGATTTGGACGTCGCGGATCAACTGGTTGAACCTGCTATGGATCCATCGATCAAGAGATCCTCGTTTACGAAGAGGGATTTTTGTTTGTGTTGCATCAAAGGAATCAAGCACCGCGTAGGTGGTAAAGAAGTTATAGGAATTCCAAAACGTCAGTAAGAATTTCCCAAGAGTGTCTTTGACAGCCTCTTCGTAAAAGCGGGTGGACATCCATGGGGCGTTTGCGGAGATAAGGTACCATCGTAACGCATCCGCGCCCTCATGGTCTAGGATGATGGTGGGGTCCACATAGTTTTTTTTGCTTTTACTCATCTTCTGGTTGTCTTTATCCAGGACCAAGCCAAGCGTAAGAACCGTCTTATATGGGTGTTTGTCAAACAAAAACGTAGAGATTGCAAGCAGGGAATAAAACCAGCCTCTCGTCTGATCCAATGCCTCGCTGATGAAATCGATGGGGAAATTCTGATTGAATTTGTCTTTGTTTTCAAACGGGTAATGCCACTGTGCAAAAAATGATGATCCAGAGTCATACCAACAGTCGATGACTTCGTTTTCCCGGATCATCGGCTGCGTGCATTTCGGGCACCGTATCACAAGATTATCGACAAATGGTTTATGAAGGTCATACTCCTCTGGGAACGATTCGCTAAGGTCGCGGAGCTGCTGTACGCTACCGATGCATTCGATATGCTGACAGTCCTTGTTTGTACATGTCCAGATTGGCAACGGTGTGCCCCAATACCGGTCTCGTGAGAGCGCCCAGTCTTTCACGTCACGGATGAAATCACCAAAACGTCCCTGTTGTAGATGCGGTGGATACCAGGCGATTTCGTTATTGTTCCGTACCAGGGATTCCTGGACTTTTGACATCGCGATGAACCAGGACTCCATTGCGTAATACAACAACGGTGAGTCACACCGCCAGCAGAAGGGATATTCATGGGAGTGTTTTTTTGTGCCGGCAAGCAACCCACGTTCCTCGAGATATTGGATGATGCTTGGGTCCGCGTCTTTTACAAACTGTCCATGCCACAGCGTCACCTCCTCAGGGAAGGTACCGTCAAGCTTTACAAGTTGGACGATTGGCAGGTCATAGGCACGTCCGACGTTATAATCATCTTCACCGAACGCAGGTGCTATATGAACAATGCCTGTGCCATCCTCCATGGTGACAAAGTCAGCAAGCACCACGAACCAGGCTTTTTTCTCTGGAGTAATATAGGAGAAAAGCGGTTCGTACTGCATATGCTCAAGGTCTTTTCCTATGAACCGGTCAAGCATCTCATACTCCTGACCTTTCAGAAGGGTTGCTGCCCGTTCCTCGGCAAGGATGAGCACCTCCCCGTTCAACCGTATTTTTATGTAGGGTTCCGTTGGATGGACCGCAAGGGCGACATTGGATATAAGCGTCCAAGGCGTGGTGGTCCAGGCAAGGAAGTACTCCTCCTTGTTTTTTCGTTTGAATTTGACAAAAATTGAGGGATCTTCGATCATCTTATAGCCTTGGGATATCTCATGGGTAGACAGCGCGGTCCCGCAACGGGGACAATACGGGACAACCTTATGTCCGCGATATAGAAGCTTTTTGTTCCATGCCTGTTGCAGAGACCACCAGACCGATTCGATGTAGTCGTTCTTCAGGGTGATATAGGGATTATCCATGTCAAGCCAGAATGCGATACGCTGGGTCATCTCCACCCAGGCATGTTCGTATCGAAAGACGCTTTTCTTGCATTCTTCATTGAACTTTGCGATTCCATAGTGCTCTATAGCCTGTTTATCCTCCAGACCAAGTTTTTTTTCAACCTCAATTTCAACTGGTAATCCATGGGTATCCCATCCAGCCTTTCGTAGGATATAATGACCGTTCATGGTCTCATAACGGAGGATTAAGTCTTTCATGACTCTTGTGAGGACATGACCGGGATGGGGAAGGCCGTTTGCAGTCGGTGGTCCCTCTAAAAAAACGTAAGGTGGGCATCCTTTTCTCGACTCAATCGATTTTTTAAAGATATGGTTTTCTTTCCAGAAGTTTTGGATACGTTCTTCCACTTCTTTTGGGTTGTATTTCTGTGAAGGAGATTGGATCATTTGCATACACCAGACTGGAGTGATGGTGGTTTAGGTTGTCAGGTAATGACACAACCTCGATAAAACCATTTCCCTTCCAAAGCCACTCTAGTACTTCTTGGGGTCGTTTGATTTTATAAACTCGCGTAGCAGAGCGGTCGCATAGCATCCCTTCCGAAGTTCGAAGCATAACTGAAGCGCCTGATCTCCTTTTGAGAACTCATCAGGCTGAAGCGTCCATTCAATCCATGGCATCAACGCAAGCAATGCTCGTCGTGAACCTTGAGAAGAAAGAAATGGGATTTCCGGGATGATAAAGTCACGTGGATCGATTTTTTCTGATTCAACGACCGCATGTTCGATATCCCCCATTTCACCATCCGCAAACACTGTGTCATAGCCGATGAGCAGACCGGTGACGATTGCCTTTTTTTTCAACATCTGTTTGTTGACCTTCTCGATGTTAGATGGTTTCACAGCGATAATTTCTGAGGTGGTACTGTTCTTTCTTATGGGGGAAATTACGTCACCGACAACCGCTTGATGAAGTGGGAGGCCCCGTCTGATTCGTTCACTTAAGATTTTGTTAAATAAAAACGATTCGTATGCATTTACGAACATCAGAAGTAGATTTTTTGGGAGTTCTTTGAATGCGCCAATAAAATCATCGGGACTTTGGATCAATCTATTAAGCATTGCCTTTTCAAAATTCAATGCATCGGGATAGTCATGAAATGCCTTTGTGTAGTCTTTTGTCTTTTCAAGCTCCTCTCGTAATGCATAGGTAGCCTCGTTTTCCCCTCTCATCGGATGGGCGATATACGTCA
>MUGD01000021.1 GCA_002900555.1 Thermoplasmata archaeon M9B2D | reverse complement strand
GGGAATCGCTGCGATAGCTAATCCTACGTTAAATTCTTTCAAACGATTAATCCCCCACTACGAAGCTCCTATCTACCTTGCCTGGGCACCCCATAACCGCAGCAGCCTTATCCGCATCCCCTCCAAGAAGAACATCTCCGTTGAAGTGCGAAATGCAGATCCAGCAGCAAACCCATACCTGCTCTTTGCAGCATTAATCCATGCAGGCCTTGATGGTATTAAAAAGAAAATCAATTACGAGCCGGTTACAAAAAACATTTATAAAATGAACGAGCAAGAAATTAGAGAACATAACATTCAGCGGTTACCGACAAACCTCATGGAAGCATTAGAGGAATTCAGAAAGGATACGGTCCTTATGGAGGCGATTGGCCGCGATGGCGCTGAGCTTTTTATCGATACAAAAACACAAGAATGGCATAATTATATGGGGGAAATCACAGACCAGGATTATAAGTATTATTTCCATTGTTAAATTCCCCTTGTCTAAAACAAATGTAGTGGGCCCGGAGAGATTTGAACTCTCGACCTACCGGTTATCAGCCGGTTGCTCCAACCGATCTAAGCTACGGGCCCAGATGCGAGGGTGATAACACACTTTTCCTATAAAAAATTATAGCGTCACTAATGGTTTTAGTCTAGTAATCGTTTTTCACCACTGAGTTTCTGTATCTCAGAAATGTTCTGTGATGCCTCAAGGCACCCAAGATAATTTCCATTCTCATCTCGCAAGGCGTAATATTCAATAAGGACTTTTTCCAGTTTACCCTGCGATCCCAAGGGAAGATCAATATAAAATCGTGCTTTCTGCCGTTTTCCCTCTTTCATCTCTTGTAAGATTTGTTCAACTTTCCCAAGGCTTTTTTTCGGATGACAATTCCGAACATCACGTCCCACAACAGCTTCAGGTCTTTTAAAAATACGGGTCTGATGTCTATTCCATGCAAGGACTTTCTCGTTTGCATCGATAACTGAAAATTCAAGAGGAATCGTCTCTAAGACAGCCTGCAAAACATTTTCTGGTAATTTTCCAATCATAATAAACTCTCCGAGTATACGCCATAGAAGAGCTGTTGTTTTATAATTCTTTTGTTTATCAAGACATCGACATCTTAATACGTAGCAAGGTACTTTCAGGTTTGAATGGATACAGAAAAAATCGTAAAAGAATTGTCTCAAAACGAGAAAAAAGTATTATTAGCGCTAAAAAAACTCCATGGAAAGGGCGCTCCGCAAGAGATCTCGAAAATAGAGGATTTTTCTTTAGAAGTTGAAGTGTTAAATGCTGCGTCATGGCTCCAATCAAAAAAACTTGCTGTGATAGAAAACTCCATAAAGACGGTCTATTCCCTTGGAAAAGAAGGAAGACGATTTGTTGAAAAAGGTCTTCCTGAGAAACGTGCATTAAAATTGTTATCTGATAAAAGCGGAACTCTACGGTTACAGGACCTTTCTGCGGTACTATCTCCCGATGAAATTTCGGTCGCTATCGGTTGGCTTAAAACCAACGGATGGGCAACCATTCGCAAAGAAAAAGACACCATTATTGAAATCACCGATAGAGGAAAAAAAGCACTCTCTGAAGTGACAGAGGCAGAACAACTGTTACTTCTTCTGAACGAACACCCTGAACAAGAAATAAACAAAAATTCAATCAAACCCCTTGTATCACGGAAGAATGTTATCAAAGAAAAAGATCTTATCACTAGCACAATTATCTTGACAGAGCAAGGAAAAACACTCGTGGAAAAAGGCATCGAAATCCATGAAGAGATCTCGCAACTGACGAGTTTCATCATAAAAAATAATGAATGGAAACAAAAAACAATCAGACCATACGACATTCATGCATTCGCTCCTGCGTTATATGGAGGAAAATCACATCCGTTGGTAAAGTTGATTTCTGAAATCAGACAGATTTTCGTCGAAATGGGATTCCAAGAAATCCAGGGGGATTACGTTGAATCCTGTTTCTGGAACATGGATGTGCTTTTTATCCCTCAGGATCACCCTGCACGAGAAATGCAAGATACTTTTTACTGTAAAAAACCTTCAAAGATTCAGATTTCAGAACAGCAGTTACTAAAAGCGGTCGCCAGTGTCCATGAAAACGGGGGTCGTACAGGATCGACCGGGTGGGGGTACACGTTCTCAAAAAGTGAAGGAGAACGGGCACTGCTACGTACCCATACAACTGTTAATACCATCCGTTATCTGTACAATCACCCTAGACCACCATGCAAGGTCTTCTCCCTTGAACGGGTCTTTCGTAAGGAGAACATCGACACGACGCATCTGCCTGAGTTCTATCAAATAGAAGGGATCATCTATGAAGAGAATGCCAACTTCCGGCAGCTTATCGGCATCCTTAAGGAGTTCTACCGTCGCATGGGATTTGAAAAAATCAGGGTCAGACCAGGGTACTTTCCGTATACGGAACCAAGCATGGAAGTCGAGGTGTTCTGGAATGGAAAATGGATGGAGCTTGGAGGAAGTGGGATCTTTCGACCAGAAGTAACAGAACCGGTCGGTGTGACAACCCCCGTCCTTGCCTGGGGCCTTGGTCTTGAACGTCTTGCGATGTTGCGGTTTAATCTTTCTGATATTCGAAGTTTGTATATCAGCGACCTTGAGTGGCTTCGAAAAACACCGTTACTGTAACTGATTTTTTTTCTTTTTAAAATCTCTAATCTTACAGATTGTATAAATACATAATCTTATTAAATATATTACATATTATAATTAGAAAAAGATGGTAAGTATTGTAAACAAAGATTTATATAATAACAAAAAAGATAGATACTATCGAGGTTGAGAACTAATGAAAGCGCACAAAGCGCTCCGAACAATTGTATTGATAGTCATCCTTAGTATAGGAACTATAACCCCTGCTCTTATCTCGCCACAGGTACGTGCACAATCCTCAACTGGTCAAACAACCCTGTATTTCGTTGAAGCACTCGGTTTATTATATGATGAAAACATCTCTGAATTTTTCATACCTCTCTCACTTACTGCACCAACAAAGCAAAATGATTCTGAATATCCACCAAGTCTGTTTATAAAAAACACATCCAAACTGTTTCTGAAATACAGCCTGAACATCGATCAATGGTTTACATGGTTCGGAACGACATGGCTTCTTTACTTCCTGCAAGATTCACCAGAGTTTAACTTTAGCGAACTGTTCCCTGGGCTTGAGCTTTTCTTTCCTCATCCGTTCCGTATCGTTGAAGGCTATACCTATTATGGGAATGACTCTGTGGACATCAACGGAGATTGTATTTTCAATTTATATTTCAACTCAGATGTTACACTTGAAAAATTTAGAGACCAGGTCAAAGTTGAACTGTATTCAGTAAATTTTGAATCTGATCTGCCGATACCGAAACGAATAACAAATACCACCGTTGAATTAACCCCTAGACTTGGCAGCGATATCTACAAGCAGCAAATAATATTGCCTAATGTCAACTATGTTTTAAGGCCAGGGTACAGCTTATTGTTTAGCGTCGAAATCGTCCCAACGAATAAAACACTTTCCAACCTGATAACAAAGTATATTGATGTGAACAAGTTCCTCGAACGGTGGGAGCAACGAGCAAACTTTCTAGAAAACCGCAGTAACCTGAATAAATTACAGGAGCTAGGAACAGCCCTCAAAGAAATCGTTTCAATATTCGAGGAAGGGCTTATCAACATCACCTCTGAAGATTTTGCAGCAGTAGTGAATGCTATTCGATCGACATCGCTTATCTATGATTCAATAAACCATCCTTCATCGGTCTCCATTCCAGCAAAAATATCTGAAGAAGACATCCGGATCTACTATCTTCACTCCGATGAAACCATGGATGAAAAACCACCAACCACAGGCAATCAATCAGAATCGAAATTAGGAACAACCCCCCTCCTCTGGACTGCACCAACATTCGAACGAAACAAAATCCTTCAAGTGAAAAACACATTCGTAGATTTGTATCTTAGCCACCGTGATTTATTACGAATATTTAACCTATTGCGAGGAAGAATCACGGTTACTGTGACGCTGTACGATGACAACACAACCATAGCAACATCTGAAATGCAACTGACTCGAACAAAAATCATCGACATACTAACCAAACCAAAGACACCGATCACATTCTCATTTAATGGTTCCGATATTGAAATCATTTATACTCATAACCTACGACTTGGAGTGTCTTTGCAGAATGGCACAAAACTTGGTCTAAGATGGGTAAAATTATTCTATGATTCCTATCAATACCCCTCAGCACTACGTGTGAAAGTTCAAGAAACACAAAACATAAAAATCACTGACATCACAAGCATCCCAGAAAACAATGAAATCATCCCTGGTGAGACTGTTCAGTATCAACTCAATGTCACCAGTAACAACGCAGATGTCATTTACGTTGAGATTATCGAACGGGAAAAACTTGGCGATTGGGAAATCATCGTTCCAGAACCAACAACGGTTTCCGCAAACAGCAAAACCACCCTTCTGGTAAGTATAAAATCGAAAAACAATCTTAAAGAAGCCTATGGCAGCTTCATCGACTTTATCATTGTAGCCAAGGGAAATACAGGAATCGCTCGCGTGGGAGGCTTTGCAGAAATATCCACCAACGCGATTACATACGATGTCAAGATACTTGGGTATTCAACTACAATCAATGTCAGCAAAGGAGAAAATCGCACCTTTTATTTCATTATTAAAAATAACAATACCGGCGCTATCGACGATGTTGACAGTTATACCATAGCCGCCACTTCCCAGAACCACTGGCGACTCATCCCGCGAGAAAATATCAGAAATGTTGGTATAGGACAAAGTACTGCCCCCAATGATGCCAGAGTCGTTATACAGGTGCCGAAAAATACGACCCTTAGTTCAGATACCATCACCATTACCGTCGCTTCCGTTGCCAATCCAAGCACCACAGCAACTATAACAGTGACTGTCTCTGTCATCCCAGGAAATTTCCTTGAAGGTCTCTATAACCTCTTTGACGATGTAGCACAAAACCTTGGTCTTAACGAGATCTTTGGTTCCTATGGCGCAATAGTACTTGCAAGCATACTTTTGGTAATGATTTTATTTTTCTTTATCATTCTTGCTTTGGTGTTGACCATAAAACCTGTTCATCTTATCTGCACAGACCGAATCAAAGAAATCGAACCAACAGAAAAAGCAATCTTTGAACTGACTCTAAGAAACCCAAGCAAAAAAACACAATCATATGAAATCCACGCCGTACAGCCAAAACCGTCCTCAAAATGGATAACCACGGTCAACCCTGCAACAGTTGTCATCGAGGGTAAGGCATCGATGCCGGTCCAGATCATCGTCACATCAACGGATAAAGCTGCATCAAAGGATTGGACCCAGGTACCAGTCCATGTGAAAAAAACAGGGAGGAAGAAAACAGAATCTCTCACGCTACTGACAATGATAAAGGAAGGGAAAACACTTCTACAGATCCATAATGTCTCTCACTGGCCGACCGTATTTAGCCCTGGGGAGAAAGTGATCACTTCATTTAGTATCTCGAATATTGGGACGATTACTGCGCGAAACATGAAAGTATTTTTCTATCTCAATGGAAAACAGAAGACGATGATTAAGGTTACGATACCTGCAGGAAATATTGCAGATATCCAGATACCTTGGATAGCAGAAAAAGGTAAAAACAAGGTCCGTATACGAGTAAAAGAGTAGTAGCAAACCTTATAACGGGAGAATAATACGGTATTGGAAAAAGGGTGTCTCTTGTGATAGATAAAGACTCTACAAAGAAGCAAGACGTCGAACAACTGAAAAACGCAGAGAAGAAATTCCAAAGTCTCATTGAGAAACGAAATGAACTAAACCAGGTAGCAAAACAGTTCCGTGAGGAACGGGACATGCTAAACGAAAAACGCAAGGAACTCAAAAAAGATATGGATACAATTAAGGATGAACGAGAGAAACTTGTCATAAAGATGAAGGAGCATAAAGAAAAAAGAAATCAATATCAACAACAGGCGAAACAACTTATTGATGCAAAACGGAAGAAAAAAGGAGACGTCATAAAAAACCTCCCGCTTCGCCTAGAAGAAATAAAAGCAGATATTCAAATGATGGAATATGAACAAGAGACTACCATATTAGATACTAGAAAAGAAAACAAATTAATAGAACGGATAAAACAAAAACGAAAAGAATTTAATGATGTAAAAAAACAAATGGAGAAACAACAACTCATTGAAGTCGATCTCTCAGATACC
Organism: Thermoplasmata archaeon M9B2D; assembly: GCA_002900555.1. The sequence goes on along the minus strand of MUGD01000021.1, from coordinate 16,836 downwards.
GATAAAGCCATCACAAACCTGTTTAAATTGGCTGACGCAGAACATGAGCAAGTCCAAAAATACTATGAGGAAAGTCAGCAGAAACACGAGGAATACAAAAAATTAGTCAATGAAATCGCAACCCTAATCGGCGAGGCAAATAAGAAACACAAGAAATACATTGAAACAAAAGAAGAGGCACAAAGCAACCACGAAAAAGCCTTAGAGATGAGATCGAAAATAGTCTCCGTAAAAAAAGAACGAATGCAACGATTTCAGGAAAGCAGAGAAATCCTTCGAAACCAGAACCTCAAAGCCCGCAAAGAACTCATGGATAACGACAAGCTTGAGAAAGTCGCAGAGCAATCTGTTGAAGCATTAAAAGGCGGGAAAAAAATAACGCTTTCAGGGTAGTACCCGTTTTTCGTCAATTGTCGAATATCAGTCGGCACTTTTAAGTAGTCTTTTTTGTTTTGGGCTTTGTTGGGCGTATTATGGAAGAAATAGGCATTGTTAGTTACGGGGCGCATATTCCTCGCTTTCGCATTAAAGCAGAAGTAATCGCGGCAGTCTGGGGAAAGGACGGGGCAGCCATCAGCCGGGGACTTGGGATTTTCGAAAAATCAGTTCCTTCCATCGATCAGGACACCGCAACCATTAGCGTTGAAGCGATACGTGCAGCATTGAAACGATGTACACTAAACCCAGCGGAAATCGGTGCGATTTACGTGGGCAGTGAATCACACCCCTATGCTGTAAAACCTACAGGAACCATCGTAGGAGAAGCAATCGGTGCCACACCAAATCTCATGGTCGCCGATTACGAGTTCGCGTGTAAAGCAGGAACCGCTGCCATACAAACCTGCTTTGGTTTTGTAAAAGCAGGAATGATAGAGTACGGCGTGGCCATAGGAGCGGATACCTCACAAGCTGCACCAGGAGATGCCCTGGAATACTCTGCTTCAGCAGGTGGTGCTGCGTTTATTCTCGGAAGACATAAGGTGATTGCGACAATAAACCACACCCTTTCCTACACGACAGATACTCCTGATTTCTGGCGACGAGCTGAAATGAAATATCCCTCACATGGAGGTCGATTCACTGGAGAACCTGCCTATTTTAAACATATCACAAACTGTGCAACAAAACTTATGGAAAAAGTTGGCTCAAAACCACAGGATTATACCTATGCGATTTTCCATCAACCAAACGGAAAGTTCCCAGTCAACGTCGCAAAGAAACTTGGGTTTTCCCTCGATCAAGTAAAACAGGGACTTTTGGTGCCATACATTGGTAACACCTATTCTGGCGCATCAATGATTGGTCTTGCATCCGTCTTAGACGTCGCAAAGCCTGGTGACCGCATTTTCATGACAAGTTATGGATCTGGGGCAGGAAGTGACGGGTTTGATATCACAGTTACCGATCAAATAACAAAACTATCTCGAGAGAACGCGCCAACAATCGCACAACTTGTTGCTGATAAAGAATATGTTGACTATGGACAATACACAAAAATGACCAACTTATTGTTTTGGGAGTGATACAAAATGAGAGATGTTGCTGTCATAGGGGTAGGATTAACCAAATTCGGCGAATTATGGGATAAATCGTTTAGGCAACTTATTGCAGAGGCAGGATCAAAAGCAATCCTTGACGCAAACATAGAAGGAAAAGATATCGATGCTCTATATGTCGGATCGATGAGCTCCGGGCGTTTTGTAGACCAAGAACACATTGGTGCACTGGTCGCTGAAGTCTCAGGCTTCTCACATCTACATATCCCCGCAACCCGTATCGAAGGAGCGTGTGCATCAGGAGGTCTTGCTGTCAGAGAAGGATATCTTTCTATTGCCTCAGGCATAAATGATATCGTGGTCGTCGGGGGTATCGAAAAAATGAACGATGTGGGTGGTACCGCAGCAACAGAAATCCTTGCTACTGCATCAGATCAAGAGTGGGAAGCCTTCTTTGGTGCAACATTCCCAGCTATCTATGCAATGATTGCAACAAGACACATGCATGATTATGGGACAACCAAAGAACAACTCGCCCAAGTCGCGGTAAAAAACCATGCGAACGGTGCGTTAAACCCTTATGCGCAGTATCAATCCCCAATTTCACTTGAATCAGTTTTGAAAGCAACCACCGTTGCCTATCCTCTTGGACTTATGGATTGCTCTCCTGTAAGTGACGGCGCCGCATCCATTATCCTTTGTGCTGCCGATAAAGCAAAAGACTATACTGATAAACCAGTGAAGATCATTGGCTCAGGACAAGCCTCCGATACGCTCTCACTTCATGGGAGACGTGATATTTGCACGCTTGATGCGACAGTGTATGCAGCAAAAATGGCGTATAAACAGGCTAACCTCACCCCGACAGATATTAGCTTTGCTGAGGTTCATGACTGTTTCACCATAGCGGAAATCTGCGCAATCGAAGATTTAGGGTTTGTGAAAAAAGGAGAAGGGGGAAAAGCAATTGACCAAAAAATCACTACCTTAGATGGTGCATTACCAATTAATACGAGTGGGGGTCTTAAAGCAAAGGGACACCCAGTTGGGGCAACAGGTGTCGCACAAATAATTGAAGTCACCATGCAGTTACGGGGAGAAGCAGGAAAACGACAAATAAAAGACCCAAAGAAAGGTCTTGCACATAACGTTGGCGGCTCTGGGGCAACCTGTGTGATTCATATTTTGGAGGCGATGTAACAATGAAAGAAGGAGTGGCGCGATTCTGGAGGGAAATACCAGAACGGTACAATTTTATTGCAAACAAATGTGAATCCTGCGATCGGGTCTACTTCCCCCCAAGGGAATCATGTCCGTTTTGCAGACGAAAAAGTATCGGAAAAATGAAGGAAACAAAGCTGTCAGGAAAAGGTGAGGTGGTGACCTACACGATAATTCATGTCGGTCCTGAGGATTTCGAAGAGCAAACACCCTATCCTATCGCAGTCATTAAACTTGAGGAAGGCCCACGTATAACTGCTCAGATTGTAGACTGTCCCCACGATCAAATGAAAATCGGCATGAAAGTCGAAAGTACTTTTCGGAAAATCCAACAAGACGGGCATACTGGTGCTATTTATTATGGATATAAGTTTAAGCAACGCAAGTAACCTTCATACTACTCCACTAATATCAGAGAAGCATTTAAAACGGTTGAACTTCATGGTTTATGTCAAACGCTGAAGAATGAGTATTTCTCTAGTTTAGGGGCGCCTCAAGACATCTATCTGTTTCTTTTCTTTTTCAAAAAAAGGATTGATATCATCATCGCCCCTATACCACAGATCAGTTCAAAACCAGGGATGCCTGTATTATCTGCTCCGCCTTCACCGCTGACCTGCACAGTGATACTCTTAGTACTTGTTGCACCAACATTATCAGTGACTCGTACGGTAATAAGATAGTTACCGGCTTCAGCCCATGCATGTGTTGTTATTGGAGTGGTATGGGATTCTTCGTACACACCGTCGTTATTCCAATCCCATTCGTATAATATGATTGAGCCGTCAGAATCATAGCTGGCTGAGGCGTTAAAGGTAACCGTTTGAATTAGGGACGGGTTTGATGGCGTCAAGGTGACTGCTGCAACTGGGGGCGTGGTGTCTCCACTAATCTCGGCACCCATTATCAATCCATTCCAAACCTCACCGGGAAGCGGAAAGTTCGACGCAGCATACGCATGTCCTCGTATCTCAGCAGGTGTATCAGAAATCCATTTTTCACCAACGGTAGCTGGTGCAACAAGCCCAAGGAATGTTATCGAGGTTAGGGAAGAACAATAGGAGAATGTTTCAGATCCGATGGTTGTGACGCTTCTGGGGATGATTACCGATGGCAGAGCAGTGCAGCAGGAGAAAGTGGAATTTCCAATAGCAGTGACACCATATGTAATGATCAAAGAAGAAAGCGAGGTGCACGAGTAGAACGCATAGTCTCCGATAGTTGTAACGCCGCTTCCAATGGTAACGGAGGATAACGACAAGCAGTAATAGAACGCGAAATCCTCAATCGTTAAGACGCTTGCAGGAATAATCACCGAGGATAAAGAATTACAAAAATAGAACGCATAATGTCCAATCGTAGAAACGCTGCCAGGGATAGTCACCGAGGTGAGGTTATTGCAGCTGTTAAACGCACCAGCTCCTATCGTCACAACGCTGTCCGGGATAACCACGGAGGTTAAGGTGAAGCAGGCTTTAAACGCCTCATCGCCAATATGGACTGTTGGATACCCACCCAGCATGGATGGGATTATAATATCCCCGCCAGCACCCGTGTACCCTGTAATGGTAGCAGCCAAGGGAGTTCCACTCGTTATATAGACATAATCTCCATCCTGATCTGCAGACACACTATCTGAGGCAACGGCCAACAACATGCCTATAAGCAGCATACAAATAAACAATTGATATACTTTTTTTTTCATAATACTTTTTAACCACCTTCATTTGATTTTAGATGAAATTGTTATCCTGTGAATTCATATAAACCTTCGTTTTTCCCTCAGCGTAGTATGAGCCTTATTCGTAAATCCTTATGATAATAATTATTGCGTGTATACAAAGAACTCCATAGGTTCAAACCCCTTCCCCTGCATTCCTTTCATTTCAATAAAAAAGATGGAAGAAAGATTGAATTTTATTTTATACAATGAAAAGTTTTAACAATAATAATACCAGCTATTAGGGTATCTAAAAGAGAACCAACCACTGAATTTACTGTAAAGCCAATAGGATAATCCATACTTGAGAACACCAAAAACGCAGAAGTAATGCCAACTATAATCCACATTAACAACCCAAATTTCCAACCTTTCGTGATAGAGGTTCCCTCTAATCCTTTCTCAAAATATGGATAGACAAATGACAAGGAAAACCCTAGAACCCAGGGATAAACAAAATACAATATACAAATCGGGTCCTCTATTGATCGCATTCCTGCTAACTCCATTACATCATATTGCCAAATATTCTGTGTCAGCCATGAAAAAATAATACTTACAACAAGGATTCCTGCCCCCGATAAAATTCCTCCAACCAAAATTTGTTTTATTTTCATATTTTATTACCCTGAAGATACAATTCCAAATACAGCAATTTTCTTATAAAATTATCCTTTTTATCAACAGGAAAAATACGAAATTTTATGTCTACTTTCGTATTCAAATCTCTTCCCCTGCACCTGAAAATATCTTCCATTAAAAAGTGGAGAAGCAGTGACACGCTTCTCAGAGATGTTTTTTTGTACGAAAATCAAAATAAACTATTTTTCCTTAGGCATCATTTTGACGATTTCAGATGATCTCAGATTATGTGATTCTAGAGGTTCTGTACTTACTTTAACCCAGAGAGCAGAGCCAAGATAGAAATGGTCCTCGTCATGTCCAGTGTGTATTCCGGTGAACCTTAAAACACCGGGATAATAACCATTCAAAATGAAGTCTAAAAAAATATGATATGCAGGAAGATTACCATACACATAACCATTCCATGACTTCTTTCCATTCAACCCAATTGTATGTATCCAACCTGATGCTGGACCTGGGTCACACCATGAAAACAACCCACTGCCACCAAGAAAAATAACACTTCCCAATTGAATTGGTAATGAATTTCTGATATAGAAGCAAAGATAAAGGAATAACAATAGGGGATTATATTCTGATTGAACAATATGGTAAACAATAGTGAAAAAAGAACATAACGGAAATTTACTCACGTAGGTGACAGATGTCTCTCCAGCTATTAAACAAAGGAGATTTACATCGTCTGATAGGGTTTGATAGTATCCAAGGTTAATGCTTTTTAAGAATCTCGATAACTTTTGATATCCGCCAATCACCAATTTCTGTACTCTTTCGACACTCATCCCCTTCGGCAACAACCCATACTTATCAAGTTCCATTACCGCTTCCTTGAAGAGAGGGACTGCTTCCTCTCTTGTTGATGTCTGATTCAACCTAGTTCTGAACTCAACAAAATACTCCTCCAGGTTCTGGTATTGTTCTCTGGTAAGTGTCACCGTGGAATCTCTGTATCCCTGTATGCCACAGGCTTGGGTGGTGACTTCCACCAGGTTATCATTAGTGGATGCTTTGACAACACTCTGGTTGATGCTGGGTGCGACTGCGACACCAAGGAAAAGAAGGATGATGCTTACTGCAAGGAATTTCTTTATTTCTATCATATCGCACTCAAGGGATGTCATATGGTTCTTGCACAGGGAACCAATCAATATAAAACCACGGTAAAATTAGACAGGATTCTTCATAAGAGAATGGATTTACGTATATAATTATCTTTAAAATCCCAATTGACATATGCGGTTTAAGGGATAATCGACCCCAGTAATTCCTTTTAAATTTGTTGGTCAATACTTCTAACAATCGCACGGTATAGCTCGCATCCTTTATATTTCGCATAAGGTTATTTTCCTTAATAGAAATAAAACTTGAATCAGAAAAAGTGACTCCTATAACATTATTCGAAATATTGTTATTCACAATAGATATCAAAGAACACTCTGCCACACTTATACCATAATTATTTTCAGAAATTTTATTATGTCTGACATCTGTTGATTTTGCATCAACAACACCGATTCCCGTTTCACAGTTATGAACGGAATTATTGTCAAAAGAATCCCCACTCGTATAATCTGTTCTCATTCCTACTGAACAATTTGATACCTCATTATCAATCGCATAGTTATTTCCAGATGCGTACAACCTTATTCCCCACCATGAGGAACCTGTGACATTATTATGAATGATTTCATTATAACCTGAACTGAATTCTGCAGATATTCCTATCCTACAGTTAACCACAACATTATCAATTATTTTATTGTTGTGTGATGAAGAGACACAGATTCCTGGTTGCTTATTTTGGTTTAGTACAGTATTGTTGGAAATAACATTACCATTCGATGATGAAAGAATAATCCCACCACGTCCACCATTTATCATATTTCGTGAAATAAAATTATTATGTGATTGAGAAAGTTGAACCCCAGCAGGCCCAGCAGATATCATATTATCTGTTATTGAATTATTCGATGAAAAAAATAGTACTATTCCATGTTCAGCACCGATAAAAGTAAAATTTCTAATAATAAAATTCGAACAATTGATAAGTATTACTTGACCTGTATCAGAAGGAACAGTAAGTCCTTTCTGATTGACATAGTAACGGAGAGGTTTTCCATCCACAAGGTTATCTTCAATAATATAGGAGCATAATTCTTGAAACGATGCTGAAAAAAGAATACCATCGCCCCAGAAGGAATTTCGTAAAACAGAGGTGTTTGGAGACGACCTGATAACAAGTCCTTCATAGTTATTCGATATGTTATTTTCTTCGATGATATTGAAAGGAGATTGTTCAATTAATATTGCAGGATTATGCGTGCATTGATGAACATAATTATGATAAAATCTATTGTTAATTGAGTTATCCCGAAACCATATTTCATGGTTACTGTGGCCTGATAGGTCATTGTTAAATATCGTATTATTACATGAAGAAATTAAGCCAATAGACCTTGAACCCCAACCTGTAATTATATTGTTATAAATGAAATTCCCGCATGAATTAGATAGATAGATTCCCGAGCCAGTATTGAAGATAGAACAATTCCTAATAATGTTATAATTCGACAGTACATGGATACCTTTTTCAAGACCTCCTGCAGGACCGTTTTGAACAGAAAAATTTTCAACACAACAAGAATCATTATTTATTGTAATTGTATTATAATCGTCTCCACCATTAATTAAAGGAAAATCCTGACCATCAAGTTTGGTTCCCTTTAAAAAGAGTTGCTTATTCAGAGTTATTGCCTCGTAATATGTGCTACTATATACGATAATTGTATCCCCCTCACTCGCATTATCAATCGCATCCTGAATCCTAGTGTAGTTCCCAGGTCCACTCCCGCCAACATACAACCAAGTCCCTCGTGATATCGGTTGTTTCTCTGTGGTCTGTGCCATCGCTGGTGCAATTGCCACACCAACGAACAAGAGGATGATTCTTGCCAAGCATTTCACTTTCATTACTTTACCTCTTTTGGACCTTTTTCATTTGATTTGGAATTTCTCCTTAATTTAAACACATACAATATGAAATACATGTGAAAGCAGTAGGACCACTCAAATATAATGCAATAATAAAACAAACAAAAAATACCGTCGCAAATATAAGAAATAAAATATTACCTGCAATGCAATCAAACCAAAAAACCTGTTGGCATAGAGAAAACCACTCAGATGATGTTACAGGATGATTATCCTTGTTTGTAAAGATGTTTAAGATTGCTTTTGGATTTGTTTTTAACAATAGAAGTGCTTGAACAATTTGATAATCACTTATATTTTGTAAGGTGTTGTCTTGTCTTGCTTTTCGGATACATAATTCTGTGAAATGAGCAAAGGTTTTATCACTCATTTTACTGATGATATCTATGGTTTTCTTCAATTGTTCAGTCCTATTATCTCTAATTGGAAATTGTAAGAGATTTTCTTTTCCCATTCCAAGATACTTTGATGCGATACTATTCTGTTGTTGATTGGTAGCCCTCTGAGTTCTCGTTGTAAACAAAGGAGAATCATTCACAGTTGATTTCACAGACTGATACCCCACCACATTACTCAATGAACCCAGCACAAGAAGAACCACCGCACAGAGACTTACCACTATCAGAGGTTTCTTATCCAACCCATGCTTTCCCCCTTTTATCATATTTTACATCACTGTTCTCCTATAATAGGTTTTCAGTAATACATTGTTCACGTTATCAAATATTTCAATCTTGGCGACACAACATAAAACCAAAAAAAATTATGCAATGTGATAAAAAAAAAAAAGAGGGGTGATGCGTTTATGCATCAATTGGTTCAGGTGCTTGCCATTCAGGACTGTAGATGACTAAGCTTGGATCACCGTAGATAACCTGGATGGAGCTAATCGGATACATACTTGCAGGACCATACATGGAAGTGTTGTCACCTGTCGTAAAGTCCCTATAGTGGAGCCATACTTGTTTTGACCATGCAACTCCAACAGATTCTCCATGAATCAGGGTTTCTTTAAAGACCTCGTCGTCTCCAATATCCGCCTCAGGACATAACCCCGTGTTCGCGTTTCCATACCACAAGACTGCACCATGGTCTAAAAAGACCAAGGGGCCATCTCCATCCCCAGTTGTACAGGACATATAGAATACCGCGTTACTGCGGAGGTTCTGGAAGTTCTCATCAACCCATTTATAATGAACGATATCGTATAACATTGGGGGTTCTGGGTTGAACCAGACGTTCCCAGAGATAACGTCCCTAACCATCCTCCAGTTATCATACATATACCCACGCCAGGCATCCCACCATATTTGATCAGGATAATTCGAGTGTTCGTTCTGTTCATACATGGCGGACATGCCGCTTCCACCGGTTCCATGACCAGAGTAGTAATACACGCTTGCGCCTGCGTTCATTCGTTCCAGGTGTGCTACCCAGAAGGTATGCCCATTGTAGGTTCGAAGGTGAGAGCTAAAGGTACTCTTCACGACGCTAGAGGAGTATGCATAATATCGTTTCCCGTCGTTTAAGAGAAATGAGTTGGCTTCAGGGTAGTTCATAAGCGAGCTTGTCGTCGAATTCCGATTCGGGTTTGCGAAAATCAATGCGGGGTAGAGAACACTTCGAACAACGACATTATTTGAATACGAGGGGGTAATCCCAGGTATTTGCCCAGCATAGGAGTTGTTTCCATTTAACACAGAATGCAACACCATGTTGATATCGGATCGTGGCGCAACAATCGCATATGCTTCTTGGCCCTCTAAGTCAAGTCCTAGGCTGTCAACATAGTTATGGAAATATGTGTGCATCTCTTCGTTCCAGTATCGTTTTGCGTCAAGACCAAGTGGCGGAAGAATGCTTGCGTTGCCATTGAGCAAAAACTTTATGAAGCTAACCAACAGCTTGAATTTGTTTTGCTCAACAGGTTCTCTGTAGTCTGGTAAATGTCCATTCGCACGAGATCCATGATAATAATCCCCAGCCCATCGTTGCCACATAACGATCCGTTCAGCTACGGCAGCAGGGTCTCCATCAGGGGCATCTTCAACGCGGATAACAGGGGAACCATGGTATGCGGCAAGCATCGCTGCTGAGGCAAAATACCCCTCACCAGTCTTTAATGATGTTGCTGTGACGTAGTTCTCAGACGTTGGGTAGCTCTTAATCTCATCAACGATTTCCTGCATGGTTTGTAAATCTTTCTCAAGTGTTGGAAGTTTATCACGCACACTCGCACCTATTCCACCCCGTTCAACAAAGATAACGTTTTCGACACCAAGAGCAGTAAATGCATCTGCAGTGGCTGTAGGCACTGCATCTTGTGTGACATACAGCAATGGATAATGATTCAATGACGCAATGACCGCGGCGTTTGCTGCTGAAATCGTTGCTTCAGCTCGATCAGGGTTAACGGTCCGAACTGTGGTGGTAAGGGTATATTTTACATTTGCTCCTTCTGCATTCCGGGGGACAACAATCACAGTCCATATCCCCGCTTCAGGATGAAGGACTTCTGCGGTGAATTCCGTATGAGGACCAGGGTTCCAGGTTCTCCATGGGTTCTCAGGTGGGTTTTCAAATCCATTCCAGACATGAATCGGGTTAACTGGCCCATTCCATGCAGGCATCATCGGTGCTCTCAGATTCCCTTGTGGGTCAACTAAAAACACCAGCATATCAGATGGTTCATCTGTTGTCACTACCGCATTGATTACAGCATCATTTGAAGTCACCTTAAATCGATATCGATCACCAGCATGTTTTGTGATTGTAAGTGAGTCAAATGACGTATTTGAAAGCCCTGAAAGCGCTGACCATAATCCTGAACGAGTCACCGGGAAGTATATATCCCCTGCATACCCAATACCATCATACGGCACTGGCCAGTCATCATACCCGACATCCATAAATTTCGGGAATACCTGTGTAAGAATGGCACCAGATACCGCAGAGTTCTGCTGGGTAATACCTGTAACATTAATACTGATCGCACCCCATTTCGGTCCAATCAGCTGCATGTATCCAAATTCTCCATTAAGTTTTGGATCGTCACTACCAATCAAATCAATATCAACAACCCGAGCCAGTGTTTTTGTCCTACTAACAACGGTTTTTATTGTATCCTCAAACGAGCTGCCATCGACTGCGACAACCGCTGTCGAAGAGGATGTCCATCCGTTGGTTGCTATTTGAGCAGCTGCTTCAATTGGATCTTCAGGAAGTGTATATTGAGCTGGTGTCTTACCAAATAATGCAAGATAATCATTCCAATCATCAATAAGATACTGTGTCATGTCATCAACCGTCCCAAATTCAGTTGGGTCATCATAGTATGCGGTCGGAGTTGCGTCACCTGTGTAGATAATTGGAGCAAGATACCGTTTTCCGTCAGCAATGTAGTTGCAAGCGGGAATCGCGGCAAGGTATGCGAAATCGTCTTTGGTGCTGTCAGGATCGTTTGTTACTTCAAATGTCTTGGCGATAGGAATGATCTGTGGTTGTGGGATTGGTCCAGGGATAGACCCACTGGTCTCTACAGCAATTGTCAGGTTATAAGGACCAGCACCGTACGAATAATATTTCCATTCTGTCGGTTGGGGACAATCGACCCATCCAGGGTAGATATCCACTCGAATACTCCATTCCCCTGTGACATCCGCAGGATAGTTAAACTCATCGTCATAGTATTCGTTTCCCTCATAGACGAGTGTTCCACTTGGGTTGTAGAGCTGAAGGTCAAAATCAGTCAGGTATACCAAATCTTTCATTTTCAACGTGACATGAATCCCTTGCCCCGTAGTTACTTGGACTTTATACCAATCATAGGGATCATTTATGTCTAGATAACCAAAGTAGGTTCCGGGTGTAAGAAGCATTGCGGCAGGGCGAGTATTTGGAGCATCTCCAGCACTATTTGCATCGTTCTGTCCATTAATGGATACATCAAAAGTATACTGCCCGATACTAGTTCCACTGACATATCGTATCAAAAGATACCATTTCCCAGTATATGTAGGTGCATAGTTTATGACTTCTTGAGTGCTACCGGAATTGTTAGAAGAGGTAACCATAACAGAGTCAGCAGTCCATAATGATATGTTAAGATCAAATCCAGTTGGAAGAGTCAAGATGAAGACAATCTGTTGACCTACACCAGCAGAGAAGAAATACCAATCATCTGTATCGGTTGATGATATTTTTCCTGATCTTCCACGACCGGGTGTATCATCAATTACTTCACCAGGATATAATGCTAATGCTCTTGGCTGGTCTTTTCCTGCATCCTTTTTATAGCCCGCGTCATCGTTATCCGCGGAGTTTGTTGCCGGGTCAGGGTCGATTAAATAGTAACTGCGGTCTAGGATAAAATTTTCTTCGGTATAATCACTTTGTTGTGAACCGTCGTTCGTTGTTTCATCTGTTAGCGTGTTCGTAGCAATCGTACTGATAGGAACAATAAGTGCGGTCCCTATAAATAGGAGTGCTATGATAACTGCCTCTATTCTTGATGTTTTAGAATGTTTTTTATTATTCATATTTTACCCCCTTTGAATATAATGATTATATGAATGGCCATTATATATAAGTTTCTATTATATCTTACGATAAGAAATCTTATTCGTAGATAAGGTCCATTTCATATATATAGCGAATCTTTTTAGCGAATCATATCTTAAAAAAAGGGAGATGCGGGTGTTTTTTAAGTACATTTATAAATGTTGTATTCATCTAAACCTTAATGATTGGAGCAAGTTCATTTCTAAGTCAGTTCATTGGATATCTTTTTGTTATCCTTCTACCCATTTTGGTGTTGTACATCATATATCTCGTTATCACAAGAGCATTCAAACAGATGGGGTTTTCATCCTTTGAAGCAATCGTTATCGTGTTTATCTCGTTTTTACTGGGATCTGGGTTGATTGACGGATACGTGGGAATCAGTTTTTCGAACATCGCATTATTTAGCTATAATACCTACTGGATAATCGGGATTAATGTCGGTGGTGCAGTTGTTCCTATTCTGCTTAGTATCTATCTATCTTTTAAAAATAGATTACAGGTTTTCAAGGTTTTCCTTGGGATAGGAATTATCTCTATTGTGACTTTTTTTGTTACATATCCTGACCCCGAAAGAGGGATTGTCTCAATGTTTCCCTTTTGGTTACTGCCTATTATTAGTACAAGTTTTGTTTCTATTCTATTTTCTTGGAAAGACAAAAATAAAGCCGCACCTCTTGCGTACACGATAGGGACGCTTGGGGTGCTTCTTGGGGCAGACGGATTTCATCTGATGAGCCTTATCCAAAATGAGATACAGGCTCCGAGATACGCGGTCATTGGTGGAGCTCATGTGTTTGATATGGTGTTTATCACAGGAATCCTTGCAGTATTTCTTGATGGTATCCTTATTGTACAAAAGAAACGAAAAAAAGATTTATAACTGGTCGTTTAGACACAGTCGTTGGTGTAAGGGTCATTCTTTTTTTTGTTCATCATACTGGTGTTCAGGAGTATGTGTCATACCCCAAGGAGCCCACATTGCGGCAAGTAGGCCACCTGCGATTAAGAATGCGACGATGAAAATCGCGAGATTTTGATAGATGTCAAAGGGTTCTGCTATCGCCCAGAACCAATAAATCAAAAAAATAATGATGCTTACCATTGCGATTATCGAGACCCAGACGCGCCAACGGAATCCTTTCATCTTCCACATTTCTTTTTCCTTAGAGGATTGTTTTCTTAACGCCCAGTACGCCCAGGGGATCCCCAAGATTACTGCTAAAATAAAGACAGATAGCAGGAAAATCGCGATATTTCGCTCCCATGCATAGTTCTTGGCATAAAAAAACAACCAGAGTATCAGAAATACAAGCCATCCGACTGCGACAAGAATGGAAAAGGACACTCTCCACGCAAGGCCTTGCATTTCATTTTTCTTTTGACCGAACTCATCATCCATTTCAATCTCTCCTTTGGCAGAATGGAAAGGATTTTTATATATATAAATCTCACAACACGCGAGGGATACGGAGAAATTTCTTTCATTTATGGTACGTTTTGGCAGGGGACAATAGCTGCGTTTCTTCCATAAACCTATATAAACAGTGTCACTGCTTTCATCAAAAGCGTAAAAATAAGGTTTCGGAGAAGCTAAAAGCCCCTTAGGACAATAGTCAAATCATTAAAAAACCTCTTTTCCTAGTATAGAGCGTTAAAAAAGACTTATGTAAACCCATAGATATTATAGGAAGAAAACGGAAGAAAACCGAACCTTTTATATAAACATTTTTGTTTTAGGATAGAAAAAAAGACAGGAGGCAAAGTAATTAATTATCAGCAAACTTTTAATAAACACCTACTATTTTACCTCCATGTTTTCATGTAACTCAGAGGCAGAAAATGGACGATGAATCATTGGAAGAGATGGCCGGAAAAAAAGATGAATTGCAAGAACGAGCAAATCAACTAAAGAAGAGCAGGGATCAATTACACGACCAGTCAAAAAAAATGGCCAAAGAACGTGACGACCTTAATGCAAAGGTTCGACAGATACGAAATCTGATTAGTGATCATAAGAAGAAACGTGATGAGTATAATGAACGGGTCAAACATGCAAAGGAACAGCGAAATGATTTTCTAACACGTCATGTCGAACTAAAAAAGAAAATTAAGGAACTAGAGCGAGAGAGAACCTCAAATACTGGTGTGAATGTCAATGAATTGAAACAATATCTGAGGAAACTCGAAAACGAACAGATGACCCAACCAATGTCTGCGCAAAAAGAAAAAAAATTAATTGAAACCATCAAAGGAATTCATTTAAAAATAAAGGAAGCAGAGGAGAACTTAAACAAGGATCCGAAGCTGAAAAAAGCAATTGAAGAAGAAAAATTGCTGCGGCAGAAAGCGGAGAAACAACATGAACTTGTCGAGAAAATGGCAAAAAAAGCACAAGAAGAGCACCAAGGAATGCTTGATCAACTACAACAGCTTGATAAACTTGTCAAACGAACAACCGAAATACAAGAAAACATCGTCATAACAAAGATAGAGGCAGATAAGCTGCATAAGGAATTTATTGACCATGTGAACACGATCCATGAACTAGAGAAAAACATCTCCACTACAGAGAGGAAGAAAGAGAAAAAGAAAAAATTGGCTGACGCCTCTGCTGCCCAGAAAGAGGCAGATGATGTCTTCGAGCGTTTCAAACGAGGAGAAAAACTTAGCACTGAAGACTTAATGATTCTGCAGAAAGCAGGCTTACTATAACAGATGAAACCCTTGGAGGGACTTTAAAATGCCTTGTGAACTTTGTGGGAGAGAGTGTAAAGGTGGAAAAGAAGCGATTATCGATGGCGCAAAAATGTTTGTCTGCCCAGATTGCTTAAAATACGCAGAAGGTGTTGTACAACAGGAACCCGCTAAGATTAGTAGTCCATCTTACCCTCAACGATTCATCGTAAAAAAAACGCAAAAAATGGAACGAGATATTTACAAAGATAGAGGGATGGAAAAGGAACTGGTGACGAACTGGAATCATCTTGTCGAACAAGCACGAAAAAAGAAAGGATTAACCAGGGAGGAACTTGGATTTAGAATCGGTGAGCGAACCGTGACAATTGCGAAACTTGAAAACGGTGATCTCCGTCCATCTGATCAGACTATTGCAAAGCTAGAAAAAGAGCTGGGAATTCAACTCATGGAAGAAATTAAAAGTGTTTCCACGGGAACTGGTTCGCAGACACACCCTCAAGGCGGATTTACCCTTGGTGATTTTATAAAAACAGATAAGTAAGACGCATGAAAAAAAACGACTTTTCAGCTGCAGTAAAAGCATTACGAAAGGGAGACATGGTTATCTATCCAACAGACACTCTCTACGCACTTGGTGCAGACATCTATAACGAAACAGCGGTACGAAAAGTATTTGATATAAAACAACGTCCATACTCTATTCCTTTACCTGTGGCGGTTCATTGTTTGGAAGCGATTGAATCACTTGCGTTAATGAACAAAACAGCTCAGAGGATAAGTGAGATGTTCCTCCCTGGGAACTTAACGATTGTTTTGAAAAAAAAACCAAAGGTTCCCGATATTGTTACTAGTGGGAATGATACTGTCGCAGTACGTGTCCCTGATGACCCTATCGCTTTGGAATTACTCGCCTTGTATGGTCCATTGACGGTCACCAGTGCAAATCTCCATCAGACAAAAACCCAGGCGATGATTAAGGATATTCTTAAACAGCTGAAGACCCATATCGATGTGTGTCTCGATGATGGACGAAGAGAAAGTACTGCTTCCACGATTGTGGATCTTTCAACTGGGAAGGCAAAGATTGTCCGGGAAGGGTCTATAACAGAAAAAGAACTACGGGATGTGATTTCACATGGATAATTCTGTCTATGAGAACTATAAGCGTGCAGGCAAGATCGCAGCTGATGCACGGGATTTTGGTGTTACGTTACTAAAACCGAGCGCACGATTACTAGACGTCGCCACGATGGTCGAAACAAGAATAACCGATTCTGGGGCAGGTCTTGCATTCCCTGTGAACATTGCGTTGAACACACTAGCTGCTCATTACAGCCCCCGGCATGACGACTCACTAGTCTTCCAGAAAGGGGATGTGGTAAAACTTGATGTCGGTGCACATATTGACGGCTATATCGCTGACACAGCAGTCACGGTAGAACTTGAAACACACCGTTTTGATAACATGATTCGCGCATCAGACGAAGCGTTAAAAAAAGTTAT
>MUGD01000145.1 GCA_002900555.1 Thermoplasmata archaeon M9B2D | reverse complement strand
ATTGTCAAGATTCATCCACCAATACTGAGCTGAATTTTAAGATGCATACACGCCTATCTTGAGTAGGTTTGTATGTTTTTAATCTCCTATTGATTACCCAGTAATTGAGTTCGTTATTGAGGGGAGTTCTTATGTTAAACACTGACACAATGGTTCGGTTCTAGTGAAACGATTCTCGTGAAAAGAACTACAAGTCGAGGGATTATTGATTCATGCCATTCAAATTGCCCTTCAAAAGAGAAGCAACAAGTAGTACTACACGAGAAGGCTTTAGAGGATTGGTTTGGTTACGCAGAATTTGGTTTATTGGAACTGGAACAGCAATTCTGTATTTTCTTACGGTCTATGTATTACCACTCGTTAAGGTGATTAGCACACCTATTATTCCCTTCAAGACTGTTTTTGAGAGTGTAGTCTGTTTGGGTCCAATTATAAGTGGAATAGCTCTTAGTAAGCGCCAGATGGTTCAGAGAACTCTCGCAATATCGACAGAGAAAGAGATTCTCATAGTAAATGTCGAAGAGCACATGACTGGAGTGTGCTGTTTAGAGATAGTTTCTGTATCAAGTTCAGTCTTTTTGGATGAAAATGGACGACCAAAATATAATGGTTCCATGTTGCTTGCAATTCGTGCGGGAATGAACAAATCTGTTAGTATGGCATTTGAAGCAGGATTGTCAAGGGGCAATCCATTTCTCAGAATTTTCATCACTGTAACAAGTTTCGATATAGATACTATTCGAGAGATTCTTAGGAGAGAAGCTACAAGGGTTGAAGCTATTCTTCTAGC
The DNA here is from genome assembly GCA_002900555.1 of Thermoplasmata archaeon M9B2D. Next base: position 4,361 of record MUGD01000145.1, on the reverse strand, counting down.
ATCATTAAATTCAGTAGAACTTCGAGTGCTCGAAGACAATGATCTTCGAGATGCAGTATGTTCATTTACAAATGAATTCGAGTATGAAGAAGAGGAATTATCAAAAGCGCACATTAATGGTATATCATTGTTGCTTCTGAAAGGAAGTCCTCAAGTCAAGCCCACAATTGATTCGTCTCAAATAGGAACGTTTCTTTCTACAATATTGAAACAAAACTACTCCACCAGTATAACCTGTGTCTTTTCAGCTTCTAAACCAGGTAAGGAGAAGCAAAAGCTTGAAGGCAAGTGGAAAACAATACAATCAAAGGAAAAACGAAAAGAAGAATCGTTGAAAGATCATGCAGAAAAAAAGAAACTCATCACAGAGTATGAAGAAATTCAAGACAATGTAGGATGGTTCGATTCTTCGGTATATTTTGTTGTTAAATCAGATTCGTTAGGTGATAATAGTATCTCTCAAGAGGGATTGAGCGGACTTATCCAATCTATTTGGGGTGGAGATAATAAAATCAAGCTTATTCCTCAGAAAATATCACAAAGAACATTTCTTAAGCTTCTAACAAGAAACCATCTGAAGAAACAAAGACTACATGTAAGCAAACTCGTGTCGTTTGTAAATACTCCAATCAGAAAACTCCCAATTATTGGTCATGATCTTGCTCCAGTGTTTCAAATTCCATCACGCGAGTCTCTGAGTGATGAAATTGAAATAGGAGATACTATTTTTGAAGGTCGTCGTTTCTCGAAAGCTGGTCTGAAGATAGAATGGCTAAGAGAACATATTGCCGTGTTAGGTGCCACTGGAACAGGAAAAACAACTCTTGTAAAACATCTAATTTCTCAAATTAGTAAGAAGACTGACATACCATGGTGGATATTTGATATTAAAGGAACTGAGTATTCAGGCCTTGCTGGGACGGTGGATGATGAAGTAGTGGTTCTTAAACCTGGTCTTGATAAGTCATTTATCATAAACTTGATGGATCCAGATATTGGAAATGATCAGAGCTGTGCATACTCAACTTTTGTCATGCTGAGAGAGCTTCTCAAGGAGAAAGGTGAATCATCAGAGCTCTCACCAGCTATGGAGAAACTACTAAGAGAATCAATACTGATGTTAGCAGAATCACTAGATGAAGATAACTCCATTCAATCACTGGTTAATATGGTAACACAAGTGGCTACTGATGATAGAGCAGGCAAGATGACAAGTGATGCTCTCCTTAATCGACTTCAGATTCTCTGCCGAGAGCCTTTAGGTGAAATTCTCCGCGGTGGTTCAGATGCGATTAAAATCTCAAATCTACTAGATAAACGTGTGATTCTAGATCTTAGCCATGTGGCTAGAGTCGGGGGTATGGAGTCAGCGCGTCTATTGTATAATCTAACAGCCAAACGAATCTTTGATAGCGCTATGAAGAGAGGCATTGTCCCTGGACTGCATCATGTTGTGGTTCTTGAAGAAGCAAGCAATCTTGTACCTGAGAGCTATTCAAGACAATCATCAGCTGATGTGACAACAGGAGAATCTATGGTGTTATTGCAACGCGCGACCGGCCAAGGTGTCATTGTAGTATCAACCAGACCAAACATATCATCAAATATCTTAGCTAATACAGCCACAAAGATTGTATTCCGATTACCCTATGATAGTCAAATAGGTAGTAAGTTTCTTTCACTAACACCGGATCAGGAAGTCTATCTGAGAAGTATGAAACGTGGACGAGCTTTAGTAGCAGTTCCTGATACTGAAACTTTTGAAATTGCTACTAAACCATTTATTGACAAATATCCGGAGGTTGCAGATAGTGAATCAAGTCTGGAACAAAAGGGAAATGACTTGGAACTTATACAAAGTAAAGTTCCTGATGAAAGAAAAATATCCAAACCACTAGACAAGCCAACTCAGGATACTCTTGAAGCCGAGGCGCAGACAGTTGTTTTTGATAGGGTTGGACGATTGGGTAGTCACATTGTTGCATTCTTAGCCTCGGAAGGTATGGCTACCGAGCAACGAATTCGCAATCTTGTATCATCTCTTGATTCATCAGCAATGGAGGATGATGTTTCTGAGGTGATTAGAGAACTTGTTACGTTGGGAACCATTGATCGGGAGTCACTATCACTTGTTTCAGGAGGTTTTGTATATACATTACCAGGACAGGGTTTAGATGCTATTCGCAATGTGATTATTGAGTACGTGTCTACAAAGCTAGACATTGAACTGAGCAACTCTATGACGCGTGATTCTCAAACTGATTTTCCAGATATTATTATTGAAGACAAAGCAGTGGTCATCATACCTGAACATCTTAGAGCATCATCCATGAATACAATCTTAGGCAAAATCCAACATCATATGGGAATTCTTCGAAATGGCATAAGTGAATTGTTCGTTGTAGTGAGAGGAAGTGTTGCGGCAGCCAAGCTTCGAGAAATTCTTGATAATGATGAAGTGTACAATGCAGTAAACGTTGTATCCGCCTTTCCAAGCTCTCTTGATTCCATGATAGAGAGCCTAGCCCAATCGGTTTACATCAACGACTCAAATGATAAACCTCAAGTTGTAGAAGACACAGAAGATGTAGACTTAATTGAAGCAATACATGAGATTGGACCAGCCACTAGTAGAGCCATTCAAATCCGCTTATGGTTTGGGCTGATTCAAGATTTTGTTGATTTGTCAAACGGGCAAGTTAGATGGGAGGTGCTTCTTGACTTTATTGAAACCACAGCTCTTCAGTCTCTGAAAGGGAGATCTGCACCCTTAACTGCTGATGAAGGAAAACGTGCGCTTACTGAGTTACTTGCTGATGAAGTCCTGATTGCATTGCGTACTAATGCTGAAAGTAATCTCATCGATGTTGAACAAGGTCTATGGATAATTAATTCTTCAATTTTGCAGAAATTAAAAGAAAAGGCTACAGGTATTATCGAAACCGAGCTCAAAAAACATCGTCTAGAAGTTTCTCGGGATCATGGGTATTATGATCTGTGTGCAGGCAATACATCATACGTAATCTTTCCAAATCAACAGCAATTGAGTACTCTATTGAATCTTCATAGTAATTTGGCTTGCAGAACGTGTAAGTCAATCCAAGTTGTGTGTGTTCTAACTGCGTCTGAATATCTTGAAGATACCGTAGTAACACCAGGAAATCTGATAATTAGGACAATGGATGATAATATTTCGACCTTAGTCGTCTAGGAAAAATGTATTCGTGTGCAGATTGTAGGCTTTTCTTTTATCAAATCAGTTAATCGCCCCGGAACTGTTAGATTAAAAATTGCTATGTCTACATTCTGGTTTGATAATTCAAGAAGCTCGCTGATTTTCTTAGTCATACCTCCGGTAACATCAGTATCAGAGGAAGGCCCTGTGTGTGTTAGTACTTGGTTGATATTTGCACGATTGATAAGAGGAATGTATCTTGCGTTGGGATTAGTTTGTGGATTCTCTTCAAGGACTCCATCTACATTAGTACCAATGAGAACAGCTTTTGCAGCAAGCTTTTCTGCAAGATGCACAGCAATTGTGTCTCCACTCAAAATAGATGCAGCCTTTGTTCTATCAAAACAAACATCACCATGGATTATTACAGCAGTCCCTGTTTCTAGTGTCTTTTTGATAATACCAAGAGGAAATTCATCTATGAAACTATCTTGTAATGTAACAAAGGTAAATGGAGAGAATACAACACTGGGGATTCCTTGGTGATTCATCTCACTTTCAACTCTTGAAGCCAAAAGTGACATATTATGACGGATGTCAGGTATTCCAGCTAGTAGTTCTTCTGGGGAGGAGTTAGGAGTCCCAAATCCATGTTTGTGTGCAGCTTGATGACCATGAGCTCCACCACCTAAAACTACTATAAGCGGGCTATTACACACTGTTAACTCTTCAGCAATCCGACTGAGGTGTTCATCGTTAACACGTGGCGGGGATGAGCCTTTGAATGTTATAACAGATCCACCGAGTTTGATAATTATAGGACTATCCAACTGTGGCACGCTTATTCAATCATTACTATCACACTTATGGACATTGCCTTTCTGGTTAGTACGTTTCATTCACAAGACAAGCTTTTTATCCGATTCACTTTCCGTAGCCTTGGACACCTCAAAAGGCTGAGAGTGATTTCTACATGACTCAAAGAGCAAGAATACGATTGTCGAGCACGAGTACAGAACATCTAGATGGAGTCTGTAATCAAATTAGAAGAATTACTCGGAAGACAGGTGTCAGAATGGCAGGTCCAATACCATTACCTACTCGTAAGATGGTAATACCCACAAGAAAGACTCCCTGCGGCCAAGGGTCTGAGTCTTGGGATAAGTGGGAAATGAGAGTTCATAAA
>MUGD01000020.1 GCA_002900555.1 Thermoplasmata archaeon M9B2D | reverse complement strand
ACATTGACCATACCGTTCAGATCTTACGCAAGATACAGAGCAATGAAATTACAATTCACATCCAAGGATTATCGCCCATAGCGCTTTCCGGATTTGAGACCGTTCGTGGGCTTATGGTCCCTCAGCGGGCAGATCGAACGATTCTTATGGCGTTGAAGAAACGGTTGGAAGATGCAGACATCACGCTGGTATGTACGAACTGTCACTATTCGTGGAATTCGATTGTAGGCCGAATCGCTGTACAACCAGCATGTTCACGGTGCGGCGCGATTAAAATCGCAGTTGTTCGTCGTTACAACAAAAAGTTTCTTTCCTTACTTTCCAAAAAACATAGAACCATGGAAGAAAACAGAGAAGTACGACGTTTGCACAAAAACGCAAGCCTTGTATTGAGTTACGGGAAATTTGCTGTGCTTGCATTGGTTGGTCGTGGTATTGGCCCTGATACCGCAGCACGTATCCTTAGACGAAGTAATAAACTAGAGCTAGTGAAATCCGAGGAGCAGGAAATAAAGTTTTTACGTGATATTTTGCAAGCAGAGCTTCAGTACGCAAAAACACGCGGTTTTTGGGACTCCTAAATAATAATAGTAATATTTATATTATATTAAGTTCTATTATAGCAATGGTGATAATAAATGAAGAGACGGATTGCAATAGGGAGTATTATGGCTGCTTTTTTGATAGCATTTATACCAGTTATGCAAGCGATTCAAATACAGAACGTAGAAAATAATCTGACAACATCGTACATGTCGTACGATACAATTACGACTATGGATGCCGGAGAACTCGTCGTTTTCATTGGTACTCTTACCCAGGACTACCCAGAAATGTATGAGAAATTCCAACACGATGTCGATGAGATGGAAAGCACATTGGTTTCAACATTACGTACCAAGAAATTCGATGATATCCGTATGAACAACAACCAGGAACCACAACCAAACAGCGACAATCAAACAATGCTTGAAAAAGTCTTTTGGAATATCTTCAAATACAGAGTATTTAGATTGTATCTCAGTACATCTCTGTTTGTTATTACCCAGTCAAAATTCATGCTTTGGCGAACGATGACCTGGGGCATACGACTTCTTCGATGGGTGAAAATTGGTATTCTCCTAGGAATCATCGATCCTGATCAGCAAACTCCATATACACCCATAATATCGTTTGAACAAGATAAGATAAACAGAACCTTAACAGTGCTTTCTGTTAACCCTAATTCTGTCCTATGGAATACCATTGCTGAAATAGGCGAAGGCAACTGCGACCCATTGCCCGATGGCGTTGTTACTGTGGGTGATATCTTGACCAATTGTACGGGGATTATTGTGCTAAACTATCTACCTACGAATGAAATTATTGGTGTTTTCGAGTTTGATTAATAGATGGATTACAAAAACACATTTGCCTACTGAACAAACAAGAAATCATGACCTTTTGTGATCCTTCATATCTAAAAATCGAATACTCAAGGGTCGACTAAAATGCAACTACGGCTACTTCAGTACGTTTTTGTCGTTGTAACAAAGATTTTTTACCTAGGGCTATAATACGGCCAACGAATGCCATTTCACCAAGATATTATTGAACTGATTCTTTTGAAAAAAATTCAATCAAAAGACGAACTGCATAAAGCCAAAGTGAAATTGTGTAAAAAGTACAACCTGCAAACGATACCACGGGACAGCGAGATTCTTGCAAAACTTCCTACAGATCGATTCGAGAACCAGGTACCATACTCCTTGTTACGGAAGAAATCGACCCGTACGCTTTCTGGTGTCTCCATCATTGCTGCCATGACCTCGCCGGAGATGTGCCCTCATGGAAAATGCGTACCTTGCCCGGGTGGCCCGGAGAGCAACACACCGCAAAGCTATACTGGACATGAGCCTGCTGCCATGCGTGCCTGCTGTAACAATTTCGATCCATATCTGCAGGTACGGAGCCGTATTGAGCAACTTCACGCAATTGGGCATGTGACTGATAAAGTTGACCTTATCATCATGGGTGGAACCTTTACAGCTCGTCTACCCGACTACCAACAGTGGTTTGTGAAACGATGTTATGATGCGTTGAATAATCAACGATCTAAAACATTAGAACTAGCAAAAAAGAAAAATGAGACAGCACCATCACGATGTATTGGTCTGACTGTTGAGACGCGCCCTGACTGGTTTCGGTTACAACATGCTGACCATGCATTATTCTTAGGTGCTACACGGGTTGAATTAGGTGTACAGACAATTTTTGATACAATACTGTTTGGGATCAAACGAGGTCATACGGTTTCTGATTCGATTGCAGCGACTCGCATCGCGAAAGATGCAGGGTTAAAAGTCTGCTATCATATGATGCCTGGTCTGCCAGGAAGCACGGAAAGAAGAGATTTGGAAGCATTCCATGAGATCTTCACAAATGAGGACTTCAAACCAGACATGATAAAGATTTATCCGACCCTTATTGTGAAAGGGACCACACTATATGACCTCTGGAAACAAGGAAACTATGAACCTCTCACAACAGATCAGGCGTCTCGCCTCATCGCCCGTATAAAACAGGAGGTTCCAGAGTGGGTACGTATTCAACGAATACAACGCGATATACCATCTCATCAAATTGTTACAGGGATTACAAAAAGCAATCTTCGGCAATATGTTGAAAAAGAGATGCAGGAACATACGACGTCTTGTCGGTGTATCCGCTGCCGAGAGATCGGACATGTTCCTGCTGAAAAAACAAAGACATTGACCGATGAATCTCTTTCTTGTGTGCATCGTCGGTATCGGGCGAACGGCGGTGAAGAGATTTTTATTTCTCTTGAGGATACAACGCAGGATATTATGATTGGATATATACGGTTGCGAGATGTTGCAAGCCCGCATCGTCCAGAACTTCAAAAAGAACCATGTATGATTATCAGAGAATTAAAAATACTTGGTCGTGAGGCTCCACTTGGTGAACGTAGCTCTGAAGCATTCCAACATAGAGGATATGGGAAGTATCTTTTGTACGAAGCAGAACGTATCTGTCTTGAACGGTATGAAAAAAAACATTTATTTGTGCTTAGCGGTGTCGGTGTAAAACCATACTACAGAAAATTAGGTTTTTCCGATGACGGAATCTACGTATCTAAAATAATACAACCATAGACCTTCTTTTTTTAAAAAATTATTTAAAGACATAGTGTTTTCTTCGTTTGCAACCAAATTGGTTGGGGGAGAGTAGATTATGGCCGAGTTCATTTGGCATTGGACAAAAGATAATACAAAGGTATATACGACGCAAGTTGACCTTGCTGAACAGGCAATGAAAGATGGTTTCTTTGTTATGGGTGCGCTTCTGCGTTCTAATCAACCCCACCTGTAAATCGACATTTTCTTTCCATCTCTTCCTTTTTTTTGTCTACGGAAGATTTTTATCATTCGATGTATTTCGCCATCGTATCGTATGAATAAAGTAAATTATAATGAGTTGTTAAAACGAGTACATACTGCGACTGCAAAGGAACGTATTGATGATGATCGTTTTAAAGTACCGAAAGTCGATGTATTCTACGAAGGCAATACGACCGTTCTAAAAAATTTTGATAAAATCATTGACGTGTTGAATCGTGATGCAAATCATTTTTTGAAATTTTTGCTTGGTAGTGTTGGTACTGCAGGTGATATCTCAAGTGGCCGCGTCATATTCCAGGGGAAAATACCGATAAAAACCATTCAAGATAGACTCGATGAGTATGTTGACACTTATGTGATTTGTTCTGAGTGTAATCGACCGGATACGCATTTAGTGAAAAAGGACCGGACGCTTCTTATTCGCTGTGATGCTTGCGGGGCATTTCGATCGATTGGTTCGATGAAAAAGAGAAAAACAGTAGTGCCAACAGAGATTTTTAAAGAGGGGGAGATTTACGAACTGACGATAAAAGATATCGGCAAGCGCGGTGATGGTGTCGCTTTTTTTGATAAGTATGTCATTTATATTCCAGGTGCGATTAAAGGTGCGACTGTAAAAGTGAAAATAGAAAAGATTTCAGGTACGGTTGCGTTTGGTCGGTGCGTGCAATAAAAATCAGATTTTTTTTTAAAAGAAAAAGCAAATAATTACACGCGTTAGTACGTGCATTAGTACCTGCATACGTTTATAAATTCATTCGATTATGATGTTGATTTCTAGATAGAAAATCGATTTTTTTTCATAAAAAAATTTTGTTGTTTTGTGTGATGTACTGAACCTAAAAAATAGAAAGATATATAAACAAAGCACGTATTCGTTTCTATGCTTGTCAGACAAATGATGCCGTTTGACATTTGTCGATGTACAAAACATCGCATATATGACATAAAAACGACATCTGATTGGCAGACAAGAAGAATGTGAGGAGAACTATGGAAAACGACCGCATCACTATCCGATTACCTCAAATCGATCTCAGACAAATCGACGTTTTTATTCGATTGGGAGAGTTTTCGACTCGTTCTGAGGTAGTACGACATGCGGTAAAAGAATATATAGACAATCACTCAAACCGTATTCTTGCAAAAGCGGACAAATTCAAAAAAATCCAGGAATTGGAAGCTGCGGCCGCTGCTATAGAGCCTTACATGAAAAAGTAAAATCAAGGTAAAAGCAGGGGATGGGATGCACCCCTTTAGTGAAGGCCGTCGACTTTCGACGGCCTTCCCAACTACCAGAATAGGAGGAACGAAGAAATGGCCGAAAATAGAATGCAGTCTTTTGTGGAGACCGCAATAGAAAATAAGATAAGCGAGGAAAGCAGGCAGAAGATTGATGATGGACTCTTTGGTAATGCTCGGATTGTGATTATTGGATGTGGTGGTGCTGGGGGCAACACAATCACCCGGCTCCACAAGTTAGGAGTAAAGGGAGCAGAAACCATTGCAATTAATACTGATAAAATCGCACTTGATCTCGTCGACGCTGATAAAAAACTTCTCATTGGGAAAAACCTGACACGAGGACTTGGTGCAGGTGGGTTCCCTGAGATGGGTGAGCGTGCAGCGAGGGAATCAAGTAGAGAACTTGAGGAAATGTTACAAGGCGCTGACTTAGTCTTTGTCTGTGCTGGAATGGGTGGTGGTACGGGAACCGGATCTTCCCCTGTTGTTGCAGAGATTGCAAAGAAACTTGGGGCGATTGTCACTTGTATGGTTTCAACACCGTTCAACGTGGAGCGTGCGCGTCTTGTAAAGGCGGACGAAGGCCTTGATAAACTACGGGTCACTGCAGACAGTACCGTGGTTCTTGATAACAACCGATTAATGGAATTTGTACCAAATCTACCGATTAACCAGGCGTTCTCGGTCATGGATCAATTGGTTGCAGAAACCGTGAAGGGAATTTCTGAAACGATCTCTGTTCCTTCATTGATCAACCTTGATTTCGCTGATATGAAATCGGTCATGGATTCCGGTGGTCTTTCTGTGATGCTCTGGGGAGAAGCTGATGAGGATGCAGGAGTCGATACGATCGTAAAAGAAGCGTTAAATCATCCACTTCTCAATGTCGATTATCGTGGTGCCCATAGCGCACTTGTTCATATCACGGGTGGTCCGAACATGAGTTTAAAATACGTCCAAGAGGTCGCCAAAGCTCTCACCGAGGATATGGATTGTTATTCCAATGTCATCCTTGGGGCACGGGTGGATCCTTCTTTTGAAGGAAAATGCCGGGTGATGGCAATCATGACCGGTGTTCAATCGCCAAATCTCCTTACCTCTCGACCTGAACGCCGGACAAATCCGACTGCCCCAGTCATTCCACAGCGAAGAGTCATGTCAAACCCAAAGATGGGAAATATCGATTTTGTACGGTAGAAAGACCTAAAGAAAGCTATCAATAGCTTCCTTTCATCTTTTTTTTTTAGTGTGTTTTTTTCTATACATTCTACGAGATTTTTAATATCGAATGGTTTTACGATGTAATCATACATGTGCGGTTCAAGGTCTTTTATCTTCTAATGACAGGGAGCTTCCCACAGCAGAAAAGATAATGATATCGACGTTTTTTCAAGCTTTCTTTTTGCGATTTTGTTTTTAATTATTTTTCCCCCTCCCTCTATGGTAATCGAAGGTCGATGAATAGAACCCCGGTAAACCCTTTTTCTAGCAACCCTAGACATTCCAATCCGTTCACTGCACAGTACACTTCATGTCCCTCGTCTTCAATAAGGTTTTTTATGGACAAACTGATATCGGCGTCAGTATCGACGATCAGAATATTTTTCTTTATCGATCATCTCCATTTTCTGTTGTATTGATACATTGTAACGTGTTATAGTTTGACAGTAAAAGGATATCACGATTGATTGATAGACCTAGCAGTACAACCATAAAATAATCAATGAAATACGTGACAACACTCTAAGTTTTATAGTAGATGTGCAATTCCATTCATCACAATGGGCCTATGAGGTAGTCTGGATATCCTTCCGGCCTTCGGAGCCGGATACTGGGGTTCGAATCCCCATAGGTCCGCTTTCCCCTTTATTGAATAGGTCATGGTAAACTAATGGAAAAAAATAAGAACAGATTTGGAATAAAAAATGGTTAAAACACTACAGATTCGAAGCGTCTCGTTTGATACGTCATTCCTATTAAAAACTACTTCCTTGATTGATCGGATCATAGATATATTAGCACGTGATCGTATCCCTTGTTTTGTGACCACTACCGTTGCCTCTGAACTTGAACAACTAAAAATCTGGGGGCGCGTCACAGAGCAAACCTACAAAAAAGCAATAAAGCGCTGGACTCATGCACACGCGACTGTCATTGACTTTAAGAATCGGCTGCTTTCCGACGCGTTAGGTCACGCATGTATTCGCTCCATGCAACACCATGGCGTTCCCGCAGATCATATCGTCAATGACTGCAATATTCTTGTTTCCATCTTGAAAAACGGCGTTGACGTCTTTCTCTCAGAAGACCATCACTTCACCTCAGCAATAACAAGAGACGTCATCGAAGAGGTGAAAAGCGCTGCCTGTTCAGAATATTTTTTGATGTGTGACTCTCAGATGTACAGCATAGACTCAAGAACATTTATTAAGGCATATTCAAAAGGGACGATTGACCTTGATGTTGTACAAGAACGTAAACACCAAGGGTTAAAAAAGGAAGTTTGACATCTACAACGGTAAGGAAGGAGGGGGGAAGGAGGCGCGAAATACGGCGCCGCACTGACGCAACGCAGCTACGCAACACCAGGCGTCATCGCAAGACAAGAGCGCAGATCGGGAAGACAAGACCCAACCGAACGTCGCCCTTCCTCACCACTTTTTTACTTTGTCGTTGACACTATATAAACGCATCGTGGTAAAATCTCAAAATGAAAAAGTACTTCGATTAGAACCAATGCATTATTAAATCCTATTCCTATTGAGAGCAATCTTTCAGAGATGTGATGAGCGTAAAAATAGGTTTCTTAATAAACCCTGTTGCAGGGATGGGTGGACGAGTTGGACTTAAAGGAACAGATGGTGTTTTTGACAAAGCAGTTCAAATGGGAGCTAGACCTGTCGCACGCCAGAAAGCAGAAGAGATGCTTCGTGAATTTTTTGTGTTCTCCAAAAACCACCACGATCTTCTCTGGGTCACCTGCAGCGGGGAAATGGGTGGTACTGTATTAGAAACTCTTGAAATTAAAAACATACAGATTGTCTATTCGCCATCAAGCGATAGAACCACAGCTCATGATACAACAACCGCGTGCAAAGCATTCCTTGATCACCACCTTGATTTACTCCTCTTCTGTGGCGGTGATGGAACAGCACGAGATATCTATGCTATTGTCGATAAAAAAATCCCGCTCCTTGGCATTCCTGCAGGCGTCAAAATGCATTCCGGTGTCTTTGGCATTAACACAAAAGCCACGGCAAAAATGCTGTCGGAGTTCATCAATAAAAGACTTACTATCGGTGATGTGGAAATCATGGACCTTGATGAGGAGCTCTATCGCAATGGAGAATGGAAGATCCGGCTATTCGGTGTCGTACGAGGAATCATTGAACCGACCTATGTACAAGTAGGCAAAGCAAGTTTTGAATCAGTCTCTGACGAGGAAGTAAAAGACGAACTTGCCGAACATATCAAAGATGAGCTAGAAAAACACAAGGATTGGTTGTTTTTGTTCTGTTCAGGAGGGACCATTGACGCTATCGCAAAAAAACTACATATTGAACATACGCTTCTTGGAATTGACGCTGTTTACCAAAAACAGCTTATAGGACGAGATCTAAATGAAGAACAAATCCTTTCTCTTCTGAAAAAATATCCGAAAGTAAAAATAGTTCTCAGTCCAATCGGGGCACAAGGCTTCATCCTTGGTCGTGGGAATCTTCAATTGAGCCCCCGAGTCATTAAAAAAATAGGCATTGACAACATCATCGTCGTAGCAACCCCCTCAAAGCTGATGGTTACCCCGCTTCTACGGGTTGACACCGGAGATAAAACCCTTGATTCTCTTTTTGCGAAACAAGGGTATTTTATGGTAATTATCGGATACCGTCTCAGTCGGGTGGTGAAGCTGCAGACCAACATGTTTTAATATGCGAATCATATTTCCTCACCCCCTTGGGTAGGGCTTATCATTCTTGGAGGCAATATAATGACGCAAATTACAAAACGAAATGCAAATAAATTTTTAAAAGACGAATACGATGAGCTAGTAAAAAACCATTTTGAGTGGAATATCCGTATCCTTGAAAGCGGGTCAAAACCTCATTCGATTGTCAACGGCAAAGAAGTCATAATGATGTGCTCGAATAATTACCTTAACCTCAGTAACCATCCCCGTCTGATTCAAGGAGCCATCGAAGCTGCAAAGAAGTATGGTGCTGGATCTGGTTCTGTGCGTGCAATCGCAGGAACCCTAAAAATCCATACGGAAGTCGAAAAACGACTCGCACGATTTAAACGGACTGAATCTGCATTGATTTATCAAACCGGCTTTGCTGCAAACTCCGGTCTGATTCCGCAACTCGTCGGTGACGGTGACATCGTTATTAGCGATGAGCTGAACCATGGTAGCATCATCGACGGTGTCCGGCTGACCAAGGCGGACCGTGCGATTTTCAAACATCGTGACGTGGGCGACCTTGAACGGGTCTTAAAGAATGCAGATAAGAAGTACCGTCGTATTCTCATCATCACTGATGGTGTTTTTTCCATGGATGGAGACATTGCTCCAATGGATAAGATAGTAAAACTTGCTAATGAGTTTGGCGCAATGACCTACGTTGATGATGCTCACGGCGAAGGAGTCATAGGGGAAGACGGACGTGGAATCGGTGCACATTTCCATATCGAGGGAAAAATCGATGTTGAGATGGGGACGTTTAGTAAAGCCTTTGGTGTTGTCGGAGGTCTAATCGCAGGTAGTCAAGACCTTGTGAACTTCGCATACAATAAATCACGGACATGGCTGCTTTCAGGATCACATCCACCAGCTGTTTCCGGTGCGCAACTAGCTGCAATTGATGTCTTAGAAACAGAACCAGAACATGTGAAACGACTTTGGGATAATACGAAATATTTCAAAAAAGAATTGAATTCCTTGGGCTTTGATACCGGAGAAAGTGAAACTCCTATTACTCCTGTAATTGTTGGAGACTCTGGGAAGGCAAAGGACCTTAGCAATCGTTTATTTGATGAAGGGGTTTTTGCCCTCCCAATTGTGTTCCCCATGGTTGCACGTGATAAAGCCCGAATTCGTACCATGATGAACGCGGGTCTTACAACGAATGATCTTGATTTCGCCCTTAATAAATTCGAGAAATTAGGAAAAGAGCTATCGATAATTTAACCACAAACTAGGACGTTGTCAGCTGCGAATCTCCTCGAATCATCACTCCAAAAAGTATAAATAAAAGATATGAGATTCGTTACCCAGTATTTTTCTGGTGTTTACTGGAGAGTAATTTATGACAGAAGAGTTAAAGAAAACTGGTACCACGATACTTGGATTGGTATGTAAAGACGGTGTTGTTATCGCAACAGAGCGTAGAGCGACCATGGGCACCCTTATTGCCCATAAAGCGACAAGGAAATTATATCAGATCGATAACCATCTCGCCCTTGCCACTGCAGGGCTTGTTGGTGATTTGCAGGTTCTATCCCGTTACCTGAGTGCAGAAACGAAACTCTATAGCCTTAAACGGGACCTGGAAATGTCTGTGCAAAGCGCTGCGACCCTGATGTCCAATATATTGAATTCCAGGAAATTCTATCCCTACTATGTCCAATTGATTCTCGGTGGGTGGGATGCTACTGGTGGACATGTCTATTCATTAGATGCAGCCGGTGGTTCCATTCCTGATAAATACACCGCTGGTGGCTCTGGATCCCCCTATGCATTTGGTGTCCTTGAGGATTTATATCGAGATGATATGACGATAAATGATGGAATCGATCTTGCGTTACGGGCGATTACTGCCGCGATGGGCCGAGACTCAGCTTCAGGAAATGGAGCTGATGTAGCAGTGATTACCGAGAAAGAATTCAAGATGATACCAGAAGAAGAAATTAAAAAACGATTGCAGAAAATGGGGAAGTAACAAATCCGTATTCTCAGAGGTAACTTACCAGATAAATACACATGTAAAGTTCGTTTTACAAGCTTTAAAGAAAGGTAGATTATGACCGTTGATGATGTTCTAACAGAAATTCGAGGCAAGATCCGAAGTTCGATATCCGCAAGTGTTGATATCTCCGAAGTTGAATTTGAAGGGGCACTTCTGGTTATTTACACAAAGACACCAGATAAATTTGCTAATAACAAGGATTTGGTAAAGAATATGGCAAAAACCCTTCAGAAGCGAATTGTCGTACGCCCTGACCCCTCTGTCCTTACCGATATTGAGATTGCAGAAAAGAAAATACGACAGATTATCCCCAAAGAAGCAGAAATCACGAATATCTATTTCCAACCTGATGTCGGTGAGGTCACTATTGAGGCGTTGAAACCTGGTGCTGCCATCGGACGTGAAGGCCAACTCTTAAATGAAATACGAAAGAAGATCAACTGGGCGCCAAGCATCGTTCGTGCACCACCGATTCAATCAAAGACCGTTCAGGAGATACGGGGCTACCTCCGTTCGATGAGTGACGAACGGAAAGATATTTTGCGGAAAATTGGTCGGAAGATTCATCGTGGTGCTTCAACTGGAGAGAAATATATCCGTATGATTGCCCTTGGTGGTTTTCGCGAGGTAGGTCGTTCGTGTACTATGCTCCATACCCAGGATAGCAAGGTGTTGATTGACTGTGGTATTGATGTCTCTGCTGAGAACAACGGGTCTCCCTATATTCATCTTCCCGAGGTTCTGCCACTAGAGAAAATCGATGCGGTCGTCATCACCCATGCGCATCTCGACCATTGCGGGTTGGTACCGATTTTGTATAAATACGGCTATGATGGTCCTATCTATTGTACCCCGCCGACACGAGACCTGATGACGCTGCTACAAATGGATTATATTAAGGTTGCTGCTGCAGACGCGAAAAAAGTTCCGTACTCCTCTGAGAACATCAGGAATGTGATTAAACATTGCATCGTGATGGGATATGGGGACACGACTGATATTACCCCTGATATCCGGCTTACGTTTCATAACGCAGGTCATATCCTTGGGTCTTCTATTTGTCACTTCCATATCGGTGATGGATTGTATAACATAGCGTTTACTGGCGATATCAAATTTGAACGCACCTGGTTGTTTAACCCGGCGATAAACCATTTTCCCCGTGCAGAGGCTCTTGTCATTGAATCAACGTATGGAGGACATGACGATTTTCAACCCAGCCGGAAAGAGGCAACAGATAGATTAAAAGATATCATTCGTACATCGATGAAAAAGAAAGGGAAAGTCCTTGTTCCTGTGTTTGCCGTTGGGCGAAGCCAGGAAGTCATGATTGTCATGGAAAGTCTTGTGAAGATGAAAGAAATCCCTGAAATCCCGGTCTATTTGGATGGAATGATCTGGGAGGCTACTGCGATTCACACCGCATACCCTGAATATTTGAACAACAAACTACGGACCCAGATTTTCCAGCAAGGTGATAATCCATTACTTTCTGAGATTTTCAAACGAGTCGATAGTGGTGAAATGCGAGAAAAAATACTTGCTGACAAGGACCCCTGTGTCGTGCTTGCCACCAGTGGTATGATGAATGGTGGGCCAGTCATGGAATACTTTAAAAACTGGTCTGGGGAAGATAAAAACACCTTGGTGTTCGTTGGGTACCAAGCGGAAGGAACGATCGGTCGGAGGATTCAACGAGGCGCAAAGGAAGTCCCTATGAACGTTGGAGGAAACATCGTAAGTCTGCCTGTAGAAATGAACGTAGAAACCTGTGATGGGTTCTCTGGGCATAGCGACAGACGACAGCTCGTCGGGTTCATTAACAATATGTCACCTCGCCCTGAACGCGTCATATTTGGTCATGGTGAAGAATCAAAATGTGTGGATTTGTCATCAACGATCCATAAGCGACTGAACATGAACACCGCAGCTCCCTTTAACCTGGAGGCTCTTAGGTTCGTTTAGACAAAATCTTCCTTTTTTTTCAGAAATGACAGTACGGGTAACCCCCTGAATGTGACAGAAGGGGGGAAATCGTTTTTCTCCTTCCTATCTAGTATCGCCGATTTTACATTAAGAATGAGGCTACAGAAGTGTTGCTTGTTTTCGTCCTATGAGAAAGACAGCCAGATAGGTTGGTACTTCCTGATCACCGTTTTCTAAGTGGAACTGTTGGTTCTTCATCTGTACATTTAACGATTTTTGCAGGGTGATATGAACAGGATCCTCAGGTAATATAACGGCGTCTCGGAGGGGATCAAACTCTTTTAAATCGTCAACAGCGATTTTTACGACCTTTAAACCTGTTTTTCCGTGTAACGAGGATGGCAATCGAATGAGCCGTTTCACGTCACAGGTGACTGGTTCATCGGTCTCCCCAGCGGTGAGCGATACCGCAGTTTTCCGCAATGCGCTATTTAAGAAGAACTTACGGATGGTCTTGGACTGATCAAGCAACCCATCCTGTATCCGTCTCATTCGCTCCTCTGAAAGCTCTGCTACGAGGCGCTCTGCATCACGTGGACGAACCCCATATTCCTCTAATCTCTTCCGAGGGTCATCGCTTTTTTTTATCTCATGAACAAGTTCGATAATTCCTCGACTGATTCTGCCTTTCCATCCATCTTGATCTGGTGTCGGCATCTTTAAACTTTTACCACTGGCGAATGAATGACTCCCATACCGTCTCCTGCCGGTTGCTTCTTCATGGAAGATAAGCGAATCCTGAAGATCGCGTCCTGTGATGTAATCGACGATTTCTCGTCGTTCATTACTGTCCAAATCAAGAACCGCTGGGTCTTTTACATGGCAATGATACCCTCTCCCTCCACTGAAATATAGCTCTATGTGCTTTTCTTTAAACCCAAAATCACCAAGCAAAAACTCATCAATCAATTTGATAAACTCTTTTTTTACAGCTACTAGCGATTCGACATACCCCATTTGCTGCGCATTTGGGAGATGATCTGAATCCAAATCAAAGATAAGTTCTGCCCCCATCCAGTTTTTCTCAATCATTTTTGAGGCAGCGGGATACTGGTAATAGGCAGACGAGTAATATGCATGCTGTGGTCCTCGTTCTGCGAGGAAATCCCAGAGTAACTCCCTTTTCTCAAACCCAAGGTGTCTTACCATGCCTTTTCCACCGAAGAGGATAAAAGCAAATTCTCTACGTCCAAAGCGGTCAGGAAGCTCCATTTTATTTGAAGCGTAGTACATTTGAAACGTGTGTTTTAGAAAATCTAATGATTTTTGAACTTCGTTTTCGTCTCCCATTGTAATCTCAATATCATACGGGTGTATAATCTTTATCCAACGAAGAAGATAAAGCTTTATTACCAATAGATATTACCCTTTTGGTATGGGCAGTATTATTGAAGATGAATTGTTCTCGTCATCTGTCATTAAAGATCTTCATGCGCTTGATTTTGATTATGTCCCTAGTGAACTCCCTCATAGGACTGAACAGCTGAAAAAACTTGCTTTGCTGTTCAAACCTCTTTTTGTTAATATCGCACAAAACGCGTGTATCCGAGGGCCGGTTGGAACCGGTAAAACCGCAATGACGAAATATTTCTGTCAGTCGCTTGTTCAGATTGCACGAAAACAGGGGAAGATACTCGAATACGTTCATATCAATTGTCGAAAACGGTCCACAAATGCCATGGTGCTTCTGGGTGTTTTGAATCATTTTGACCCCCGATTCCCTGATAGAGGGTTCTCGGTGCAGGAGATGTTACAGGTTCTTCGTACGCAGCTTCAGCGGAAAGAAGTCCAGCTCATTCTTGTACTTGATGAGGTTGATGCCTTGTTGAAGAAGGATGGATCAAATCTGATTTATGACCTCACCAGGTTTAATGATGAGACAATGAAAGCAGCAACTCCTGTCTCAGTTATTATGATTTCTCAGAAAGATGTTTTCGTTGAGCTAGAAGAGGCGGTTCTTAGCACGTTTAAACGAAGCAACATCATCGTCCTAGAGAGATATACACGTGATGAGCTTTATGACATAATACGACAACGGGTAGATCTTGCCTTTCATGCACATACGGTCCTTACGGAGAGTATTGAGCTTATCGCTGATATCGCAAGTGATTCTGGCGATGCACGTTTTTCTATAGAACTTCTCTGGAAAGCAGGGCTGTTCGCTGATGAGAAACAGGCAAAGCAGGTGACTCCAGAGCATGTTCGTGCCGCAAAAGCAGAAACCTATTCGGTTGTGACCGAAACAAAACTAAAGAATCTAGGGAAACACCAGTTGCTCACCCTCTTAGCCATTGCTAAAAAATTGCAGAAGGAAAATGTAGCGTACGCAAACACCGGTGAAGTGGAGAAAACATATGCAATCACTTGTGAGGAATATGGGGAGGAGGCACGAGCGCATACCATGTTTTGGAATTATCTAAAGGAAATCGAACAAACTGGATTTATCAAAGTAAAACCCTCCGGGGCAGGTCAGGTTGGGAAATCCCAGATCATTTCACTTCCTGATATCCCTGCTGCGGTGTTACGTGGTAAACTAGAGGAGCTTCTTACATAGATTGGTTAGTGGGCATGTGATGCAGTGAGGTTTGTTTTTCCAGCAGTACTCCTTTGCGAGTTTTACCAAGAGAGCATGGAATTCTTTGAATATCGGCACCATTTCCTTTTTTGAGGTGGTGATGCACAGTGCGTTTTCAAAGAAAAGCTGAATATCCTCATATGAGCTGCAATCTACGGGAAACGGAAATCGTTGACAGATTCGTTTTGTATATGAATCAACGACAAAAACAGCATGGTTTCCGGCATATAAGAGAATCGAATCAGCTGTTTCTGGTCCTATCCCATGTAAAGAAAGCAGCTCCTTCCGAATTTCTAATGTGTCGTGTGAAAAAAACTCCTGCAAATCCCCTGCATATTTTTCTTCTATATGCGATGTAAAGCGCTTAAGACGTTCTGCTTTTTGGTTAAAAAACCCTGATGGTTGTATCATTGTCTTTAAGGTCCAGTCATCTATATGAGCTATGATCTGAATTGTCAAGGCTTTTTGTCTTTTAAGGTTATCAAGTGCTTTTTCCACGTTGGTCCAGGCGGTGTTCTGGGTAAGGATAGCTCCGATGATTATTTCAAAACGGGGGTCGCTCTTTTGTTTATGATGATATTGTCTATCGATAGGCCACCAGTATTGCTGTCCAAAAGTATTAAACAAAATGTCATAGAGAATCTTTGGTGAGGTCATCATGGAGCATCCCTTGTGGGGATTTATAGGGTTTTTTCGACGATAGCAAGAACTTCTGCTGATTTCTCTGTAGCATGGTTCCAGAGTTCCTCAAGCTGTGTCGACCGCTGTTGGACGTATGCGGGGTCTTTAATTGATCCGAGGTTTATCCGTACATTGAGGATAGCGGCTTGAACTCCTGCACGTGACATTACTGCTGAAACTGCTGCGTCGCTTATCGAATTTTTATTTCCTTTCTGAGCGATAACACAGGCGATTTCAATAACTTGGGCGCATTTTTGCGCTGTCTCCAATGGGACTTCTGCTGCATGTTTAAACGCGATTTGTAGGGCATTTTTTCTTTTCTCTTTTTGTTCATCTGTTTCTTTTGGCATTTTTAGTGCGCTCATGACTTTGTTAAACGCTTCGGTATCCTTGTCAATAAGATCCGTGAGTTCTTTTCGTAGGTTCTCGCTTTTTTCTAGGAGTTCTGTTATATCGTCCTGCACGGGTTCATAGCCTTGTTTTCCTTTGGTGAGATTGCTAACCATTGAAGAAAGTGCGGCACCTACCGCTCCTGATAATGCAGCGACGCTTCCCCCACCTGGTGCTGGGCTGTTTGATGCAAGTTCGTCTAGGAACAATCCTACTGTCTGGTTTACGAGTTTTGTCATAGGAATCACTTTTTTATTTCCAAGAGCCTTTTTTCCAACACCTGATTTATAGTGAACTGTTCGAGACGGAGATAGTGATTTGTCGTATCAACTAATGCTTCTAGGGGCACTAAGCCTACGATTTCGCTCCCGATGACGGCAACGCCATGCCGCTCAGCCGCATTTTTAATGGTTTCAAACACGCGGAAAATCGATGTTTTTTGATAGTTTGTTAGATTCATGGAGACTTGTACGATCCCTCGTTCTTTAATCTCAAATCCTTTCGCCTTGACGTATCGGAAACCCCCACTGCTGTGTCGGACAGCTTTTGCTATTTCATCTGCTATTGTGATGTTGGATGTACCGAGGTTGACGTTAAAGGCGATGAGGAAGAATCGTGCCCCGACAGCGGTTGCTCCAGCGGTTGAATGGATCTTGTTTGGTCCATAGTCTGGAATTTTATCAGGGTTTTTTCCAATCTCTTCTTTAAGGCCCTCGTATTGACCTCGGCGAACGTCAGCGAGATTCCGCCGATTTTCTCTTTTGGCTGCTTCTTCATACAGGTAGCACGGCACGTTGGTCTTTTCAGAAAACTCTTTTGCAAACTCATTGGCAAGTTGGATGCATTCTGCCATGTCAACCTCTGTTATAGGGATGAATGGGACAACGTCGATTGCTCCCATACGTGGATGCTCCCCCTTGTGTTTGTTCATATCTATCAGTTCAACGCACTTCAGAGCGATTTCTAAGACAACCGCTTTGACTGCTTCAGGAGGGCCGATAAGGGTAACGTCGGTACGGTTATGATCAGCGTCCGGGGTAAAATCAAGTAACGTAACGTCTGTGTGTTTCATTATTAAGTTATGGATGGTGTCGATTGTCTGTTTATTTTTCCCTTCGCTAAAATTTGGTACGCATTCTATAAGTCGTGCCATAAACGTTTCACCGTAAACCTTAATGAAGAGTCCTTCATTTAACTATTTGGGAATAATCTATGGAATCTGTTGATATCCTTATCACTCACGCAGAGGAACTGCTCACCCTAAAAGGACCGAAAAAACCCCGAATACGACAGCAGATGAAGAACCTTGGTATTATAAAAAACGGCTCGATTGCTATAAAAAATGGTATAATTGTTGATGTCGGGAAGCATCTCCGATACAAGACAGATATCATTATTGATGCCTCGGGAAAATTAGTCATGCCTGGGTTTGTAGACCCCCATACTCATGTGGTGTTTGCTGGATCTCGTGAGTTTGAGCTGAATTTGAAACTTGCTGGTGTGTCTTATCTAGAGATTCTCCGACGTGGTGGTGGGATATTTCACACGGTTAACCTGACTCGGAAGGCTACATCGACGCAACTGCTAAAGGAAAGCAAGAAGCGTCTTGATACCATGCTTTCGTATGGTACGACCTGCTGTGAAGCGAAAACCGGTTATGGACTGGATGTTCAAACAGAGGTAAAACTTCTGCAGGTTCAAAAAAAACTCCAAGAGACTCATCCGATAGATATCATATCGACCTTTCTTGGTGCACATGCAGTTCCTTCAGATAAAAATTCAAACGAATACGTAGAAATTGTGATAAATGAGATGCTGCCAGAAACCAAAGGGCTCGCACGATTCTGCGATGTGTTTTGTGAGAAAGGCGTTTTTACCATTGCACAGGCAAGGAAGGTCCTTACGGCAGGAAAGAAACATGGTCTTGTTCCTAAGATTCATGCTGATGAGATAGCGCTTACTGGGGGTGCTTCTCTGGCTGCAGAGATCGGAGCGATAAGCGCTGATCATCTGCTATGTTCTTCCACGGCGGGTTTACGAGCAATGGCACAACAACAGGTTACCGGGGTGCTTCTCCCAGGAACACCGTTTTGTCTGATGATGCAACGCTATGCTCCAGCACGAAAGATGATTGACTTGGGTGTTCCGATTGCTGTGGCGACTGATTTAAATCCGAACTGTTGGACAGAAAACATGCAGTTCATTATTCAACTTGCATGTCTGAATATGCAGATGACTCCTGCAGAAGCGATTACCGCAGCGACGTTTAACGCTGCATGTGCGATAGGAATGCATAATGGTGTCGGGAGTCTGGAGAAAGGGAAACAAGCGGATGTCCTTCTCCTTGATTGTCCAAATCATCAGTTTCTCCCCTATCATTTTGGGGTTAATTTAGTAGAAACCGTGATTAAAAAAGGTAAAGTCCTCTGATTTCTGTCTTTTTTTCAATGTAAAAAAGATAATATAATACAAACCAATAATTATTTCTTAAGAAATATATTAAAGAGTGGGGGTTTGTACGCCGTCATGTTGGCAAAAACCATGCGTGTTTCAATCCTGGTAGGGATTTTCCTGTTCCTCGTAATGCCTCTGCAGATTTTGGCGGAGGAGGAGAGTTGGTGGGATGATGCTTGGTCGTTTCGCCAGGAAATCATCCTAGATTTAAAGACAGACGAAGACCATGCGAGATACCAACCTGTTGATCTCTCACTTCGATTTGATTCTCCCTGTTGGGCGGTCAACGAAACAAAGCATTCTGTACGGGTAATTTGTCAAAACAAAAACAATAACTTGGAGGTTGAATCCCAACTTTATGAGCTTATGCATTGTGATGAAGATCACATCGTTTCTTGTAACCTTGTGTTTCTCATCCCCCCAGAAGCAGATGGAACTGAACGATATTATATCTACTACGATGAATCACCAACCATATCTCCGGAATACCCTGATTATGTATCCATTAAGGACTCCTCCTATTACTATGAACCGATTCCTGGGTACCCCTTAGAATCTCATTTTTATCAGATTTCTCAGGATGATTCCATTCGCTATGTGGTTGCGCAAGAAGGAAAGTTCTTATGGTATACGACTGCACAATGCGTGACAAAACTAAAAGAAAGTTCTACAGAGGTAGTCCCCAACAACGGAGTAGCAATCGCATCCTTCGAATTCGTCTATTATCATGCCGAGGAGATGTGGCAGTATTCCTCCACAAGCCAGGAATTGTTATCCAAGGAAATCCTCTGTGATGGAAATTTGATGGTTTCATGCAAGATTGTCAGCAGATCCACCGATAAAACCCTGCGGACTACTGCGGTGTATAAGTATTTCTATTGTCCAACATCCTTGGAACGAATCCAGGTGCATGTGGTTCATGAAGCATTGAAGGAATGCCAAGTCTATGAAACATCAAATACCGATGGCACCTATGCGTCACTACAGTGCGGTGGGATACAAAGTGCATCCATTGCAGACTTGAACTTCGGTACAATTTTCCCATATTTCCATTTGTATTCTGAACATGATACGATAGAAGAATATCGAGTAGATCTCAATCCGGAATCTACTCAGAAAGATCCGGTGATATGGCTTCTTACAACATCAGATGATGTCGATATGGGAACGAATGCATGGGTTTCGTTTGATGAAGGAGGCACTGGAACAGTTCATGCCTTGATTTTTGGTTCTCCCTCTGTAGTGAAATCAGGGGAAAATGAACGTGATGGAATACAACTAAAGGCGTACGAGTCGAAATACCCTCACCTTCCTGGTTTGGACTATACGATTGCTGCGATTGAATGCAGTCGTAACGCCTATGAAAAAAACATTGCAGGGAAAGATATGGTGATCCCTGAAGGGTTTGTTGCTGAATACGACGCTGAGTTTGTTTCTTCCCCTTATGGAGGCTATCCGTTAATTGAGAAGGAAGCTCAGATGTTCCAGACACTTGTACCGATGAAACCATCGGTACGTACGGATGATCCATCAGAAGATGCCATTACGGAACAGCATGTTTCGCTTACTGTCTTTGTTCATCACGTATCATCGTTTCCGTTTGGCTCTGTTTTTTCCGCATTCACCGGGCGTCGTTTTCCGTATGTTACTGTTGAAGTCCATCGTGATGCGAGAATGGTGTATGCTGGTACAGCAGGTCGTCTTCCCTTAAAAGGGTCCATGCAATCAGAGGAAGGTTCGTCCCTGAAAGATGTATTGGTAACAGCTATTCATATGATTGATTTTCGTAATTTCTCCTTGTTTAAACGAGTTTACTTTGAAAGCCTCGAACCAGGTTGCTATGTTGTAAAAGTCTTTAAGGATAACCCGCGGTTTGGCAACCAACGACGTTTTATCGGTTCTACGGTGGTTGACCTTACAAAGAATTCTTCCATCCATATGTTTTGTCATCCTCAGGGGTCCTGTGAGGTTACTGTTATTGACCAGAAAGGCTCTGGTGTCGCTGATGCACAAGTCGTTCTTTTTCAACACAGTATAGCCATTGCTCAGAATACAACGGATGCTGATGGGGTTGCACGTCTTGCTGCTCCTTGTAATCAGAAGGAATCGTATCAGTTGGTAGTTCTCTATCGCGGTTTTGAGCTGGTTAATGAATCCATTCGATTGCGGTATAGTCGTACCATGGTTCCTTTTAGAAAAACCGTAGAACTTTCGCAATATGATTGGATGGTAACACTGGTTGATCTTTGGGGTTTACCTCTTGAAATCGATGTTATTCCTCGATTGACAAGCACCGCAATGCAGACGCCAATCATACTAGTTTCTGAGAAAAAAAATTATGATTCATATCAGTTCAAGGACTTACTTTCTGCGAAATACCTTCTGCAGATTCAGTATAAATCTTTCAGTATTGAAAAAGAAATCAGCATCCCTTCACCGGATGGCTTGTTTGTGTTTCCCGCGGAATTTCCAGTTAAGTTTCATGTTTTTGATTCGCAGGGTAATGCGTTACATGGTGCGACCATTCAGATGAGTCGTGGAGGAAAGACCAAAGAAATACGTCTTAATGGTTCCATAGATGCATTTTCGGTTCCTCCCGGTCTTTATCTGATAAAGGTAGTTCTCCATGGAATCGTTATTGGTCAGCGCACGGTTTGGGTAATAAGTGAACGCAGTGTTGATTTAATTACTATTCAAGAGCCAATATTACCGGTTGTTGTCTTTGTCTTTTTTTGTGTATTCGTTACTCTAGGTTTTATTTTTGGATTTATGAGAAAAAATCCGATGTATTGCCTTTTCTTGTTCATCATAGGTATTTTTGGAGTTTCTCTTGTATTGCCATGGTGGTCGCTGCAGGGGGCTTCGTTAGGTGTTCAAACCTCTTCAACCTTATTTTTAGTACCATTACACTTAGTTTCCATGACGATGACCTCTGAAATTATTGCTGGGGATCTTGCGTTTCTCCCAGAGATTTTTTCGGTTGTTATCATGCTGATTCCAGTTCTTACCATCATCATAAGTCTCCTAGTTTTTTTCTTGCTTATTTCGATTCATATGAAGAAGGAAAAATGGCAACTTTTTTTATTGATTGGATGTTTAGCTTTTGTTATTGCTTCCTTAGTGGTGTTTGTTAGTGCTATGTCTGTTTTTACAAAGGCTGGCGTCGGGAGTTTTATGGGGCAAGGAATGCTTTCTGTATCGATTCCAGGTACAGAATACAATAAGCCTGTGTTGTGTCAATGGGGACCTGGGGTTGGTTTTTGGCTTTATCTAATATGTGGTATTATTCTAATTGCTACTTTTATCATACAAGTGTATAAAAAGATGAGAACAGAATAGATGGTTATTTCAGACTGCGCAGTTGCTTTTTCTGTTCCTTTTTAATTTTGGCAAGTGCTTTTTCCAAACTGGTTTCTTGTACGGTAGCAACCGGTGTAGGGATCTTTTGTTTTTGTCTTACCATGGGTTTTTTCGACGGTACAGGACTTTGTTTCTTTTGTTTTTCTTTCTGTTTCTTTTTTGGTTTGCCTATTGCCTTTATCGGTTGAACTATCTTTTTAGAAAGAGCCGGAAGAATCTTTTTCCGAGGTTCTTTCTGTGGTTTCTTTCTACCTACTTTTTTTTCGTTTTTATACCAGAGCAACGCGGATGTATAGTCATCCTGCATCATGAGCCGTTCTTGTTCATAGGCCTCTCTGCTGGTTCGTTTCAACTCCCGGAGGTGTCGCTGCTCCTCTGGGATCTTCCAGGGTTTCTCCGGTTGTACCATGGTTTTGCCGCCAACAAGTTTCCGCCACCATCGGATCAACAGAAGCAGAACAATGAAAAAGAAAACCATCAGCGCAAGCGTATATACGCTGTTTTCTTCAGAAAGATAAATCCCTTGTGTTTCGATAAAGATACGCTGCGAGGCGATGATGCTACCTGGTTCTTCAGCGGAGTACGTCTCAAGGATAAGAGAATGAAGCGTGCCTGTGTCAAGAATATGTGCAGGGACCGCCACACCGACCAACGCCTGTCCTTGTTCCCCTGGTTGAAGCGTGATGGTGGTATTGTCTGTTAGAAGCAATGGATAGCCGTTTTCAGCTCGGATCTTAAAGTTGAAGGTGTCGTTGTAGTTACCTTGATTCTGGATTAACACGGGGATGGAGGTGATCTGATTCGGGGAGAGTTTTGATGGGGGTAACGCCTGGATTTTTGCTGCATGGAAAGGTTTAACGGTGACTAGGACGTCAACCGTATACCCATCTGTTAATATTTTTCCACTAAGTGAACCAAAACCTCCTAACGCACCAAGGAACCAAAACAGTTGCACCAAGATACCATTCATCTCCCCCAGGCCAATATGATTTATTTTCTGGCCACCATAGATTTTTCATCACCCATGTGTCGTAAACAGTGATGCGAATGATGGTATCCTGAATAGGCTCATCAGCCATTGGCGGCGATGTCAACGAAAGTGTGACATTGGTGACTAGAATTCTTGTTTGCTTTATCGACAGGGTTGGTGGGTTAAAATTGATAAACCAGACGCCATCGGGGTTTCCACTAAGAACCTCGGCTTCGAAGTGTAAAAAACGATCAGCAAAGAAGAACCAATCCTTCACAGGTGTAAAGTTACCTGTTTCAAGGTCACAGTTCCCCACCTCGAAAATTACTTTTTCATTGACCCCTAGTGTGATATTTGAAGGACTTGCTTTAAACCCCTCATTAAAAGAAATTTTTGGAATTATTTTCCCAATAACCCACCCAAGATAGTTTACAAAAGGATGCGGCCTCATGTCTTTAAATTTTGGTATATCAAATATCTTTGCTTCTACACCTATAACCTGCTGGAGTATGAGTGGACAGAGAATGAACATAATAAAAATGAACCTTACATATTTCTGGTATTGTATCGGCTGTCCCCCCTACAAATCAGGTCATGCATTGCAATCATCTATACTCATTTAAATGTTTGGAAAAAATAAAAATAAGAGATCAGGAAAAAATCAGTGACATGGTTTTAATAATACACTTTTTGTTTTGCTGATCGACACGATATTGTCGGTCTAGAGAGAAGAGTGGCAGAATACCAAGAAGTATATTCATGAGGGGAAATATGAAGAAAATATGTTTTCTGCCAAACTCCCTTTCCTTTTTTTAGTTTTATATTCCTCCTCTCTGAGACCCAATTGTTCAAGAGATGATGACTTGAACTCTGATAAATTTCTTTCTTTTTCCACCTTTGATCTTTAATATTATAGGTAAAAATCGGTACAACGTTTTTCTACTTA